>CAYPQM010000065.1:4076-35460 GCA_964412845.1 uncultured Streptosporangiaceae bacterium
TCTCTCCCCCCGCGGCATCCCCGTACCCGGCCGCATCCCAGCCCGCCCCCGGCTATCCGGCCGCTCCCCCGGCGCCCTCCGCCTACCCGGCCGCATCCCGGCCCGCCTCCCCGTACCCGGACCCGCCCCGGACGACCAGGGTGTCGCCGCCCGGACCACCGCAGCCTTACCTGCCCGCGAAGCGGCGCTCACGCGCCCCCCTCGCCGCCGGGATCGTCATTGTGGTGCTCCTGCTCGCCGGGGGCGCCTTCGCGCTGCTGCGGCACAACTCGCTGCTGCATTCCACGCCCCCCGGCGGCCCCTCGGGCAGCGGCAGCTCATCATCATCGGCGGTGGCGGTCGAGGCCGCCAGCCCGGCGGTCACGGTGCGCAGGTACATCGCGGCGATCAACGGCCGCCGCTACCTCGCCGCGTGGCGCCTCGGCGGGAAGAACAGCGGATCAACGTTCCCGGAGTTCATACATGGTTTCGGCACGACGCAGCAGGACCGCCTGACCATCGTGTCGGTGTCCGGCAACGTGGTGACGGCGAAGGTCGACGCCTTGCAGACGGACGGCACGGTCCAGCACTACCAGGGCAGCTACACCGTCGAGCACGGCGTCATCACCACGTTCGACATCCAGCGGGTCAGCTAGGTGTTCTGGGCTCAGCCCGGCCCGCCAGGCCTTTCGGCGATGGTGACATCACCGGCCGCCCAGTGCGTGGCCGGTGTCTCGCGGACGATGACCCGCACGCTGTGCGGCGGCGCCGCGACCGCGCGGACCACCGCCTCGTGCAGTTCGTGGATCAGCGACCGGATCTGCTCTGGCGTGCGGCCCTCGACCAGGGTCACCTCGACCAGTGGCATGTCAGCTCCCCGACAAGAAGATCGAGCCGAGGTTCGTGAAATGCACGGCCACGGTGGACCCCGCTGCCGCGAAGACGGCGTCGGTCATGCCGCCGGTCAGGATGATCCAGCCGGGTTCGATCGCGAGCCCGCGCCGCGCCAGGTCGTTGGCCGCCAGCGCGAGCGCCTCCGCGGGATGACCCTGCACGGCGGCACCGGTAGCTGAGTCGACGATCCGCCCGTCCACCTCGACCAGGCATGCCTCCAGTGCCAGGTCCAGGTCCGCCGGTGACCGGCCGACCGGGCCGGTCACGAACGAGCCGGAGGACGCGTTGTCCGCGACCACGTCCGGCAGCGTGAACGTGAAGTCACGGTAGCGACTGTCGATGATCTCGATCCCGCCATGGACCGACGCCACCGCCGCCAGCGCCGTGACCGCGGTGACGCCCGGACCGGCCAGCCGGTCCCGCATTACGAAAACGATTTCCGGCTCGGCCCGCGGATGGATCAGCGTGTCCTGGGGCACGGGATTCCCGGCGGGCAGCACCATGGCGTCGGTGAGCCAGGCGGTCAGTGGCGACGATATGTTCATCCGCTGCTGCTTGGCCCGCGAGGTGAGGCCGAGCTTCACGCCGACCAGCCGTTCCCCCCGGTCGAGCCGGCGGCGCAACGTCTCATCCTGCACCGCATACGCCGCCTGGAGATCCAGCCCGGGCCACTCCGCGGTGATCGGCCCGCGGTCGGCCCGCGACGCCTCGGCCTCCAGCAGCACGGTCGCCGCCCGGTCCACACTCCACGAGCTCGTCATGCCTGCCCCTCTTCGAAGCGCGCGGTCACGCTGCCCAGCCCCGCGAAGGTGGCGGTCACGCTATCCCCCGCCGACACCGGGATCGATACGGTGATGGAGCCAGGCAGCACAACGTGCCCGGCCTCCAGGACAACCCCTTGCGCACCGACCGTGTTCGCCAGCCAGACCAGCGACGTCAGCGGCGACCCGAGCACCGCGCCACCGGCGCCAGTGGCCACCAGCTGCCCGTTCCGGTGCAGGTTGCAGCCGCCGAGCCGCAGGTCCACCGCGGACAGCGGCGTCGGGGTACTGCCCAGCACCACGCCGCCGGACGAGGCGTTGTCCGCGATGGTGTCGAGCAGGCCGATCTTCCAGTCCCGGATCCGCGAATCGATGAGCTCCAGCGCGGGCAGCACGAAATCGACCGCGGCGATCGCCTCGGCGGCCGTGACGCCCGGGCCGTGCAGCGGCCGCTTGAGCACGAACGCGACCTCCGGCTCCACCCGCGGCTGCAGGAACCGCGACACCGGAATCGGCTGATATTCCAGCCAGAACATGTCGTCCAGCAGATGACCGTAGTCAGGCTGGTCAACGCCCATCTGGCGCTGCATTGCCGCCGAGGTCAGCCCGACCTTGTGGCCCTTGACCCGAGCCCCGGCGGCGACCCGGCGGCGGATCTGCAGCAGCTGGATCTCATACGCGTCGTCCAGGGTCAGCCCGTCGCAGGTGTCGACCAACGGCTCGATCGGGACCCGTGTCTGGTACGCGGATGACAGCAGATCTGCCGCCTTCGCCTGGGCGCCGGCATCCATAGCTCACACCACCTTGTCTGGGGCCCGCTTGCTCAGCGGGATACTACGGGCACCAGGCGGGCACGGCAGGCAGCCATGAGATCACGTCCCGGCATCGCGGCTGTCAGCAAAGTATGTGTATGCAGTTTTACTGTCAAGAACCCTTGCCCATCCCCGGTCAACTGCATACAGTTTTTGGGAGATCCGCACCCCCTGGTCTTCCAATGACGGGAGCACATCATGAGCCGGGACATCGCGAAGGTCTTCGCCGACATCGACGCCTTTGACCCTGACAAGTTCGTCGCCCACCTCACCCCGGACGCGAAGTTCCGCTTCGCCAACGCGGACCCGGCCATCGGCCGGGAGGCCGTGAAGGATGCGGTGGCCGGCTTCTTCTCCACCATCGACGGCCTGACCCACCACATCAAGAACGTCTGGGAGATCGATGACACGGTCATCGTGCAGATCGATGTCGAGTACCTCCGCAAGGACGGCAAGACCGTGATCACGCCCAACGCGGACATCCTGATCTTCGATGGGGACCTGGTCCGCGACTGGCAGATCTACATCGACGTCGCCCCGGTCTACGCCTGACCCGACGCGATGATCACGCTCACCGACATCGCCTACGTGCGCTCCGGCGTGACCGACCTGGCGGCGGCCGTCCGGTTCGCGACCGGCATCGTCGGCCTGGAGCTGGCCGCGCCCAGCGAGATCGGCGTCGCCCACCTGCGCGCCGACCACCGGCACCACTGCCTCGCGCTCGTCGAGGGGCCGTCCGGGGTCATCGCCTCCGGTTTCGCGGTGGCCGATGCCGACGCCCTGGCCGCCGCCGAGACCGAGCTGGAGCGCTCCGGCAGCACCGTGCACCGTGGCTCCGCGGCGGAGGCACGGTCCCGCCGGGTGCGGGAGTTCATCGCGTTCGACGATCCGTTTGGTAATCGCCTGGAGCTGGTCAGCCAGCAGGAAACCATCACCCGGCCGGTCGCCTTCACCCGGCCCGCGGGCATTACCGAGTTCGGTCACCTGTGCCTGGACGCGCCGGACGTGCACGAGGCCTACCGGTTCTGGAGCACCCGGTTCAACGCGCGCGTGTCGGACTGGATTGGGGACTGGGCCTGCCTGCTGCGGATCGATCCGGTGCACCACAAGCTCGCGGTGTTCCGGGGCGACCAGCCCGGGCTGTGCCACATGAACTTCCAGGTCGAGACCCTCGACGACTTGTTCCGCAACTGGCACTTCCTGGTCGAGCACGGCGTCGAGATCGAGATGGGCCCCGGCCGGCACCCGCAGTCCACCGCGATCTTCTTGTACTTCCTCGGGCCGGAGGGGTTCACCTACGAATATTCCTTCGGCGTGCGCCGGATCGAGGACGACGCCGCGTGGCAGCCGCGGACGTTCGATCCCGAGGAGACCGGCTCCATCGACATGTGGCTTGGCCCGGTCAAGCGGGTCTCCAGCCAGCCCCAGCTGCAGCCGGACAGCTCGGGAGTTCCCGCCTCATGACCGCACCTGCCCTGGCCGCCAGCCGGATCGACGTGGCTGGCGTGGCCACCGCCGTCATCGACACCGGGACGCCGGACGGATCGCCCGGGCCGCCGGTGCTGCTGCTGCACGGGTCCGGGCCCGGCGTCACCGCCATCGCCAACTGGCGCCCTGTCATTCCGGCGCTCAGTGCCGGGCGCCGCGTGATCGCACCTGACCAGCTCGGTTTCGGCGCAACGGCCACCGATGAGCAGCGCAGCTACGGACGGGCGGCGTGGACCAGCCACGCGCTCGCATTGCTCGACACGCTCGGGGTCGGCGAGGTGGACATCATCGGCAACTCGATGGGCGGCGCCATCGCCCTGTCGATCGCGGCGGCCCGGCCGGACCTGGTGCGCCGCATCGTGCTGATGGGCTCGATGGGTGTGGCGATGGCGCTGCCTCGCGGGCTGGACGCCGTGTGGGGGTACACGCCCGGGGTGGCACAGATGCGCCGGGTCATCGGGCTGTTCGCGCACGACCGCAGCCTGGTCACCGACGAGCTCGTCGAGCTGCGCTACCAGGCCAGCCTGGACCCGCCGGTGCGCGACTCGTGGGCGGCGATGTTCCCCGCGCCACGGCAGCGCTGGGTCGATGATCTGGCCCTGCCCGGCGCGGAACTCGCGGCGATCAGCGCACCGGTGCTGATGGTGCACGGCCGCGACGACCAGGTGGTGCCCTGGCGGGACTCGTCCGCGCAGCTGGTGGACCTGCTGCCCGATGCGCGGCTGCACGTCCTGACCGGCTGCGGGCACTGGACGATGATCGAGAAGACGGCGGACTTCCTCGCCGTCGTCCAGCCGTTCCTCGCGGGCTGACGCCCGGTCAGCCGGCGCTGGTCAACCGCAGGGCGGCGGGCGGGTGACGGTCGATGAGCGCGACCGCCCGCGGTACCGCGGCGGGCACGTAGTCCGGCGCGCAATCGGTCAGCACCCGCAGCGCCGTGCGCGCCAGGTGGTGCGCCATCCCGTTCAGCGCGCCCTGCTCGTCCCCGGCGATCAGCGCCTCCAGGATCTGCTCGTGCTCGATGTCCCCGGCCGCCTGCCAGCTGGTCGGATCCGAGAGCTGGTAGATCCGGATGTAGCGGGTCGTCCGGTCGGCGAACGCCTGCAGCTGCCGCTGGAGCACTTCCCCGGCGCCTGCCGTAATCAGCCGGTGGTAGTCGGCGTGCGCGGCGAACCATGCGTCGAAATCGCCCGTCTTGGCCGCCCGCCGCATCAGGGCCAGCAGTCGCGTGGCGTCCTTGCGGCCGACCGGCCCGAACGCGTCGATCGTCATCGACAGGGCCAGGGTCTCCATCAGGATCCGGCACGCGTAGGTGTCGTCGAGTTCCTGCGGATCGAGGCCAGCCACCCGGGTGCGCTGGTTCGGCTCGATCTCGACCAGGCCCTCCTCCTGCAGCATCCGCAGCACCTCACGCAGCGGGGTGCGGCTGATCCCGAGCTGCTCGGCCAGCGACACCTGGGAGAGCTTCGTGCCCGGCGTCAGCGTGCCGTCGAGGATGCACTCACGCAGGTAGGCATGCACATATGGGATCGCCTGCCGGGCTTCGGGCAGGTGCACCTTGCGGACACCCGGGATGAGCGCTGTTCGGGCCATGACCCACATTCTTCCTGATCATGCGGAGCCTGCATACAGTTTGCTGCCGCCAGACGGCGGTTGTAACACAACAGACTCTTGACGTAACAGGAGAACTGTATACAGTTTAGAGGATGAGCAGTCAGGCGCCCGCCGTCCCCGTTGACCGTTCCCGTCTGCTGGCGCGCGACTACTGGCTCATCCTGTCCCGGCCGGGCGCAGGCACGGACCAGGCCGCCATCGACGCGCATGTGGAGGATCACCTGGCCTGGGTGCTCGGCCTGGAGCAGGCGGACATGCTGCTGGCGTCCGGGCCGCTGCTGTCCGGACCGGAGGTCGGGCCCGGTTCCGGGGTAACGATCCTGCGCGCACCCGACGAGGAGGCCGCCCGCCGCATCGCCGCCGCTGACCCGTTTGTCCGGGCCGGGCTGCGGACATTCGAGGTGTACCGCTGGCGGCTCAATGAGGGGTGCGTCTCGGTGCGGGTGTCGCTGGGCACCGGTACGTATGAGTGGCGCTGACCCGCAGCGTGAGATCAGGAGGGTAGCGATGCAGCGAGTCGGAATCATCGGCCTGGGCAAGATGGGCCTGCCCATCGCCCGCAACCTGGCCGAGCGGGGCTTCGAGGTCATCGGCTACCGCCGCAGTGGATCACCTGAGCTGATCGCGGCCGGCGGAGCCGTCGCCGCCTCGCCGGCCGAGGTGGCCGGGCGCGCCGACGTCCTGCTGTCGATCCTGCCGGCCGCGGACGCCGTGCAGGAAGTCGTCTGCGGCGACCTCGGCACGCTCACGACGCTGCGGCCGGGCACCGTGCACATCGAGATGAGCACGGTCGACGTCGGTCACAAGGGCCGGGTCAGGGACGCGGTCCGCCAGCGCGGCGGCGACCTGCTGGACTGCCCCATCAGCGGCAGCCCGGGCATGGTCGGCCCGCGGCTGGCCACCACCTTCGCCTCCGGCGACCAGGCCAGCGTGGACGCGGTGCGGCCCGTGCTGGACGCCATCTCAGGCCCATGGGTCTACACCGGCGCGTTCGGCACCGGCGCCCGGATGAAGTACATCGCGACCATGCTGCTGGCCACCCACACCGTCGCGGCCGCCGAGGCGATGGCGCTGGCCCGGCGCAGCGGCCTCGACCTGGCACTCGTCCAGCACACCCTGGACAACTCGATCGCGGCGTCGGCCATCTGGAAGCAGCGCGGGCCGCTCATGCGCGAGCGCGCCTGGCTGCCTGCGCCCGGCCCGATCGACACGCTGCACTCCATTCTGGAGCAGATCGAGGACGCCGCCGCAGCAGCCGGCCTGCAGACTCCGGTCTTCACGTCGGCCAAGACCGTGTTCGACAAGGCAGTCGCCGACGGGTGGGGGGAACTTGACATCTCCTCCGTGCACGATCAGATCTCCGGCGACTCGGCACTCACCCCAGGAGCATCCTCATGACCTGGTCGCTGGCGACCTACCAGCGGGGCGACACCATCGGCATCGCGGTGCGGCGCGAGGACGGCACCCTGGTCGGGCCGCCGGATCTCAAGCGCTGGACGACCATGCTGGAGCTGCTGGAGGACTGGGCTCAAGCGGGCGACATCCTGCGGGCCATCGAGCTGGACGATGCCCCCGTCATCGACTATGACACCCTGCTGGCGCCGGTCCGGTGGCCGCGCAAGGTGGTCTGCGCGGGCATCAACTACCGCCGTCACGTCCTGGAGATGGGCGGTGAGATCCCCGGGGCGGCGTGGAAGCCGTACTTCTTCCTGAAAACGCCGACCACCACGGTCATCGGGCCTGCGGACGCCATCATCGTCCGCTCCCCCGAGACGGCCAGGTACGACTGGGAAGCGGAACTCGCGGTCGTGATCGGCATCGGCGGCCGCGATATCGCACCGCAGGACGCGCTGGCGCACGTGGCCGGCTACTGCGTCGCCAACGACATCACCGCCCGCGGCCACCACAAGCGGCAGGCCGTGCCGGCCGACGCCTTCACCTACGACTGGTTCGCCGCCAAGTCCGCGGACGCGTCCCTGCCGCTCGGACCGGGCATCACCCCCGCCTTCCAGATACCTGACCCGCAGGACCTGCGGCTGCGACTATGGGTGAACGGCGAGCTGCAGCAGGACGAGTCGACCGCCGACATGATCTGCACGGTGGCCGAGCTCATCAGCGCCACGAGTGAAGTGGTGACGCTCGAGCCCGGCGACGTCATCCCGACCGGCACCCCGTCCGGAGTGGGTGTCGGCCGCGGCCTGTACCTGCGCCCCGGCGACCGGGTGCGCACCGCCATCGACGGCCTGGGCACCCTCGACAACCCCGTCATCGACACCTCGGGAGGAACGTCATGATCTACGTAACGCACCAGCTGCCGGTCAATGCCGCTGGCCAGCCCCGGCTGGACCGCGCCGCCGTCTGGGACGGCCTGGTGCTCAAGGCCAACAACGCCCTGCCGTTCGTGCCCAGCATGACCTTCTGCGAGGTCACCGCGCGGCACGGGGACACCGTGTTCGACCGCGACATCGACTTCCGCGGCCAGCGCTTCACCGAGCGCATCACCCTGGAGGCCCCGCACCGGGTGGTGTTCACCCGGATCGCCGGCCCGGTACTCGGCACCATCGCCAACGAGATCGAGGGTTCTGACGACGACCTGCAGCTGCGCTTCAGCTTCGCCCTCGTGGTCTCCGGCGTGGAAGGCGGGTCAGCGGGCGAGCAGGACTACGCCGACTCCATGACCGGCGACTATCTCAAGGCCGTCGAAGCCAGCCTGAACGCGATGCGCCGGCTGGCCGCGGACAAGCACGAGGTACCGGCCGAGCGGTGAACGCGGACCTGTCGCTCACACGTCGCGCAGCCGGAGTGCCAGCCCGCCGGCCAGCAGTGCTGCGGCGGCCCATCCGGCGAGCACGCCGAGGCCCGCCCATGGGCTGATGGGCAGGCCCGCCGCTATCGGCGTACTTACTTGGCGGCGCTGCCCGGCCAGTTGCTGTTGGCCACCAGTTCGGGGTGAGCGCCGCTGAACGCGGCAGCGGCAGTGCTGTCGCCACGCAGCTGATATTCGAGCCAGGCGGTGGCATAGCCGAGCTCACCGCCGGGATTCCCGCCGTCGGCGGTGTTCGAGATGGAGGTATGGTCGGCCCGCTGGCCGTCGGAGTTGCGGATGATGCCCAGCGCGGCGTGCACCGTGACGCTGTTGTAGAAGGCCCTTTCTGTCGGGGGGCTGGCGATCACCGCGTCGAAGGGCCCGTGGGTGGAGATGAAGAAGGTGGGCTGGGTCAGCGCGGCTGGGTCGAACATGCAGTCGGCCTTGACCGGGCAATCGGGGTTGGGCCCGACCCAGAACGTGCTGGGCAGCGAGAAGGTCATCACGGTCTTGATCAGCGCTGGATCGTTGGTAGCGGCCCGGACGGCGCCGCCGGCCCCCTGGGAGGTGCCGACCGCGGCGACCTGGTTCACGGCCAGGTGGCCGTGAAAAACGCTGCTCGTGACGCCGTCCTGGGCGACCAGGTAGTGGGCGGCCGCGTCGATCTCGTTGCCGCTGCCGGTGTTGCCCAGGGTGGACGCGATCACGGTGAAGCCGTAGGAAGCGAGATGGCTGAGCAGCGTCGAGACCATGCTCGGCGTCCCGCCGGTCCCGTTGCCCCACGTGACGATCGGGCTCTTGAACCCGAGCGCCGTGTAGTTGCCCGGGTAGTACAAGTCGTAGATCACGTGACCCGAGGCGTCCTGCACCACGCCCGTCGTCGTGGCAAAGGGGCCGGCCGGCCTGTAAGCGGCCTGGACCGGATAGCTGGAACCGGTGCCACACCCTATGATCCCGATCGATGCAGCCAGCATCACGGCGGCCAGGCTTACCAGTGCGCCCGGCCGCTTGACTAAGGCCATTTTGCCGCCTCCCCCGCTCAGCTTGCCTGGCCCGCGCCATAGCGTGCCTGACTACTAGAGCGTCCCCGCCACCCGGCTGATACACGGGCCGTCGCCGACCCTGGCGGGCGGTCAGCCGCGTGGCTCGAGGTTGCGCAGGAACGTCTCCGGTGGCGGTGCCCCCCACAGATGCGGGGGGACATCCCAGTCCCCCGCGACCCAGCAGTCGTCGATCTGGTCGATGTCGGAAAACCATTCGATCCACGAGCCCCAGGGGTCCGGGTTGTAGTGGAAGAAGTTCGAGCCGATCGTGTGACGGCCGAGCCCCCATCCCTCCTCACGTCCCTTACTGCGCATCCGGTCGGCGCCGAACGCGATCGCGTCGATCGAGGGCACCTCGAAGCTGGCGTGATGAAAGCCCGGGTGGCTGCTCGCGATGAAGCCGAAGACGTGATGATCACCAGGCCCCGCGTTAAGGAAAGTGACAAGACCATGGATGCGGTCGCTCACCCGCAGCCCCAGCACGTCGGTGTAGAAGGCGGTCATCTCCTGCGGTTGCGGCGTGAACAGCAGCGTGTGCCCCAGCCGGCGCGGCATGACATCCTCCTTGGCCTGCAGCCATTGCGCCACGCCGATCCGCTGGTGGCTGGCGCCGACGTTGGCCAGCACCTCGGCGACCGGACGCCCCGGGGCTGGGGACTCATCGAGCAGCTGCACCGCGGTACCGTCCGGGTCACGCACCCACATCCCGTCCTCGGCGGCGCCCGGCGGCGGCTCGATCACCGGCGTGCCCGCCCGCTCCAGGGCCTCCCGGACCGCGTCCAGGGTGCCCGGGCGCAGCGTGAAGGAGACGTGGTGCAACCGCTTGGCGGCGGCCTCGACCAGTCTGACCTGCTCCTGGTCCCGGCCGGGGCACTGGGCGACCAGCGACCCGTCCTTCTCCCGGGTCTCCAGGCCGAAGTCCTGCAGGAAGCCCTCTGCCACCGCGAGGTCTGGCACTTCCAACGCGTAGTGGTGCAGTCCTGAGATCACAGCTCTTTCCCTTTCCCGAGAAACTGCATACAGTTTAGCCGTTGGTGGGTCGTCTGGAAAGACAGGAGGGCGCACGGTGATTCTGGCGTCAACGCAACGCAGCGAGCTCGTCGAGGCCGCGCACGTGCTCTCCCGGCTGGGACTGGTCACCGCGTACGGGCACGTGTCCGTACGCGCTGGGAGGTCGATGCTGATCACGCCAGCCGCCGATCTGGCCACCGTAACCGAGTCCGCCCTCGTGACCGTGCCGCTGGACACGTCGTCGCTGCCGGCCGGCGCAGCCGCCGAGGCCTGGGCGCACCTCGCGCTGTACCGCGCCCGGCCCGATGCCGAGTCGATCGCCCGGGCCCAGCCGCCCAGCGCGTTCGCCGCGGCGGCCACCACGTCGGCCCTGCTACCCCTGCACGGCCAGGCCGCCTGGCTCGGCGAATCAGTCCCCGTGCACGGGAGCGCCCACCTGCTGCGCTCGGCGGAGCTGGCCGAGCGCGCCACCGCCAGCCTGCCCGTCGGCGAAGCACTGCTGCTGCGTGGCAATGGCGCCCTGACCCTCGGCGCGACCTCCGGCATCGCGGTGGCCCGGATGTGGCTGCTCTCGGCCGCGTGCGACACCTGGCTCGCCGCCCGGGCGGCCGGCCACGTCACGCCGCTGACCGCGGCGGAGATCGCCTCGTGGCGGGCCGTCCGCGACGAGCTCCTGCCCCGGCTGTGGCAGCACCTGCGTAGCCCCGGGCGGGCCGCACTGGCTCCCCCGGCCCTGATCGACAGTGCACTGACCAGCTCATGACCGCGCAATCACCCCTCCAGGATCCCGGAAGGCAGGATCACATGTCACCGACATCATCGCCGAGCAGCACCGCCGTAGCGCAGCCCGAACTCGATGACCAGCTGCGGCTGCGCATAGCCGATGAGCTGGGAGCGGCATTCAAGGGCGACATCATCGGCCCGGACCACGCCGGGTACGGCGAGGCGCGGCAGGTGTGGAACGCCATGATCGACCGCAGCCCCGGCCTGATCCTCCGCTGCACCAGCACCGAGGATGTGGTCGCGGCGGTGAACGTCGCACGCGCCCACGGCCTGCGGCCGGCCGTCCGCGGCGGCGGGCACTCCGTGTCCGGCAAGGCCATGTCGGACGGCGGGCTGACCATCGACCTGGGCGGCCTGCGCGAGGTGAGCGTCGACGCTGAGCACAACCTCGTCCAGGTGGGCGGCGGCTGCCTGCTGGGCGATGTGGACGCGGCGACCGCGCCCTACGGGCTGATCGTCCCGGCCGGGATCATGTCGGAGACCGGCGTGCCGGGCCTGGCGCTCGGTGGCGGCATCGGCTGGTTCTCCCGCAAGCACGGGCTGACCTGCGATCAGTTCGTCTCGCTCGAGCTGGTGCTGGCCAGCGGGGAGGTCATCGAGGTCTCCGCAGACGCTCATCCTGAGCTGTTCTGGGCGCTCAAGGGCGGCGGCGGCAACTTCGGGGTGGTCACCCGGTTCACCTTCCGGGCGCAGAAGTTCGGCCCGATGATGCGCATCGGCGTGTCCCTGTACCAGCCCGAGGACGCCGCCGAGGCGCTCCGCCAATACGCCTCGATCGTGCCCACGCTGCCCCGCAGCATCGGCTGGCACGCGGCGCTCAAGCACGACATCCCGGCGCTGCCGTTCGTGCCGCCGGAACTGGTCGGCACGCGGCTGCTGATGCTCATCTCGATGTGGCTGGATGACGCGGATGACCCCGCGGGCACCGAGCTTGTCGACGGGCTGGGCGCGGTCGGCCACCCGTGCCTGACGGCCTCCACCGTGCTGCCGTTCGGGGCGGCGGTGCAGAAGCTCCTCGACGAGGAGTTCCCCGACGGGCAGCGCTACTACACCAAGGAAGCGCACGTGCAGGAACTGGCCGACGAGGCGATCGACACCCTCGTCGCCTTCTGGCAGGACATGCCGATGCACGGGGAGGTCGAGATCATCGGCCTGGGCGGTGCCATCGGCGATGTCCCCGAGGACGCGACGGCATTCTCGAACCGTCAGTACCTGCTGTGGCTCAACTTCGCGATGGCCTGGGATGACCCGGCCCACGACGCGGACTACATCGGCCGGACCCGGAAGATCGTCGGTGACCTCGGACCGTGGGTCGGCCAGGGGATCTACGTCAACATGCTCAATTTCGACGAGATGGACCGGGTCGTCGAGGCTTTCGGCGGCCCCGAGAAGTACGCGCGGCTCGGCCGGGTCAAGGCGCAGTACGACCCGCAGAACCTGTTCCAGATGAACTACAACATCACGCCGCTCCCCGCCTGAGGTCCCCGGTCAGCTCCACCGGACGCCCAGGGCGAACTCGTTCGCGAGTCCCGCCCGCATGCGGAGATACGATCGAACCGCGGGCTATCCGATCGGAATGAGTGACAATGACTGTTCAGCACACCCAGCAGGCGACCTTCACCGAACAGTGGCAGCGGTGGCACGCCGAGCACGAGCGGCTGCTCGCCGATCCGCACGGCTTCCTCGCGATCACCAGCCTGAACTGGCTCGACGCCGAGCCGGCCTGCTTCGGCGACGCGCCGGGGAACTGGGCGAGCACGGACGAGGGCGTCACGGTGCAGCTAGCCGAGGGCGAGCAACTGACCATCGACGGAACCGCTGTCCGCGGCAGGCACAGCTTCGGGGTTATCGGCGAGCGGGACAGCATCTTCGCCGGCTTCGGCGATGCCGTGGTCGAGGTGGCCAAGCGCTGCGGCTATGACATCGTCCGGCCGCGCCATCCCGGCCACCCGCTGCGCGCGGACTTCGCCGGGGTGCCCGCCTACGATCCGGACCCGCGCTGGGTGACGACGGGCCGCTACATCCCGTTCGGGTCTCCCCGCGATGTCACGGTGGGCGCGGCCGTTGAGGGCCTGCAGCATGTCTACGCATCTCCCGGGCAGCTCGAATTCGTCCTGGACGGGGCGGCCTTCCGGCTGACGGCTTTCAACGGCAAGCAGCCCGGCAGCCTGATGGCCTTGTTCACCGACGCGACATCCGGCGTGACGACCTACGCGGCGAACCGTGCCCTGCATGTCGGGGCGCCCGACGGCCAGGGTCAGGTGACGATCGACTTCAACCGCGCGGTGAACCTGCCGTGTGCCTACACCGACCTGGCCACCTGCCCGCTGCCGCCGGCCGAGAACAAGCTGCCTATCGCGATCGAGGCAGGCGAGAAGATCCCGTTCGAACGGCGCTGAATCGGGTCAGTCCGTGGGCGCATGACTGCCGTTCCAGCCCGACGCACTTGAGCCTGTCCGGCACCGCCGCACCAGAGCAGCGCCTGTTACGGCTGCCGGCCCACGCCGCCCCACATGGTCGCTGGGCTGGCGGCTTCGGCCGGTGAGTCCGGCCGCCATTCGGGTATCCGGACGACGCCAGGCTCGGCCAGTTCCAGCCCCTCGAAGAATCGTGATACCTCGCCGTGGTCGCGGAGTGCCACGCTCTGGGACATCAGCCGGTTGAGCCGGGTGGCCATCTCGGCCATGGCCTCGGGATCGATGTCACTGGCCGGGTGCGACACGATCAGGTAGCTGCCGCTGGGCCCGGCCTCGAGCAGCTCCGCCACGATCCCGTCCGGGTCTTCCCCGTCCGGGATAAACTGGAGGACTGCCATCAAGACGACGGCCACCGGCTGCCGGAAGTCCAGGGTCCGCGCGGCCGCGGAGATGATCTTGCCCGGCTCACGCAGATCCGCCTCCAGATAGTCAGTAGCTCCCTCCGGCGCGCTGGCCAGCAGCGAGCGAGCGTGGGCGGCCACGATCGGGTCATGGTCCGCGTAGACGACCCGGCATCCGGGTGCGACGGACTGGGCTACTTCGTGCGTGTTATTCGCGGCCGGGATACCGGTGCCAATATCAAGGAACTGGCGGATGCCCTCCTCCCGGGCGAGGTAGCGCACAGCCCGGGCCAGGAACGCCCGGTTAGCCCGGACGGACAGGGCAAGGTCGGGGTAGGCGGCCATCGCCTGCTCGGCGGCCACCCGGTCCGCGGGGAAATTGGCGCTGCCGCCCAGCCAATAGTTATAAACCCGCGCCACATGAGCGACGCCCGTGTCGAATGCTGCGGTCTCGCCATTCTCTTCGCTGGCGGCGCCGCCTAACGCTCCTCCTGCCATTCCGCGTCCTCCCGAGGTGAGACTGCCTGCCTCTCATGTTCCCCGTTGGGCAGCCGCGACGCCATTTCTTTCCGGCCTGTCGCCGGCCGGCCCGCCGACTCTGCTCAGCGGCTGGTGACCTGGCCATCCGCCACGTCGATGCGGCGGTTCGTGGTCACCGCGTCGAGCATCCGGCGATCGTGCGTCACGAGCAGCAATGTGCCCGGATACGACGCGAGCGCTTGCTCCAGCTGCTCGATCGCGGGCAGGTCGAGGTGGTTCGTCGGTTCGTCGAGGACGAGCAGGTTGACGCCGCGCGCCTGCAGCAGGGCGAGCGCGGCCCGGGTCCGTTCGCCGGGCGAGAGCGTCACCGCCGGCCGCAGGACATGAGCGGCGCGCAGGCCGAACTTCGCGAGCAGGGTACGGACATCCGCCGGCGGCACATCCGGCACGGCGGCCCCGAATGCCTCGATGAGCGGCTCCTCACCCAGGAACAGGCCCCGGGCCTGGTCAACCTCGCCGACCACGACACTTGCGCCCAGCGCGGCGTACCCCTCATCGAGTGGTATCCGGCCGAGCAGGGCGCCGAGCAGCGTCGTCTTGCCGGACCCGTTGGCACCGGCGATCGCAACCCGGTCCGCCCAGTCAATCTGCAGGTCAACTGGGCCGAGCGTGAAGCTGCCGCGCCGGACGACAGCGCCGCGCATCGAGGCGACGATCGTGCCCGCTCTGGGCGCGACCGCGATCTCCATCTGCAGGTCCCATTCTTTCCGCGGCTCCTCGACGACGTCGAGCCGTTCGATCAGCCGCTCAGTCTGGCGGGCCTTCGCCGCCTGCTTCTCTGTTGCCTCCGTGCGGAACTTACGGCCGAGCTTGTCGTTGTCGGGCTGCTTGCGCCGTGCGTTCTTGACGCCCTTCTCCATCCATGCGCGCTGTGTGTGGGCCCGCTCCTGCAGGGCCGCCCGGGTGCTGGCGTACTCGTCGTAGTCCCCGCGGGCATGCCGCCGGGCCACCTCACGTTCGCCCAGGTATGCCGCGTAACCGCCGCCGTACGCCGTGACCTGCTGCTGGGCGATGTCTAGTTCGACAACCCGGGTGACCGTCCGGGTGAGGAACTCGCGGTCGTGGCTGACCAGGACAGTCCCGGCGCGCAGTCCCTGGACGAAGGCCTCCAGGCGGGCCAGGCCGTCGAGATCAAGGTTGTTGGTGGGCTCGTCGAGTAGGAACACGTCGTACCGGCTGAGCAGGAGTGACGCAAGCCCGGCCCGCGCGGCCTGGCCTCCGGACAGCGCCGTCATCGGCTGGTCGAGATCCACGGCCAGGCCGAGGTCGGCAACGACGGCGGCGGCGCGCTGGTCCAGGGTCGCGCCGCCGAGCGCGAGCCACCGCTCCAGCGCGTGCTCGTAACCGTCATCCGCGCCGGGCGCGCCCGCCCCCAGCGCTTGCGCGGCGGCCTGCATCGCGTGGTCCGCCGCCGCGACGCCCGTGCGCCGCTCAAGCAACTGCCGCACGGTCTCCCGCGGGCGGCGCTCCGGCTCCTGCGGCAAGTACCCGATCGTCGCGGCCGGCGGACTGACCGTGACTGTGCCGGCGTCCGCCGTCCGCAGGCCCGCGAGCACCCCGAGCAGAGTGGATTTCCCTGCGCCGTTGACGCCGACCAGGCCGATCACGTCGCCGGGCCCGACCACCAGATCAAGATCGGAAAAGAGGGAACGGTCTCCGTACGCCGCGGCGAGGCCCTTCACGACAAGTGTGGCGCTCATAGGACTCCGCAGCCTACCGGGCGCCTCATCGCCGCCCGGCGGCCCGCACGATCGCCGGGCAACCAGGCGGATGCCCGGTCACTGGGCGCGCTCAACGACCGGATCATCCGCCCGCCGTGATCAAGGCCGCATCACCGATCGCGGCCCGGACCCTCAGCCGCGCATGGTGCAGCCGGCTCTTGAACGCGGCCTCGCTGACACCGGTGATCTCCGCGGCCTCGCGGGTGGAGAGCCCTTCGACATCGCGCAGCACGATCGCGGTCCGGTAAGGCGGCGGCAGGTCGGCGAGGGCCCGGTCAAGGGCCATGCGCAACTCGTTGTTCTCGGCCTGTCGCGGAGGTTCATCGCGCCGGGAAGCCCGCAGCTGCGATGCCTCCGCATCGATCGGGACGCTGGCCGACCTGCGGGATCTCTTTTCCAGCGAGCGGTTAGCTTCGTTCACCGCGATCCGGTACAGCCAGGTGAAGAAATCTGAGCGGCCCTCGAAGCGGGCGATACCCTGCCAGGCACGCAGCATGACCTCCTGGGCCACATCCTCAGCTTCGCTGCGATCGCCGAGCAGCCGCAGCAGCACCGCGAACAGCCGATCAGCGTGCATCCCGGCCAACTGCTCGAACGCGTCGCCATCCCCGGCCCTGGCCCTGGTGAGCAGGCTCGCTTCAGTTTCTGCCGCCGCCGCAGGACGCCCGCCGGGCAGCCGGGCCATCACGCGCTGCGCGGCGGGGCCGGCCAGCCACCACCCGGCGAGCCTCCGGCTCCGGCCGCGCGCACCCGGTCGAAGATCCCCGCCGGAGCGCGAATGCCCGCCAGGCCGTCAAGTCCCTGGAGCATGTGCACGAGGGCCCGCATCGCGATAATGCCACGCCCGCAGTCGACACAGCCCTGGGCGTGACGGCCCAGGCGCCGGCGGGCGCGGCGGCCGAGGTCCCCCTCGACGTAGTGCGAGAGATGCTGCTGCGACCACTGGTGATCGTCGGTGCGGCCCGGCAGGCTACTCATGACGTCTCCCGCGCCGCTCTCCGGAACTGGACATGCCGTCACGGTAGTGGACCAGCCCTGGCCCTGGAGCGGCTGGGCGGCAATGGCCCAGCCGCGGTGGGCCAGGGTCAGCCGCGCTGGTCGTCGCCCTGATCCGCGTTCGCGGCCGCCGGCTCGAAGGCCAACGAGCAGGAGTTGATGCAGTACCGGTCACCCGTCGGGGCGGGGCCGTCCGGGAAGACGTGGCCGAGATGGCCGCCACAGCGCCGGCAGACCACCTCGGTGCGGCGCATGAACAGGCTGTTGTCCGGCCGCAACTCGACCGCCTGGGCGACCGCCGGCTCGTAGAAGCTCGGCCAGCCCGTGCCCGAATCGAATTTGGCGTCCGATCGGAACAGCTCGCTCCCGCAGCCTGCGCAGCGGTAGGAACCGTCGTCATGGTTGCGGACGAACTCGCCGGTGAACGGCCGCTCGGTGTGGCCCTGGCGCAGAACGCTGTACTGCTGCGGAGTCAGCTCCGCGCGCCACTGCTCATCGGGCTTCTGGATCTCCGCCGCGGAGCCTGCGTCAGTCCTGGCTCGTGCGTTGCGCATCTGTCCGGTCCTTTCTTTTGCCCTACACCCCGTTAGACCCGCGCACCGGCAAAACGATTCATCCTGGCCGCCAGCCCGGCGTGTCCTGGCGGAGCAGGCCACCGGCATCCGGGCTCCGGCCTGCCGCCAGGCCCATGCCAAGATCGGGAAGATGACAGGAGAGCTTGATCACTAACAGCTAGCGGCCAGCCCGAAGGCAGGTGTCCCCCCGTGTTCACGCTAGACCCGGCGGCGGAAAGCGCGGTGCGGCAGCGTCTCGGCCTTCTGGAGGCTGACGCGTTCCTGACCCGCCTCGGCCAGTTGTCGTTCGACATAGTCGAGCCGCTCGATCAGCTGTACGGCGGGATCGTAGACGTGCCCGGGTTCGTGACAGAGCTTGTGCTTGACGCGCTGGACGCGGCCGCCCAGCGCCCGGCGGCGCTCCGGATGCTCGATCGCCGTCGCGAGATCGATCCCGCGTGGTTCCAGCGGTCCCGCATGATCGGCTATGTCTGTTACGCCGACCGGTTCGCGGGCTCCCTGCAGGGTGTCCGGGAGCATCTGGATTACCTGGTCGAACTCGGCGTCAGCTACCTGCACCTGATGCCGCTGCTGCGGCCCCGTGACGGGGAGAACGACGGCGGCTACGCGGTCGAGGACTACGACGCGGTGGATCCGCGGATCGGCACCATGGCCGACCTGGGGGCGCTCATCACCGATCTGCACGAGCGGGACATCGCACTGTGCATCGACCTGGTCCTCAACCACACCGCGCGCGAGCACGAATGGGCCCGCAAGGCCCTGGCCGGGGAGCCGGGCTACCGTCAGATGTACCTGATCTACCCCGACCGCACGGAACCTGACAGCTACGAGCGCACACTGCCTGAGGTTTTCCCGGACATGGCGCCCGGCAGCTTCACCGAGGTGCCGGAACTGGGCTGGGTGTGGACGACATTCCACGAATTCCAGTGGGACCTGAACTACGCCAACCCGGCCGTCTTCCGGGGCATGCTAGGAACGATGCTCACCCTGGCCAACCGCGGCATCGACGTGCTGCGGCTGGACGCGACACCGTTCCTGTGGAAGCGGATGGGCACCGACTGCCAGAACCAGCCCGAGGCCCACCTGCTGGTTCAGGCGTTCCGTGCGCTGACCCGGCTGGCCGCGCCGGGCCTGGTCCTCAAGGCCGAGGCGATCGTCGCCCCGGACATGCTGGTGCAGTACCTCGGCGGTCACGACCGGTATCGCCCGGAGTGCGACCTGGCTTACGACAACCAGCTCATGGTCATGCTCTGGTCGACGCTGGCGACCCGCGACGTGCGTCTCGCCGAGCACGCGCTCTCGCGTCGCCGGCCCGCACCCGCGCCGACCGCCTGGGTGTCTTACCTCCGCTGCCACGATGACATTGGCTGGGCGGTGTCCGACGAGGACGCCGCCGCTGCCTGGCTCGACGGCTTCGCGCACCGGCGGTTCCTGAACGGCTTCTACGCCGGCCGTTTCCCGGGGTCCTTCGCCCGGGGAGCCATGTTCCAGGAGAACCTGGCTACCGGCGATGCCCGCATCTCCGGCAGCGCCGCGTCACTGTGTGGCATCGAGAGCGCACTGGCCGCCGGTGACGACGGAGAACTCACCCTCGCCATCAGGCGACTGGAGTCGATGTATGCCGTCGTTTTCTCTTTCGGCGGCATACCGCTTATCTACATGGGCGACGAGCTGGCCCTGCGTAATGACACCCGGTGGCACGAGAACCCGGCACACGCCGACGACAACAGGTGGATGCACCGGCCGCCGATGGACTGGGCGCTGGCCGCCCGGCGCGGCGACCCGGACTCGCTGGAGGGCCGCGTATTCGCCGCCATCCGGGGCCTGGCCGCCGCGCGGCGGACGCTGCTCGCCCTGCGCTCGGGCGGCGCTACCGAGATCGTGCCGACCGAGAACCGGAGCATCCTGGCGTACCGGCGGTCTCATCCGCGCAGCGCCCCGTTTCTCTCACTTACCAACTTCAGCGACACCGCCCAGTCCGCCGACACCTCAGTCATCGGCCGGGCCGGCCTGCATCAGCCCCGGCACGCGCACTCGACGACCGGAGGCCTCGCCATCGCCGCGGGCCGGCTGGAACTGCCGCCGTGGAGCTTCGCCTGGCTCACCGGCAGATGACGCTGGATGAGGCGTCCGCGACGGACGAGGGAGATTGCCTGCACGACATCTTCACAAGTGCGGTGTCGAAACCTGCACATCGGATCCGTTAATTTCGGCGTGTGGCCAAGATCGTGGTGGTGGAGGACGAAGCGGAGCTTGCCGCAGCGATAGCAGCACACCTTCGCAGCGATGGCCATTCGGTGACTGTGGCGGAGGACGGCCCGGGCGCGGTCCGATTGGTCACTTCCGCACGACCGGATGTGGTGGTTCTCGGTCTGATGCTCCCGGGTTTCGATGGTCTGGAGGTGTGCCGTCAGATCCAGCGGGATCGTCCGGTGCCGGTGATCATGCTGACGGCTCGTGGCTCGGAGACCGACCTCGTGGTTGGTTTGGCGGTCGGGGCTGACGACTACCTCGGCAAGCCCTTCAGTATGCGAGAGCTCACGGCGGCCCTGGCTCATATATGCGGCCCGCCGGGCTGAGTCGCCACAGTTCCTCACTCACCCCCATGCCGCGCGTCGGGTGCGTGGTCAAGCTTGGGCGCGGCTCGTCAACGCCCGGCGCAGCGCATCTACCTGGCCCTTCACCGAGCACGAGGAGACGAGCGGTGCGCACCCGGCGGGGATCGCCCCCGGGCTGCCGTCCGGGCGGCGGCGCTGCCCGGCCACGACGGCTATCCGCGGATGCCGCTGCCGGATGGCGGCCGCGATACCCAGTCCTGGATCAAGCCCGTGCCGGACGACGTCGGCGCCGGCCAGCACGTCACATCGCTGGCCCCGCAGAAGGGGGCAGTCCCGGGGAGTGCGGCCCGGACCGGAGCAGTAGGCAACGTCAAAGCCTGCATCCTGGAGCAAGGAGAAGTCGGAGATCGCCAGAGCCGGACAATCATCCTCCACGAGCACCCGGGGACGGCGGCCAGGCCGGCCAGGCGAATACCAAGCCCTCGCGGGCACCCTTTGCTTCATGGGCCCTCCACTTGTCTTTCACTCAGTAAGCGCGCCTCCGTGTTCAGCCGGGCAGGGTCTTTCGTCCTGTCCCTGGCACGATCGGTCATCAGCCCGGAGACCACTCCGGCGGCGCGCCCGAGGACCGTCGGTGGTGATTGCTGCATTCCGGGTACGAACACATCGGGCGAGGGTAAGGGAGGGCTCGCGTGCCGGTTGCCGTCGCACTGCGGCCGCTCGAGGACTCCGATCTGGAAGCGTTCTCCAGAAGTCAGGCTTCAAGGTCACCGGAACCGTGACCTCCTAGCGTGCCTAGGCCTGGGTTCCCAGGCCTAGGCATCCGCGGGCACCTGAATCTGCTGCTGCTTGGCACATTGCGCCAGACCGGGCCTGCCCTGGCGGGGCGCTGACCCCGGCCCGCCGCCCCCGGTACCGCTAACGGCGGCCGGTCAACGCGCGCCGCACGGGAGCGTGCCCGGGGGACCCTGGCGGCGCATAACCTTGCGCTGAGCGGAAGTGACTCTCCCAGGGAGAGGCCGCCTGGGTACCTGGCTGGACCAGGGCGCGCTGCCGTCACACAACTATGAGGGAGACGCGAGCATGAGCATCGGCAGGCCTGAGATCGACTTCCCCGGGGGCGAGCCGCCGACCGATCTGGAAATCACCGACGTCTGGGAAGGTGATGGCGCCGTCGCGAGCGCGGGCGATGTGGTCAACGTCCACTACGTCGGGGTGGCGTACTCCACGGGCGAGGAGTTCGACGCCAGCTGGGACCGGGACGGCCCGCTTGAGTTCCAGCTCGGCGCCGGACAGGTCATTGCCGGCTGGGATCAGGGTGTGCAGGGAATGAAGGTCGGCGGCCGCCGCCAGCTGATCATTCCACCGGGCCTGGCCTACGGAGACAAGGGCGCCGGGCATGTGATCGCACCGGGCGAGACCCTGATCTTCGTGTGCGACCTGGCCTCGGTCTGAGGAACTTCCCCCGACGTGCTGCTCAGCCCGGCCCGGGCCCGGTCGCGTGCCTGGCGCGAGAGCCATCCGGTGCCGCGCGGGCCCGCTGGTAACTTGATGCGGGAGGCCGAGCGCTGGCCGACGGAGAGGGGAGACGCCGAACGTGAACGGGACGTTGAGCGCCGGGGAGCTGGAGCTGCTCCGGAAAGACTTTTCCGCTAGCCCGGCCTACCGGCTCGCGCAGAACGCGGTGACGCAGGTTGCGGTCGATGATGTGGCCATCAACCGGGAGATCATCAACAACACTGACCACTCCCTCTCTACGCTGCTGGACGACTGGAAGGTCACCAATCAAGAGCACAGCGGCCGGTGCTGGCTATTCGCCGGGCTCAATCTGCTGCGCGTCGGCGCCATGCGGACAATGGGGCTGAAGGATTTCGAGTTCTCGCAGAACTATGCGATGTTCTGGGACAAGCTCGAGCGAGCCAACTACTTTCTCGAAGCCGCCATCGAAACGGCTGGCCGCTCCCTTGATGACCGGACCGTTGCCTACCTCCTCGACTCGGTGGCCAACGACGGCGGCCAGTGGAACATGTTCGTGGCCATCGTCAACAAGCATGGCCTCGTGCCCAAGGCGGTCATGCCCGAGACGCACAGTTCCGCCAACACTGCCCGGATGAACTCGGTGCTGCGCAACCTGCTGCGTCAGGGGACCAAGTCGGTGCGCGAGGCATCCGCCCGGGGCGTGGACGCGGCCCGGGCCGAGAAGGCGGACATCCTCCGGGTCGTCTACCGGGTGCTGAGCATCCACCTCGGAACCCCGCCGGACCGCTTCGACTGGCAGTGGACGGACAAGGATCGCGAGTTCCACCGTGATGGGGTGGTCACTCCCCGGGAGTTCGCGGCCAAGTACGTGGACCTGCCCATCGACGACTACGTGTGCCTTGTGCACGACCCGCGCTCGTCGAGCCCGGCCGGCCGGACCTTTACCGTCGAGTACCTCGGCAACGTGGTCGGCGCTTCGCCGGTCACCTACCTCAACGTCGACATGTCGATGATCAAGGACATCGCCTCGCGGACCTTGCAGCAAGGCGAGCCGGTCTGGTTCGGCTGCGACGTCGGCAAGATGATGAGCAACGATTACGCCGTGTGGGACGCCAACCTCTACGACCTGTCATCGGTCTACGACACGGCCTTCACCCTCAACAAGGCCGACCGCCTCGTCTACCACGAGACCCAGATGACTCACGCCATGCTCTTCACCGGAGTAGATGTCCTGGGCAGTGTCACCCGAAGGTGGCGCGTGGAGAACAGCTGGGGAGCGGACAAGGGCCGGGACGGCTTCTACACCATGAACGACTCCTGGTTCGACGAATACGTGTTTGAGATCGCAGCACGACGCGACTCGCTCCCCGAAGCACTGCAGCAGGCATTCGGCACCGAGCCGGTCGTGCTGCCGGCGTGGGATCCGATGGGCGCCCTCGCCCGCTAGCCCATCCGGGCCGCACGCTGCCGAGAAGACGCAGGAATCCAGTGCGAAGGTCGCCGCTGTCCGGGCCGGCCGCCGGGGGCGATGGCCCTGTCCTTGGCGCTCGGGAACCGGGTTTTCGGCGCGCTGGACTCGGGCCTGCGGAACCGGCGTTGGACACGTCGCAGATCGTGCGATGGACTTGGCTCGTGGGTCCGCGCGGCCGCGGTGGCAGTGCCGGGGATGCGGGCCGCGTGAAGAGGAGAACCGTGGCAGAGCCCTATCGTCCGGTCGCCCCCGTGGATCCGACGAACCTCCGGCCGATGCTGTTCCTGGACGTGGCCCGCCAGATAATGCTCAGCGAGGACTGGCCCTACCGCGCCGTGTCCGTCGTGATGGAGAGCCACACCGGACCCGGGCGCTTTGCCTTCTACGGCGCCAACCACCCGGACGCCATCGAGGACGTCCACGCGCGCCGCGTCGACGTGTCGACCCTCAACCCGGCCGCCCTGCTGACCATGGCACACCGCGGTACCGGCGCATTCAGCAGTCCGCGGGACGTCGCGACGATCGCAGTGCTCCCGCACGACGACCGGCTGGGGTTCGCGGTGACCGAGCGGCTCGGGTTCACCAGCCTCGAGGACATCGCCACCGCCCGCTACCCGTTACGGGTATCGGTCCGCGGCTCACTCGATGCGTGCACGCCGATCATGGTGGACGTCGTCCTGCGGGCGCACGGATTCAGCCTCGACGACATCCGGGCCTGGGGAGGCGAGATCAGCGCCGACCAGCCGATGCCCAACCATCCGTCCCGCATCGGACGGCTTGAGCGCGGCGAGATCGACGCCATCTTTGACGAGGGCGTCGTGATGTGGGCGGACCAGGTAGCAGCGGCCGGCGCCCAGTTCCTCCCGCTCAGCCCTCATCACCTGGAGATCCTCCAGGCCCTGGGCTTCCGACGTGGGCTCATCGAGAAGTCCCGCTACCCCTCGCTGCCGTGTGACGTACCCGCGGTCGACTACAGCGGATGGCCCATCTACTGCCGCACC
Source organism: uncultured Streptosporangiaceae bacterium (assembly GCA_964412845.1). Lineage (GTDB taxonomy): Bacteria > Actinomycetota > Actinomycetes > Streptosporangiales > Streptosporangiaceae > JAWWPY01. The sequence continues at coordinate 28,427 of CAYPQM010000065.1, forward strand.
GACACGCCCGACGCACTCATCGAGCAGTTCTGCCAGGCCCTGTTCAGCCGACGCGAAGACATCGTGTGGGACATCGGGGGCGTCCGCCAGCCGCCGCTGCCCCTTGAGCGCATGGTGCAGGAATCACCGACGACGCCCCTCGACGTTCCCATGCACCCGCGTGCTGCCGCCGTCTGGCGGCAGCACGGCTACCTCCCATGAGCCGCACCGGGCCGGCACGAGCGGCAGGCGCCACGCGAAAGGCGCAGGTCACCACCCGGATCGTGGATTCGGTCCCCCCACCGGGAACGCTGCCGTGGCCCGAGGCGGCTTCGCTACCCTAGGAGTTCGCCCAGCGCGGCGCGTGTGTGGGGTGACGGCGCTGTGCCTACCTGCTCATGCAGGGTCTGGCGGCAGCGTTCGTAGGCGCGCATGGCGGTGCCGAGATTCCCGTCGGCGGCGTGGGCGCGCATCAGGATCCGCCAGGCGCTCTCGCGCAGCTCGTCGAGTTCGAGTACAAGCTCCGCGCCGCGGAGCGCCGCCGAAGTCTGGCCTTGCTGGAACTGCACCTCGGCCATGCACTCCAGGGCCCGGATCCGAAGGTCCTGCAGCCTGGACCGCCACCCTTGGGTCCAGGCTCCCTCCACGCCGGGCAGGAACGGCCGCGCGGTGATCAGCCGGGCGACAAAGGCGTGGCCAGCCGCCCGGTCAAGATCACCGGCCGCGAGGGCGGCCTCGGCCAGATGGAGCCCAAGCACCGCGGCGTCGACGTCCACCCATCCGTCGTTGGGCAGCCGGAACTGGTAGGCGCCGAAAGCATTCCTGATCAGCTCGGCGCCTGGCAAGCCGGCGCGGGCAAGCGCGGCGCGGACCTTGCTGACGAGAGACTTGAGTGAGCCTTCCCAGGCAGGCGGCAGGTTCCCCGGCCACAGCTCGTCGGCAAGTTCGTCCCTCGACAGCGGTCGCGCGTGCTCTGCCGCCAGGAAGCCGAGCAGATGACGACCCTGCGGTCCGGGGAGCGACGACTCGGCCAGTAGGTGCTCACCGGATTCGAGGCACAGCCCTCCGGTGAGATAGACCCGCAATGTCACACCCGTCTCCCAACCGTCTCGCAACCCCTTGAGCGTAGTGTGCGGACCGAATCCGACCGAGGAGCGTGGCATGGAGAAGGAGATTGTGTGCGACTGCGGCTGGCGCGCTCGCGGCACCGAGGACGAGCTCGTCGCCGCGGCCCAGGAGCACGGTCGCGAGGCACACGACATGATCCCCACACCCGCACAAGTGCTGGCCACCGCCAAGCCCGCCACGACGCAGGAGTGAGCAATGAAGACGATCCACCACGTGTTCGAGATCGCGGCGCCGCCCGAGAAGGTCTTCGCGGCGCTGACGAGTACCGAAGGACTGTCGGGATGGTGGACCACCCAGGTGCAAGCGGAGGCGGCGGTGGGTGCCGTCGTGGATTTCACCTTTGGTGGTGACTTCAATCCCGACATGCGGATCACCGAGCTCGAGCCACCTGCCTTGCTGTGCTGGGAATGCGTTGGAGGGCATGAGCCGTGGGCCGAGAACAGTTTCCGATTTGAGGTCGACAGAAAAGATGGCGGCACGCTTCTTCGTTTCTGGCAGAATTACGCGCGCGAGCTGAGCGACGACGCCTACGGCACTTACAACTTTAATTGGGGCTATTACCTGGAAAGCCTGCGCCTATTCGCCGAGACCGGCGCCGGCAAGCCCTTCCAGGCTCCCGGCGAGGATGGAAACTCAGCGCGGGGCGGGGACAATGGGACGGTGGCGGAGCTGGTCAGCATCGCCAAGGCAACCGCCAAGTCCGGCCAAGCCAGTGAGCTTGAACGCGAGTTGCTGGCTGCGGTCGCGCCGACCCGGGCTCAGCCGGGCAACCTCGAGTTCAGCCTCCACCGCTCCGTAGGCGATCCAGCGATCATCGTGGCGCTGGAGCGCTGGGAATCTCGTGCGGACTGGCAGCGGCATCTGCAGGGACCTCACGTCAAGTCTTTGATGGCCGCGTTCGCCGAGATACTCCTGGGACCGCCAGATATTCAGCTGTTCACCCCCGTGCCGGAGCACGACGCAGGCGAAGGGAACAACCAGTGAACGCGAAAGACCTCGTGCTGCGCGCAACAGCCGAACTGTTCGGCAAACGCGACATAAGCGCGGCCGAACAGTACTGGGCGGCCGGATACACGGAGCACTCGACATTAAGCGGGCCCGGCCTCGACGGGTTGCGCGATGCGGCGAGCAACCTTCCAGAAGGCTTCCGCCACGAGAAGCTACGGGTCCTCAGCGAGGATGACCTGGTGGTAGCCCATGGTCTCTATCACGGAGACGGCCTCACCCCGGTAGTCGGCTGCGACCTGTGGCGAGTAGCGGATGACAAGATCGTCGAACACTGGGATGCCCGCCAGGCGTGGGTGAACGAGACGGTGTCGGGTCACTCGATGACCGACGGGCCCACCGAGGTGACCGAACCACAGAACACGGCCGCAAGCAGGAAGCTCGTCGAGGAGTTCGTGGCGCTCATCATGATGGGAGCAGACCGCTCCCAGATCACGCGCTTCTTTGACGGCGACCAGTTCATCCAGCACAATCCCCAGATCGCGGACGGCGTGAGCGGACTTGGCGGCGCGATCCAGTCTGGAGTGTGGGCCGCGGTCGTTGAGCGGGCGCACCATATCGTCGCCGATGGCGAGTTCGTCTTCACCCAGGGCGAGGGAACCCTTCATGACTCCCCAGCGGCGTTCTACGACCTCTTCCGGGTCGACGGCCATAACCTCGCCGAGCACTGGGACGTGGTCTTCACCAAGCCAGATACGCTGCCGCACGGCAACGGTCTGTTCTGATACGCCGGTGTCGCGTTACCACTGCGTCATCGCGGCACGAGCGGCTGACGTGTCCATTCACGGGTGTCCGTGACCTGGTGATGTAGCTCAGGCGATGGCGGGGAGCGGGGGAGCTAGGGACCTTGTATTTGTCCCGGGTTGCCGAGACGATTGACGGATCGGCAGGGTGCAGCCGGTCCGGGGTGCTGCGGGATGACGGGCGTCGGCCGGCGCTGGCGGGGGGAGTCCGATGGTTCCGTATGGGCGTAACAGCCGGCTGGCGCCGTGCCCTAGGTGCGGGTCCAGGGACAGCATTCTCAGCGTGCCCGCCGCCTATGCCTCGGCGCGCTCCAGTGCGGCGGCGACGCGCGCGATCCGTGACAACGAGGTCAGGGTGACCGTGAGCGCGGCGGCGTTGCCTGTCGTCGCCGCGAGGGACCTGGCCATGGCACCCGACGGCGCTGGCCGGGGACTTTTTTTCGTCGCTTTCGTCCTGGGCTTGGGCGCGCTCATCCTCCACTCAAACGGGGCGGCCGACTGGGTAGTCGGCGTGACCGCAGGGCTCTCGCTCGTGCTGTTCGTCTTCTCGCTGTCCCTGGCTGTCGCCCGCCAGTCGAAGATCAAGGCGGGCAGGCCCGCGGCGGAGGCGGTATGGCGTATGGGCTGGTACTGCTGCAGGTGCGCGGTCGTGTACTTCCAGGCCGGGGAGGAGCCCGCTGGCGTCACAGCGGATCAGCCGCTGGCACCGGAGCACTTCAGGCACATCGTGTGGACCGCCGGTCGGTACGGCGGACCGGCCTGACGACCGCCTTCACGGGCTGATCGCCCGGAACGGTGTCGATGCGCACGTCGGTACCGACACCCTGAAGGTGGTGACCGTTGGCGAGGGCAATAAGTGCGGCCTGTGCCGGAACGGCATCGCTCCTGGTCCCGTCGGCCAGGACACGGACGGGTGCCGTCGACTGGATCTTTCCCCCACCAGCGGGATCACTGTCCGTGTAGGCGGGTCGCTTGGCCGGGATCGCGATCCGGGTTGGCGCATGGGCCTTTGATCGCGCTCACGAACCGGGTCACGTGCTTGCCTCAGCCGGCCAGGCGGATTGAGCGGCTGCTTCGGAACAGGTGGCCTGCTAGAGCGCAGGAAACCCAAGAAAGAACGTCGAGATAGCCGCGGCCATCGAGGCGGCGACGGGGGAGAAGATCTCCGGCGCGAACTTCTGGAAGCTGCGCTCCGGCCGGGACGACAACCCGACGCTGCGTGTCCATTCACGGGGTCTGTTACCTGGTGATTTAGGTCAGGCCGTGGCGGGGAGCGGAGGGAGCCAGGGCTTTCCCTGGAGGGCGGCGCGGATGGCGTCAAGGGCTGTGACGCCGTGGGCCATGGCGCTTTCCAGGTAACTGCGGATCCTGCACCAGCGGGCCAGGGTGGCCAGGGAGTGCCAGTAGTCGGAGACGGCCTGGTGGCGCTTGGCGGCCTTGGCACCGCGCTCGGAGACGTTGTTAGTCCAGTCGACGGAGAAGTCCGTGGTGAACAGCAGGACCTGGTCCTTGTAGTCCCGCAGCCAGCAGCCGAGGCTGTAGCCGGGGTGGTTGCCGTCGTGCCAGTCGCGGAGCCGGTTGTGGATGATCCCGTGCGTGGCCGCCTTGTCGTAGCGTTCCCGCAGGTCATCGAGCACTTCCGCGTCCAGGCTGGTGTCGCCGCGGGCGCGGGCGGCCTCGACGGCATGCTGCGCCTCGCGCAGGAGCGCGATGATGTCCCCGGCCCAGGACTGGAGGCTGCCGGGATCCAGGCCGGCGACGGCGCGGGCGCGGCGGATGACGTGCTGGCAGCATTGCTGGATGCCTGCCAGCCGGGGCAGCAGGTGCTGGTAACCCATGTAGCCGTCGGTGATCAGGGTCCCGGTGAACGCGGCGGGGATCCCGCCGCCGACCTCGCCCTTGCGCCGCGAGGAGATGGCGGACAGCCAGGTCAGCAGCCCGTCGGGGGTACGGACGATCAGCACGTGCGGCGCGCCGGCGCCCGCCTTGCCGTCCTTCTCCCCCGGGTCCTGCTCTCCGTCCTCCCCGGCTGGCGGGCGCTGCGGGGCGGCGTCCCCGCCCAGGACGTTAACGGGGGTCTCGTCGGCGGCCAGCACGCCCTGGCTGGCCAGCGCGGCGAGCATCGCCTCGCCCAGGCCGGCCGCGCCGAGCAGCGCCGACAGCCGGGAACTGGCCTTGTCCACCCACCCGGCCGAGACGTCCGCGCCCAGCAGCATGCCGATCAGGGACGCCGCGCGCTCAGGCGGGACGTTCCCGTACGCCGTCAGCAGGACCGCGGCCGCGTTCAGCACCGGCCCGTACGACACCGACCCGGCGCGCAGGCCAGGCGGCGGGGCCGCGAACGTCACCTCGCCGCAGCACGGGCAGCACAGGCCCGGCAGCAGCCACTCCGTCACCTTCCGGGTGACCTCCACGTCCCAGGACTGCGCCCGCCGCCGCCCCGCGACGGCCGCGCCGTCCAGGCTCGCCGCGCACTTGCGGCACTCCGCCGGCGGGGCCGCGTCCTTCTCCTCATCCGGCTCCGGATCCCTGGCCAGGCCCTTCCCCGCATGGCCGGGCTGCCCGCCGCGCTTGCGGTCCTTGCTGCGCTCCCGCTCTGATGACTGCCACTGCCGGGCCTTGCGGCCCTCCCGAGCGGCGATGCCCTCCTTCGAGCTGGGCGTCCCGGAGTTCGAGCTGTCCATCCCCAGCCGCCGCTCCAGCTCCGCCACCCGCAGCTCAAGCAGCCGCCGTAGCTCTCGCTCGGCGCCCAGCGCCGCCTCCAGCGCCACGGCCTCTTCCGCCCGGTCCGCCAGGATCTCCCGCAGCCGCGCGTTCGCAGCACGCAGTCCGCCAGCATCATCGGGCACGAGCTCATCGGGCACGCGCCGTAGGCTCCCACGCCCGCCGCCGGCGATCAAATAGACGCACGCCGAACCCAGCCGCAACCCAGGACAAAAGAACGCCCGAACCTACCCCGCTACCTCATCCACCCGTGAATGGACACCGGCTGACCCGTGATGAGCTGGCATATCGATAGGCCAGTGACGTAGTCAAACGCCGCAGCCGTCAATGCGGAAGCACCTCGCCCACGGGCCGGCCACCTCTCCCCGGTCAGGCGGTGGGTGAGCCGGCCTGTAGGCCGGGTTCTGTGCACCCGCCGAAGCGGGCCGACGGCCATCCATCTGGGACTGCCGTTGCCGGCAGCCTCGTGCGGTCTACCCGCGAGCATCGGGCGGGCCGCCCTCAAGCACTCGCGCAGCCAGCCGAAGCCAGCCTTTTGACCTTGCTCCAGGTGGGGTTTACCAAGCCGCCGCAGTCACCTGCGGCGCTGGTGGTCTCTTACACCACCGTTTCACCCTTACCCTCCGGCGGACCGGAGGGCGGTTTGTTTTCTGTGGCACTGTCCCGCGGGTCACCCCGGGTCGGCGTTACCGACCACCCTGCCCTGCGGAGCCCGGACCTTCCTCACCAGGTCCATGCCCCATAGGTTCATGGAGCCATGATCCCGGCGCGGCCGCCCGGCCGGCTCACCCACCGCGCTCCTCAGCATAGGCGCTCAGCGCCGGTTCGCGCGGCTGAAGGTGCCCGGTGTCGTTGAAGGTCCGCACCACCCCGAGACCCTCGTCGTACCAGTCGATCTCGCACAGGCACGCCACATCGAGGTGCATCCGGCGCATCGCCGGCGGCGGGGCGAGCAGCGCCTGCCGCAGCGCGATCTTCATCGGGGTGACATGGCTGACCACGACCACGGTGGCCCCCTGCTGCGCGTCCAGCACGCGGCCCAGCGCAGGCAGCACCCGCCGCCCGCACGCCGTCAGGCTCTCCCCGCCCGGCGGCGGCACCGCTGAATCCTTCATCCAGGCGGCCATCTGGTCCGGCCAGCGCTCCGCTGCCTCCGCGTAGCTCAGGCCCTCCCACTCGCCGAAGTCCATCTCCATCCACGCGTCGTCGACGGTCACCGGCGCCCCGGTGGCCGCGGCGACCGCGTCAGCGGTCAGCCGGGCCCGCCGCAGCGGGTAGGTCACGATGGCGTCGATCCCGCCGCGGGCCGCCAGCCGCCGCGCGGCCGCCTCGGCCTGGCGTACCCCCGCCGCGGTCAGCGGGATGTCGGCCCGGCCGGCGAACCTGCGCTCGGGCGAGAGCGGCGTCTCCCCGTGCCGCAGCAGCACCGTGGTGGTCGGCGTGCCTCGCGCCGCG
>CAYPQM010000066.1:0-35404 GCA_964412845.1 uncultured Streptosporangiaceae bacterium
GATGAGGTCGCTCCTGTGTACAGCTTCGACATTCCTCTGACATCGGCGCCGAAGGCGGCGGGTCTGGGTGGAGGCGAGTCGGCGGGCTGCGGATCTCCGTCCGGCGTGATGCCATATCGCACGCTCAACGACATCACGATCTCCGGCGGCTGGAATACCGTCCGCGTGCTCCGCCACGACATCCCGATCGGAGTGCAGGCCGAGGTGCACTTCACCGCCAACGCTGGGGTCGATGTAACCGGAGGGCTGGGTCTCGCATGTTCGCTGCGCGCCTCGATCTCGGCAAACGGGATGGCCGGACCGATCCCGGTGACGGCCGGGATCGAGGGTGATCTGACCGCCTCCGCCGAGCTCGGCGCGAAGCTGTCTACGGGCGGCTCGGTCCATGTCGACGCCGGGGTCTCGACCGCCGGCGTCCCGCCGCTGCTCATCTGGGTGCCGAACGTCGCCTTCTCGGATCCCCGCTTCTCGTTCACCGCGCAGCGGCTGCTCGGCGCACAGGCCGATGTCGGGGTCGGTGTGAAGATCGGGATCGGCAATGACGACGTCGCGAGCGCGACGGTGAAGCTCGGCTCGAGCGTGGCGCTGAGCGCCCAGCCTGGGTCGTGCAACTGGGACGCGCGCTTTGGGCAGTTCTCCGCCGAGGGTTCGCTGCTGCACTGGACGATCGAGTCGCCAAAGACACCGGCCTTCTACACAAAGAACCTGTGGCACAGCGCCTGTCACGAGAGCGGCGGCGGCTCTACGGGCGGTGGCGGCCCAGCGCCTGGCGGCGGACCTCCAGGTGGCGGGCCGGCGCCGGCGCCTCCGCTCCATCTCGGGGCGGCGTCTGCGATCGCGACCGGCTGGGACATGGGCTGCGCGATCCTTGTCACGAAACATGTCGCGTGCTGGGGGGCGCTCTCACTGGATAATGGCGAGTCGATCGGTGAGCCGTTCGGGCCCGCGTCGGAGGTCGCGGGCTTGACCGGGGCTACGTCGATCGCAGCCGGCGAGTCGTCATTTTGCGCCACGTTGACGACGGGCCACGTCGCCTGCTGGGGCTACAACTTCAACGGCGAGCTCGGCGACGGAACGTTGAACTCGAGTGCGCAACCCGTCACCGTCGTCGGGGTCTCGAACGCCGTCCAGGTGACAGTCGGAGCCTCGCACGTCTGTGCGTTGCTCGCTGACGGTGGCGTCAAGTGCTGGGGGCGCAACGATCGTGGTCAGCTGGGCGATGGCACGCTCGTCGAGCGGCACTCGGCGGTCCCGGTCGCCGGCCTGTCGGATGCCGTCCAGGTTTCAGCGGGCGGCTACCACACATGTGTGTTGCGCGCGACGCGCACGGTCGCCTGCTGGGGCACGCTCGGAGATGGAGCATCCGAGTCGACGACACCGGCCGACGTTCCAGGCATCGCAACAGCCGCAAAGGTGTCCGCCGGGCACTACCAGACGTGCGTCCTGTTGCAGGACCACTCGATCCACTGCTTGGGCTACAACGTCTTCGGCGGGGTCGGAGACGGGACGACCGAGAGTCGCTCGGCGCCTGTCGCCGTTGTCGGCATGGCCGACGCGACCGATCTCTCGACCGGGAACGACCATTCCTGCGCCGTCGCCGACGGCAAGGCTTGGTGCTGGGGCGAGGGCCATGACGGCGAGCTCGGCGACGGAGCGATGCCCACCTTCAGCGCGGTTCCCGTCGCCGTCAGCGGCCCGTTCGCTGCGGCGTCGGTGTCGGTCGGCACGTGGAGTGCGTGCGGGCTGACCGGACAAGGCGCGGTTGCTTGCTGGGGCGGGAACGCGTCTTCGTGGCTGGGTCAGGACCTCCCGCCGTCGGCGCGCTCGGTGCCGAACGCGATCCAGGGGATCCCGTGAGGCGCCGCTCGACCGTCGCCCGGACGGCCGTGATCGCCGCGCTCGTAGCGACTACGGTGCTGTGCGCGGTCATGCCTGTCGCTGCGCAGGGCAGCGAGTCCGACTGGGTGTCGGAGATCAACCGCTACCGCACGGCGACCGGACTCGCGCCCGTCTCCGACCAGCCCGCCTGGGACGTCGGGATGGAGCACCACTTCCTCTACCTCAGGAACACGCCGGGCAACCTCGAGCAGAGCCCGTACAACTCCGTGCACACCGAGAACCCTGCGAGCCCCTGGTACACGCCCGACGGCGCAAACGAGGCGGCCTCGAGCGACATCATCCTCAACGGACAGCATCTCACCGAGGTCAGCGTCGTCGATGCCTTCCTGACGGGACCGTTCCACGCCATCGGGATCTTCGATCCGCAGCTCACGCAAGTCGCGCTGCAACTCGAGACGAGCGAATTCGGCGAGATGGAACTGGGCAACGCAATGCTCGACATTGGCAGCGGCATCGTCTCCGGCCCGCAGTGGACCGTGCCGATCTTGTTCCCGGGCCCGGGGATGACGACCGACCTGGTACGGCTGCACCCGGAGGCACCCGATCCCGACGAGTCCTGCAAGGACGACAACCTCGGCCTGCCGATCTTCGCCCTGCTGACACAAGCGCCCGATCCCGCCCTGACGGCGACCGTCACCGGGCCCACCGGGACCGTGACCTCGACGGACGGGACGCTCTGCGTCATCGACTCGAGCACCTACGTGAGCACCGATCCGGTCTTCGGTTCAACAGGGGCGGCAACGCTCGCTTTCTCCAACGCGGTCGTCCTGATCCCACGCGACCCGCTGACCAACGGCACTTACGCGGTGACGATCCACCAACCCGGACAGCCGGACGTCGCATGGTCCTTCGCCGCACGGGTGCCGCCGCCCGTGTCTTGGACGAAGCCGACGATCATCGGCGACACGAGCGACGAGACGCGCGTCGGCGACCATCTGCTCGTAGATCAAGGCACGTGGGACGGCTACCCGACTGCCTACAGCTTCCGCTGGTACGCGTGCGACACCCGAGGCGCAAACTGCGAGTCGATCGCGAACACGACCGACAACGGCTACACAATCGCCCCGGCCGACCTCGGCTCGCAGATCCGAGTGACCGTGACGGCACGCAACACCGGCGGATCGACGACCTCGCCGATGTCCGCGCCCACCTCTCGCGTGCTGCCCTCGCTGCACGGCGCGGTCCAGCTCAAGAAGCTCCATCCGCGCCTCCGCCTGACGCCTGGTAAAGCGGTGATCCGCCTGCCACGCTGGACGGGGCGCGCGCCGCTGGTGGTCACGATCCGTGCACAGCGCCGCGTCTGCCACAGAGCGCGATCCTGTCAATGGCGGACGATCAGCCTCCGCAGACGAACACCTCACACCAGAAGAGGCGTCGCGACACTGCCCACTCCCCGGCCAACCGTCGCGGTGCGCGTGAGCGTTACCGCGCGAGTGAGCCCCTTCAACTACCTGTACGTCCGCTACTGGTCGGACCCCATCACCGCCACCCTTGGCCCGCTGCGGAAATAACCAGTGCTGCCTTCCGTCGCGGCGAGCAGGAACGAGCGCTCACACTCGACCGCACGCGCGTCTGACGCGGACATCGTGTCAGCGATCCGTAACACTCATGGCCGTGACCGATTATGCGGCTCCGCGTGGCAGCGGAGAGTTTCAGGGCTCCACAGCAGTCAGCGCCCGCGAGCGGCAGCGGCGTCATGCGCGCTGGATGCTTCCGGCGCTTTGCAAAGACCCATCCGCGTTATCGCAGCCAGTGGGCGATGTTCTCGGCCACGGTGTCTCCGATTCGTTCGCGAAGCTTCGCGGGCAGGGCGCTGAGTGTGGCGCTGGCTGTGCCGGCCATGAGGTCGAATGTCGAGGCGTGAATGGCCGCCGATACCGACAGCCAGGTTCCGAACGGCACCTTGATCCGCTCGGTGTAGCCGTAGCGATCGCCGATGGCCCAGAGCGGCGGGCGAAACCAGCCCGCACCCTCGTCCTCAAACAGCAGCGGAAGGGTACCCATCCGGCCCGTGGTTCTCTGCCAGCCTGACGTTGCCAGCATCGGCAGGTTGCGCCTGCGCAGGTCCCAGGCTCGCTCGAAACACCACAGTAGGTAGTCGAAGTACGAGTAGTCCTCGGTCGGGAAAGTCCCGGCAGGACGGTCCTGTCCGGTCTCTGTTGCGCACGCCGCAAGCCAGTCGACCTCCTGGTAACCGCACAGCTGCGGCACATACGATTGATAGTGATCGAGACCGGCGGCGTCGCAGATCTCACTGACCAGGCTGACATAGTCGTCGTGAGTCGACGCTGGCCCAAGCTCCGTCCTGATGCCGCGCATCGCGGCGACGACCCGCCGGAAGCGATACGGCGGATAAATGTCCGCCCACGCGATCCGCTGAGAGCCAGCTGGCACGATCGGCGGCAGCGGCGGGTTCAGCGAGACATCGCAGGCGGCCGTGAAGGTCCACAACCCGGTCGGCACGAGCGGTATGCGGCGGCCGGCGATGTTGGCGTACAGCTTGCCGGCCACGCCGTAGTTGCCCGTCTCGAACCGATCGGCGGCTTCGATGGCGCCGGCTGCTGCAAGGTCAGCGTCGGCGATAGCGGTGCCGAGCGATGCCAGGATCTCATTGGCTGTGGCAGCCGCTTCCATGATGCCGAGCGTGGTCAGCCGCTCGTCAGCGTGGGCGATGCGTTGCCGGGCCTCGGGGAGCGTGAAGAGGCGGCGGACGGTGCCGTAGTCGTACTGCGCCGACGCGCCGATCCGATGCACCACCTGGGAGAGATCGGAGATCGCCTCGGCCATCCCCTCCTCCTGATTCCATGGCACGCCATCGGTCACTTGGGACTCGAAGAACAACCGATGCGTGAGGAGATGGTCATACCAGCCCTGGACGAGGCTCTCCACCAGCTGAGCGCCCCGGCCGGAAGCCTCGTCGAGGCTGAAGTCTGCGGCGAGTCCGACGATCGGTTGCGGCGGAGACCCGGTCCGTTCTCGGCGAATCCGCTCCCTCATCGCTGGATCGAGCAGCGGCAGCATCAGCGCCGTCTGCTCGGACGAGAACCGCAGCGACGTCAGGAACGCCCCGACTGTCGTGCCGATCCACTGCAGCCAGTGATGGCTCTCGTGGGCCGATCCACGGTGATAGGCCAGCCCGTCGGCGAGGTTCAGCTCCGATCCGGTGGTTGCGCCCGGGCTCGCGAACGTGATCAGGCTAAGCGGATCAAATTCATAACGCCCGGTTCCCGAGCCGAGACGCCGGCGCAGCAGCAGCGGCGCGTCGCTACGAACCCTCATCGCCGACGGACGCCTCTGGTCCCTCGCCGTCGATCTTGTCGACCTGCCGGACGTCCGGGTGTTTGGCGAGCATCGCCTTCAGTGCGTCATAGGCCGCGTTGGAGGCTACGCCGCTCGCCAAGCTGACGATCAGCTCCCACACCTCCATCTGGCCGTGAGCTCGCCGGTCGATCAGAGACACGGGCGCCGGCCGAGGCATCGAGACATCAGCCACGCCCTCGACCACTCCGCTTGCCAGCTCATCACGAATTGCCGTGATGGCGTGCTGTGGGGCTGAGACGCGGTACCGGGGCATGGTCAGGTGATAAGCCGTTTCGTGTAGGGAGTTCGTCGAGACGCGCTAAGTCAACCAGGATTTCAGTGCGCACCCCAGCACATGTGGGGATGCGTGGGACCATTGCGGAACCAGCGCACCCTGAGCTGCCGAGTTGTGAGGATCACGCGATGGGTTCGCAGGTGCTCGACGTCAAGATCGTCAACTGCGGCGGATTGCGGGATCTGATGAGCGAGATGGAGTCCTCGTTCCTGGTGAGCGCGTTGGGCCTGTTCCGCAACCATCAGGACCTCGGCAAGGGCTATCCGCGCGCGAACGTGAACCTCGTGCGCGCATACAAGGCCGAGCACTTCTACCGGGCCGCGTTCGGCGAGTTCGACGTGCTGCATGTGATCGGCCACGCCAGCGGCGACCAGCTCGATGTCGGCGTCGCGAAGAGACGCGTGGAGGCGAGCAGGCTGGACGTGGAGGCAAGAAAGATTGGCGCCTCACTGCCACCGATCGTCGTGTCGACCGGTTGCCGCCTCCAGAGCGAGGCGTGGCGAACAGGATTGAAGGCGGCCGGCGCGGACATCCTGATCGCATCCGACGACGACGTGTCGCCGGCTGCCCTTACTGCCTTCGACATGGCGTTCTACTCCGCCCTGCTCGCGCGGGTGCGCAAGGGCCGTACGCTGGTCGAGCGCGTGATTGCCTCGTTCGAGCTGGCGGACGCGCACTACCGAGCCATCCATGCGCCCGGCACGCCCTACGCGAAGTTCCGTCTGAAGCAGTTGTGACCAGCGTCGCGCTGTCGGGCAGATGCGTTTGCGCACGGCTGGTCGGTGTCGCACAGATAGCCCTGCCCGCGTCATCCTTCGCGATGGTGTCGCTCGGACGTGTCGGCCAATACGAACTCCTGCGAAAGCTGCCTCACGGCGGGAACGCCGACGTGTTCGTGGCCGTCGCCGATGGCTCCGGCCGCGAGATGGCCCTCAAGCGGCTGCGGGCAAAGCCCGGTTCCGAGCCGTGGCGGCGCTTCGCTCAGGAGGTCCGCGTCGTCGCGCAGTTGGACACGTTCCCAGGAATCCTTCCAATCGTGGACTCCGGAGTCCCCGAGGACCCGCAGCCCGACGATCGCGCGTGGTACTCGATGCCGCTCGCCGAGCGAGTCGACGAGGTGTTGCGTGGGGCGCCGCTTGAGGATGTCGTGCGAGCCATGGCCGCCTATGCCGAGACGTTGACTCGTCTGCACGCGATCGCGCACTACCACCGCGACATCAAGCCGGCCAACCTCTACCGCCTCGACGGGCAATGGCTCGTTGGCGACTTCGGCATCGTCGATGTCCCCGACGCCGAAGCGATCACGAAGGCCGGCAGGAAGTTCGGCCCTGCGAACTTCCTGCCCTACGAGCTCATCACGAACCCCGACACGGCCGAGGGCGGACCAGTCGACGTGTACGAGCTGGCGAAGACGCTGTGGGTGCTTGCGGCAGATGAGTGGCTTCTGACGCTGGGCGGGTTGTACGCGCCGCTCGGTCCCCAACCGGCCGACGGCGGAAAGTTCACCCTCGATCGCATCCTCGCAGGCCATCCGCTCGCCTCACGCCTCGACAGGCTGATCGAGCAGTGCACACGGACTGATCCCGACCTGCGACCTGACATGGCGCAAGTCCACGGAGATCTGCAGGCCTGGGTCGAGATGGCCGAGCGCGACCGCGGTGACGACGAAACCGCGCTGGCCGCAGCAGCGGCCGAGTTGCGTGCAGCATTCGCTGACCAGCTGACAGCGGGCGAGCTGCAACAGCGGCGGGTCGAGATCGCGCGCGAGCGGATCACGTCCCTTCGTCACGGGATCGAACAGCTCGCTGAGGAACTCCGACGCGAGCTTCCCGGCGGGGTGACCATCTCCAGCCACAACCCGACAGTCCTGGCGGTCCTGGGGTCGCCTCGCGTCAACCAGGCCCCGGACGCCGTGATGACGGCGGGGTACGCGGTCGTCGTGAAACTTGATGACGATGGCTTCCGGCCGGAGGTTCTGCTGGCGATCGTGACCGAGCTCGAGCAGGACGGTCGGCTCAGCATTCGCGCGGGCGCTTTCCTCGACTATCCAGGGCTCGACGCCGGCGAGTCTGACGTGCTCTACCGGAGTGACGCGCTGGTCGATAGCGTCGTGACGGACAACGCGATCGAGGGGTCCATCGCCGCGCTGCGCGCTGCCGCGCCCGAGTGGCTCACCAAGCTCAGGCGGCGGAGTGCCTGACGGACGGGACGAGCCGCTCGCGAGACTCGCGACCGATGTCGGGCGGATCGCCGGCGCGCTGGAAGCGATCGTGCATCGCCTCGCCGTCCGCGATGGCGTACCCCGTGTCGTCTGCGAACGGCCGCCGGGCAGTGCGAACGCTCCCGCGCCGGTCAACCTCGCCAGCGGACCCAACACGCTGTTCGTCCACTTGCGGCTCGTCGGCGACGAACGCGCGACCGTCGGGCCCGTAACTGTCATCGCCGGCGACGTGCACGCCGAAGGCATGCTTCACATCGCTTCGGCCCGACTCGCTCGCGCTCAGATCCCGCCCGGCGAGCACTTCGTAGTCGAGGTCGAGGTGACCTCCGAGCTTCACGGGCCGCTCACCGCGAGCCCCCAGCAGCCGGTGGAGGTCCATGTGCGGTTCTCGCCCGGCCCTCACGCGGGAGGCACGGTCGCGGTGATCCCGCTCGCGCCTGGCGGCACGATCGCAGGCCGCCCCGGATGGCTGCCGCATGACGCTTACGACGCGCCCGCAGCCGCCCTCGGCGGGTAATGCCACCGTCGGCGATCCGCTCGATACACGGCAACTCGCCTCCACCCGTTCTCTCCAGGATCGACTGCCGCTGAACCGGCGTGCCGGCCACCGCCCCTCCGTCAGACTCCATCGAACCGCTTGAACGCGGGCGTGGTGATGCCAGGGAACGTCGACTATGCCGCGTTGCTGACCGAGTTCGGATCGGCGACGTACAAGAAGCTGCTACCAGCGCAGGAGCCCGTGCTGGCCGCGTATGCCGAGCGGCACACCAGTGAAAGGGACGTCGCCGTCGAACTGCCGACCGGGGCGGGCAAGAGCCTGATCGCGTTGCTGATCGCCGAGGCTTGGCGTCAGGAGGGTCACAGTGCCGTGATCCTCTCAGGGAACAAGGTGCTCGCCAGGCAGATGGAGCAGCAGGCCGACGACCTTGGCGTCGACGTCTGTCGGCTGGAGGGCAGCCGCGAGCAGCTCTCCTCGAAAGACCTGCGCGCCGTGCAGCGCAAGCAAGCCGTCGGCGTCATGAACTACTGGGTTTACTTCAACCAGAACCCGTCGATCGATCCATGCTCGCTCGTCGTGATGGACGACGCGCACCTCGCGGATGGACCTCTCCAGTCGCTCTATTCGGTCGAGATCAACCGCTTCGACCATACCGAGCTGTTCGAGCGCCTCGTGGTCGAGCTTGCCATCCGCCTCCCGCACTACGCCTCACTGGCGGACGCGGCGGGGGGCGATCGGCGCGGGCCGGGGACCACGGAGGCGATCTCGTTCTATGACCAGCACCGTATCGAGGAATTGCTCGCGACGATCGTCGACGGCTCGCCCCTTCCGAGCGACCTCGCGTACCGCTGGGGGCGCCTGCGCGACCGGCTGGCGCAATGCGTACTGCTCGTCTCCCGGAACGCCCTGTGGCTGCGCCCGTGGGTGTATCCCCTCCAGACGAACGACCACTACCAGCAGGCGAAGCAGCGCCTTTACATGAGCGCGACCATCGGCGATCCAGCCGACCTGTCGCGTCGGCTTGGAACCGAGCCGATCTCGATGGTCGAGGTCGATCCGGCGCTCAGCGGGGGCACGCTCGGGCGGCGGCTGATCGTTCTCGATCCCGACGAGGACCAGTCGCGGACGAACGCCGCATTGTCTGCGGCCCTGCGGGTGCGCGACAAGAGTCTCTGGCTGTGTACGAGCCGCAGCGAGGTCGTGCGGGAGCAGACGGAGCTCGCATCGCTCCACCAGCAGCTCGCTCTGCCGGCGGCGCCTCAATGGACCGTGAGCGGGACGGGCGATGAGGTCGACCAGTTCCGCGCCGCCGAGTCCGGGCACCTGTTCGCCGCGTCACGCTACGACGGGATGGACTTCTGCGGCGAGGAGTGCCGCGTCGTGGTCGTGCCGGCGATCCCACGGGCGACAAACGCGCAGGAGGAGTTCATCTCGCAGCAACTCGGCGGCGGAGGGGTCATCAACGGCCGGCTCAATGCGCGCATCGTGCAAGCGCTCGGCCGCGCGAATCGGTCCGAAGACGACTACGCCGTGTATCTGCTCGCCGATCCGCGCTTCGCTGGCCACTTCGCGCGCGAGTCCTTTCGCGAGATGCTGCCGGCCGATATCAACGTCGAGGTCGATCTCGCCCAGGATCTGTCCGAGCAAGGCTCCCAGGACATCGCTGACCATGTGAGCGCGTTCCTCGCGGGCGACTTCGAGCGCTTCGACGAGGAGCGCGCCGACGCGAAGGCGTACGGCGCGCCCGTCCCGCCTCCGATCCCGGATTGGAGCGAGCCGCTGGCACGCGACGAGATTGACGGCTGGCACTCGCTCTGGCGGGGTGAGTATGCGAAGGCCGAGCGCGACTTCCTGAACTGGAGCGAGGCCTGCGCCGAGCACGGGCTTGAGGAGATGAGCGCGTTCGCCCGCTGGTGCGCGGCGAAGGCCGCGTTCCTGGCCGGAGAACAGGGTGACCGAGCCGCGGCCGCGCGCAGCAAGGAGCTTCTCGAGGCGGCGATTGGCCACGGCGGACGGTTCACGACGTGGTTTAACGACCTCCGCCACTCGCTGCACGCCATGCGAGCCGAAGCGGTGCCCGAAGGCGTCATCGCCGACGGGGCGCGCGAGCAGATCTTGCGGGCATTCGACGCGCATCTGGCTGCTCGCGGCAACGCCCCCGCGCGTTTCGAGAAGTTCCGTCGCAGCATCGACGAGGACCTCGCCTCGGGCAGCCACGCGCGCTACCAGCAGGCGCTGGAGCAGATCGGCGAGCTGATGGGCTACAACGCGGTACGCCCAAAGTTCGGCCAGGCGACCACCGACGTTCGGTGGACCGGTGTGTTCGGTGGCCAGCGGGAGCTCCTCACGTTCGAGCTCAAGATCGAGCACCAGGCGCACAACGCGCTCAGCGCCGGCGATGTCGACCAGGCGCTCGGACAGGTGTCCAGCGCCCACACCGAGTGGGCACCGCGTGGCTTCCAACCGCGCGGCGTGATCGTCACGACTCTCGCGAACATCGATGACGCTGCCTTGCCGCGGCTCGGAGCGCTCGCCGTCGTCCACCACGACGCGGTACTGGCGCTCTGGGAGCGCATCGCGACGTTGCTCGGGCAGTTCCGTGAGGCGTGGTCGCCGGACGATGTGGGGGCGCGGCACGCGGCACGTGAGCAGATCGCGCCAAGATTGCCGGACACGGGCTGGCTGCCGCGCGCGCTCGACCGCGGAGAGCCGATCGTCTCGACGGATGATCTGCTGGCCGAGTGGACGTGACGGTCGACCCTGAACAAGAACGGTTTCCGGATCTGCTGCGTGCTCCGTCGCGACGGTTCGAGGGGGTATCGTCGCTCTCGCAACGTCGACCATGCGATCGAGAAGGAGGTGAGCGAGTCGTGGCTGGTTCTGGGGATCACATCAAGGCGCTGGTGCGGAGCCATGCGGCTGGCGACGACGATTCCTTCTACGCCGTGGCGATGCAGGTCGCGGCACGGGCGGCGCGGCAAGGCCATAACCGCCTTGCGGAGGATCTGAAGAAGACGATCGACACATCGCGACGGAGGCCGGTGGTGCGCGGGGTCACGCCGATCGCGCAGCCGCGCGGCGAGCTGGCCGACCTCGTCACCGCATCGTTCCCGGAGGTCGGGCTTAGGGATCTGGTCGTCCGGGATGACTTGTTGACCCAGGTTCGCCAGATACTCAACGAGCAGCGCCAGCGCCAGCGCCTGCTCGAGCGCGGGTTCGCGCCGATCCACCGCCTGCTCTTGGAGGGCCCGCCCGGGACCGGCAAGACAATGACAGCGTCAGTGCTGGCCCACGAGCTCTCGCTGCCATTGCTGACGGTACGGCTGGAGAGCCTGCTGAGCAAGTTCCTCGGCGAGACCGCGAGCAAGCTGCGGATTGTGTTCGACGCGGTGGATCAACAGCGCGCGGTTTACCTGTTCGACGAGTTCGACGCGCTGGGTGGCGATCGATCCGGAAACGATGTCGGTGAGGCGCGGCGCATCCTGAACTCGTTCCTGGTCTTTCTCGAGCAGGCCGGCGCAGAAAGCATTGTGGTAGCGGCGACCAACCATCGCGCGATCCTTGACCGCGCCCTGTTTCGCCGCTTCGACATGGTCATCACCTACGACCTGCCGAGCCAGATCGAGGCCGTCAAGGTGATGAGGGCTCGGCTCGGACCGTTGGCAAAGGGGTTCCGCTGGCGCAGCATCGAGAAGAACGCTGCGGGCCTCAGCCATGCGGATCTCGTCAAGGCGAGCGAGGCGGCAGCCAAGCAAGCGTTGATGCGTGGCGACATGCACGTGAGTGTCGAGGACATGACCGCCGCGTTGCGCGCACGCCAGGCGGGCGCAGTTGCCTGACCAGGGCGAGGTCTTCGCGCACCTGCTTGTGCGCGAAGCGGCACAGACCCGGGACTTTCGCCGCTCCGGGGGTGGAAACCCGAAGGTTCGCGACGTCGAACATCGAGCGCATGGATCCGCTCGCCTCGACGAGCTCGAACGTTCGCTCGAGGAACAGGAACGCGGACGCGATGAGGCGTCTTTGACGGAGGACGAGCTGCGGTCGCTCGGCGTAGTGGTGGTGCTAGAGGGATCCGATCCAGCGTTTCCGCTGAAGCTCGACTCGTTGCAGCAGTACTCACGGCATCGTGAGCCCCGCCCGAAATGGCTGTTGCTTTCCGTGAGTCCGGCCTCAGAGGATCACGCCGAACGAGCCGTGGTGTGGATCAGCGACGAGTACCGTGACCGCTTCGTACGACACTTCGAGCAGTACGCAACCGAGGTCACCGAGAGAGGCAACCCGCGGCACCGCGAGCTTGTCGCGAATATCGCTCGGATCCGCCAAGCAGTGCTCGCCGATCTGTGGCAGTCGTCTGGAGATCCACCCACGCGCGGCCGCGTCTGGTGGGAGTTGTGGCTGCATCAGACCGATGATGCGATCGAGCTGCTTCGAGCCTTCACCACCGCTCGGAGATTGCGACTCGCTGCTCGCGCCTTGAAGCTCAGCGACCGCGCCGTCGCGTGGGTGCACGCGAGCTGGGATGACCTTCGAGCGCTCCCGTTCACCCGCGTACCGCTGGCGGAGATCCGCCGGCCCGAGTTCGTCGACACGATCGAGGATCTTGAGCGTGATGAGCAGGATGAGCTGGCTGAGGATCTGCTGTCTCGAGTAACGCCGACTTCGGATCCTGTAGCACCGGTCGTCTGCCACCTCGATACTGGTGTTCGACGCACGCACGTTCTGCTGGCTGACTCGCTCTCACCACAGGACGTGCATTCGATCGTCGACGAGTTCGGTGTTGACCAGCAGAACCACGGCACGCCCATGGCCGGGCTCTCGCTCTACGGCCCACTCGACGACCTGTTGCTTGGAACGACGAAGGTAGAACTGCGCCATCGCTTGGAGTCGGTGAAGATCCTTCCCGACACGGGCTCGGGTAACGACCCTCTCGCTTACGGCATCGCCATGGCGCAGGCAGCAGCGATGCCAGAGGCTGTTGCCAAGCGCCCTCGTGTGTTCTCGATGGCCGTCACGACGGAACCCGACCGCGTCGGCGAGCCGACATTGTGGTCCGCATCCTTGGATGCGCTGGCCGCGGGCGTCGACATAGCGAGATCGGACGACGGCATCGAACTCCTCGGCACGCCTGATGCTGACGCCACACGCCTGTTCATCGTCTCGGCTGGAAACGTGCGGGCACATCAGCCGCAGACTGATTACCGCGACGCGTGCGACCTCGCAGCTGCGGAAGATCCGGCGCAGGCGTGGAACGCCCTGACCGTCGGCGCCTACACCGAGCTGGTCAACCTCCCAACTGACCCAAGCTTCGACGGATGGTCGCCAGTGGGAACTGCTGGCGATATCTCGCCGCACAGCCGCACCTCGGTGTTGTTCGGTGATCGATCATGGCCCGTCAAGCCGGACATCTGCATGGAGGGCGGCAACGTCCTGACGGATGGGGTCCGGGACTTTGAGCCCGCACATCCGCTGCTGTCGCTGCGCACGACCGACAGCCGCAACGACCTTGCACTGGGATCGGCGAACGCAACCAGCGCAGCGACCGCCCAGGCAGCGCGGCTCGCCGGCCTGACGCTCGCTCGCTATCCGTCGTACTGGCCGGAAACCGTTCGCGGGCTCCTCGTGCATGCTGCGGAATGGACGCCGGCAATGCGCGCCGAGTTCGATGGCACGCCCGCAAAAAGAGCAAAGCTTCGCCTGTTGCGTCGCTACGGCTGGGGTGTCCCATCCGAGAGCGCGGTCCTCGACTCGACGCGCCAGGCGGTCACGACGGTCACCCAGGACTCCTTCACACCGTTCGACGAGCAACACCGTGCTCGCTACTTCCGCCTACATCGCCTTCCGTGGCCCACCACGACACTCCGCGAGATCGCCGCCAGCGATGTCACCCTGCGCGTCACGCTCACCTACTTCATTGAGCCCACCGCCTCGCGACGTGGCTGGCGCCAGCGCTACAGCTACGCATCACACGGGTTGCGGTTCGATCTCAAGCTGCCGACGGAAACCGTCGACGAGTTCGTCGCGCGCGTCAACTACGAGGCCCAGCTCGAAGAAGACGGTACCCGCCGCTCAGCGCCGTCCGGCCTCGATCGCTGGCTGATCGGGCCCAACCAACGCAACCTGGGCTCGCTCCACCAGGACATATGGGAAGGCTCAGGCGCCGAACTCGCCGACGCAGGCGTCATCGCTGTCTATCCCATCGGCGGCTGGTGGAAGAACAACAACCGCAAAGATCGGGCCAGCCTCCCTGTGCGCTACGCACTCATCGTGTCGCTCAAGACCCGTGAGCAAGGGATTGACCTCTACACGCCGATTGCCGCGCAGCTCCAAATCCCGATCGAGAACCTCGTTCCGGGCGCATAGGCGGGTGCGACATGGTCGAGATCCTGCTGTCGGCGCGAGCGATGGACCGTCCCGGAGATCGCAAGGGTGACGACATGGCATCCGGCCTTTCTCACTCCTTGACCTCCACGACCCAGTCGTTCTCCGGATGTATAGTCGAGAAGACCTGCGTAGGCAGAGGCGAGGCTGTACAGCGCCGTACGCTGTAGCAGCGCCGCGCCGTCAACCGCGCCGAGATGACCCCGGTCACGCTCCGACGTGCTCGAGCGCTCCGACGTGCTCGAGCCGGTCGATCAGGCGGAGGCCGTCGACGGCGGCGCGCACAGCCGCCTCGAGCTCTGCGCACCCTCCTGCCGTCCGCCAGCAAGTGCCCGCGCAGGATTACCGCGACGTCCGTCTCCGTCTTCTTCCCACATCGCGGGATGCGAGCTCACGCCGCAGGAACGCAACTGCGACCTCTTCGGGGTGGAACGCAACAGCTCGCACCAGCGCCAGCCCCCGCGCGTCGGAGCGTGAAGGAACTCCCGAGTAGTGGGCAACCCACCACGCACGCCGCACATTGGCCGCGATGAAATCGTCGGAGGCCTCATCGAGCCGCGCGAAGAAGCCATCGCGAGGCAACTCACCGACGCGCTGCTCGCCGAACCCGCCGCCGACATCGCACGCGCGTTCGTGCGCCAGCACCGGATGCAAGAACCGCACATCCCTCACAACACGTTTCTGCCCACATCGACGCCCAAGCCAACGCGCGAGACCGTCACCAGACGACGCGCGCGATCCTCAGCACCACGGGTAGGTTCGCCTCAGAGAGGTGATGCCGCAACGGTGTCCATGTCTGCGTCGGCAGCACGCCTCAGAGTCGCTGGCGACTGCCGGGCGTGCTGGCCGGCTGGCTCCGGTCGCGGGCCGCTTGTCGACGGCGGGACGCCGCTCCAACCCGGTGGTCGACAACTACAGCGCGAACAACGAGAACACTCTGGAGTGCGCGCCTTCATGCCTGACACGGACCACTCGTAGTCCTCTGTCGTCGGACTCCATCCAGGCTGTCACGACTGCACGACTCTTACCGCCGAAGGCCTGGTCCACGTGCGACCGGATCCAGGCGAGCGAGGCGTCCAACCGCTCGCTGGTCCGTGGGTCGTAGGCACAGAACAGCTCGGGTGCGATCGGCTTGACCGATCCCCCGCCGCCGATACCGCGCGGTGTCGTCCCCGGCATCCAGAACCGATGCCGTTCAGCCTGCGTCCAGGCGCCGTGGTTGAACGGGGAGAGGTGGTGTCGCGCAGGGTGCCTCACCTCAACGCGGTCGTCAGCGTCAAGCCAGGTGAGCAGCAGCGCGGTCGTTGGGTTGATCGGCACGCGCACTTCGCTGCTGCCAAGCACCACGTCGCCAGGCCAAGTACCGTCCGGCGCAGCGCTCGTCCATGGGAAGGTGCTGATGGGGTGGTCGGATGAGATCAGCGTCGGGCGAGCGAAGTGCAGAACTGTCCAGTGCATCTGGCCGAGAAGCGATGCGATGGTGCTGACCTCCGCGAACATCGAGTCCAGCTCGAAATCAGGCTCGCTCAGCTCATGCCGCTGATCGACCGTCGCGGCCGCCATAACCGGATGATCTCGTTCGAGATCGGAGAAGAATGCAGCGACTGTGCCCGGGATCTGTTGTCGCTGGCGCGGGCTTGCGCACAGCGTCATCGCGAGCCACAGCGCTACCCACGCACGCTCGCCGCTGTCGCGTAGCGGCCAGCGATCCGCCAGGTCACGCAGCAGTGGCAGCGCCTTAGTCTCTACCGCCCCGCGCGCTCTCTCAGCAGCGCCCGCCGTCCGAGCCCCATCGGCCGCCGGCGACCCAGCGTAGAACTTCTTACGCACGCCGACCTGACTCGGCGCGAGCGGGAGTCGTGTTCCGCTCGGGACAAGTTCGCACTCGACGACCCCGCCCACCGTCCAGTTGCGGACGTAGCCGGCACTGATGACGTGATTGCGATCAAGTTGCACGACCGAAACCGTCCCATGGCCCGCAGACGCACCCTTTGCACGACCCGCGGCCGCACGCGGACACGGCCGGGCCCCACGCCGTTCACGCCCGCGGGGCCCGGCGCAGGACCCCCAAGCGCCGCGCTAGGGTCGAGTCGTGGCCACGTACGCGCTGGACGCTCTGGGCGCGGAGGAGTTCGAACACCTCGCGCAGGATCTCGTAAAGGTGGTCGTGGGGAACGGCTCTGTCACGTACGGAAAGGGGCCGGACGGAGGACGCGAGGCCACGTTCGACGGGGTCGCGCCGTACCCGTCAGCGAGCGAGCGATGGCGCGGCCACTGGATATTCCAGGCGAAGTACGTTGATGTCGGCCGAGCCGGGGCAGGAGAGGCCCGACGGACGTTGCTCGCGAGACTCAAGGACGAGCTCGAGCGAATCGTTCGATCTGGGAAGGCTTGCAATAACTACATCCTCATCACGAACGTCCCGCTGTCCTCGGTCGTCGACACTGGCACTCACGACGTCATCGCCGAGCAGATCGCACCGGCCTTCCCGCAGATTCGCAACCTGCATGTGTGGGGCTATGACGATATTGCCCGACTGCTTGACCTCAACCCGCACCTGCGCGCGGTGTTTCCCTCCTTGCTGCAGGTCGGAGACTTCGTGTTGCGGCAGCGTGGTGCGGCCCCGCCCCAGCCGCTCGACGAGACCATCCGCCTGTTCCTCGCGACCGAGTACCAGGAGGACCGTTACGCCCAGCTCGACCAAGCCGGCGACACCGGGATTGAGCGCCTTTCGCTGGCCGATGTCTTCGTCGATCTCGACGTGCAGCCGCGCGCGACTACACACCCTCGCGAGGTTGGGGATGAACGGAACGCGCCCGAGGGCCCGGCGATGGAGCTGCTCGTCTCCGAGCGCCTGCGCCATGTGGTCTTTGTCGGTGGCCCGGGTCACGGCAAGTCGACGCTCGGGCAGTTCGCTGCTCAGATCCATCGCTCCATGCTGCTCAAGAAGGTGCAGGAGGTCCTCGGCGACGACGACCGCCTCCTGCCGCCCGACGCGCGCGTCCCGTTCCGGATCGTGCTGCGGGACCTCGCGCAGTGGGTCGGGGAGCGACCTGAGCGCGAGGAGCTCGTGCTTATCGAGCGATATCTCGCCGAGCGTGTGGCCAGGGCGGCCGGTCTCGACGCGCCTCTCTCAATGGAGCAGATGCGCGAGGTGCTCCGCCGTAACAGGACGCTCATCATCCTCGACGGTCTCGACGAAGTATCCGAGCCGACATTGCGGACACGCGTGATCGACGCGATCGACGCTTTCCTCGAGCGCGTCGAGTCAGCGCTCGGCGCAGATGTCCAGGTAGTCGGCAGCTCCCGCCCGACTGGATACGAAGACGAGTTCCGGCCGGACCGCTTCATACACCTGGAGCTGCTGCCATTGAGCGAGGAGCGCGCTGGCGAATACGTCGAGCGCTGGGTCACGGCGCGCGGGCTGGGCCGTGAACGGGCCGAGAGCGTACGCGCGCACTATCGCGAGAGCGTCGACGACGCACAGATTCGACTGTTGCTCACGACACCGCTTCAGGTGAACATCGTGATCTACGTGATCTTGTCCGGCGGGCGTCCCTCGCATCAGCGCGAGTCACTCTTCTCAGACTACGTCGATGTCATCTACAGGCGCGAGCGCTCGAAGCCGCGCAGCACCCTGAAGACCGAGAAGGACACGCTCTTGGGGCTGCATCAGTACCTCGGATATCTCCTGCACCGACGCGCGAGCCAGTCCCGCCACGTCGCGTCGACCCTGACCTCGGAGGAGTTCCGAGAGGAGGTCCGCCGCTTTCTGCGACACGCAAACCCGTATCTCGATCCGCCGAAGCTCGAGCAGCAGACCGAGACGCTTGTGAGCGAGGCACGCGAGCGACTCGTCCTGCTCGTTGAGAGCAGCCCGGACCGCTTCGGCTTTGAGCTCCGCTCGCTGCAGGAGTACTTCGCTGCCTCACACCTCGTCGACTCCGCGCGAAGCAGTGAGGAGCGTGTCGACCGCTTTCGCACGATCGCCATCTCCACCCATTGGCGAAACGTCGCGCTGTTCTTCGCCGGCCGCATGGGTCGGGCGTTTCGTGGTGAGGCCGCAAACGTCGTCGATGTCTGCCGCGCGATCGACCGTGAGCTCCCTGATCGGCTGTTGCGTCGGGGAGCGGGACTCGCACTCGCGCTCGCGACCGATCGCGCGTTTGGCTCGAACGCCAGTCTGCAACGCAGCACTGTCGAGACGGCGGCCACGCGAGTCGAGTGTGATCCGCTCACGTGGCTCGAAACGAGCGAGGCGCTGTTCGCAGGGCTGACCGAGGAGGACTGTGCAGATCATGCTACCCCCGCGCTAGCGGCGAAATTGCCGGCGCTAAGTTTCGACCGGCTCCTCGTGATCCAGCCCTTGTTGCAGCAGCCAGGCATCGACATGTCCGTCTTGGTGGCGCTGTTGGAGGAGCACTGCCTGACAGGGGCACATGATTGTGCACACGCGCTCCGAGGACTGCTCATGCTGCCGCAGAAGCCGGAGCGGCTGAGCGTGTGCACACGCGCGTGCATCGATCAGGCTCCCGCGCAGACATTCGGCACGGCAATCGGCGACGTGGCCCTTGCGGACCCTAGGCGCTTCGCAGCCGCGCTGGGCAACGCTGAGCTATCCGTCGCGCACGCGCGTGCGCTGGTGGCCGCAGCGGCCAGGGACCTCCGCTTCGGGCGGCGCCTGCGCGGTGTCGACCCGATTCCCCCAGTACCTGTTGAATGCCCGGTCCTCGACGCGGTCATCCACATGCTGGTGTTGATCCAGTGGTTGGGCGCAGTGGCCGACGGACCAGCCGACGATATGCCAGCCCGACCGGTCGACAACGAGCGCCTCCAAGCTATGCGCGCGCGGCTCGCTCAAGACGAGGGCGACCCGCTGCTCGTCGATGCGATTGAGCTGGTCAACGCGTGCGGACGGGTGGCGTGCTGGGACGTGCAATCACTGGACTTCCCGGGCGTGGTACCCCTCTGGCGTGCCATCGATGCGGAGCTTCCAGAGGTCACCGCGCTGCTCCATGCGAGACTGACGTCCTCGCGGGCAGATCGCGTAACTCCCGTGGCGCTGGTGGTCGACGAGCTCCACAATGGCGCCTCGTCGGGCGTCGGAGCCGCCGTGCTCGAGCGCATGGCGACAGAGCCAGCTCCTGAGGCCGCTTGGCGCACCACAATGCACGGCATCCGCGATCTGCTCGCGGGCGATCAGAGCCTGCGCGAAGCGTTCTCTTCTGGTGCCGGCGACCTGGGCGGCGAAAGCCCAGAGGAGCGCGCGGTCGCCGACGCGACCGGCGTCTCGTTGCGTGAGCTGCAGCCGCTGGCGGCGGACCTGTTCTTGTCGCCGACCCAAAGCCGCAGCGACGCCCTCGAGCTCCTGCGCGGCGCGAGCGTGCGCTTGACAGACGGGCGGCTGTTGGAGGCAGCTCGTTTCGTGAATGTGGCGTCCGAAGCACTCGTCCAAACGCCCTCCCTCGCTCCACATGTGTGGCAGACGGCGATCCACTTCCTCAACGGAATCGTCCGGCGCGGCACGTCGAACGCCGATGTCATCGGGGCCGCGACGCATCTGCTCGTCGCCTGCTTTCCCGTGGCGATCAGTGAGCGTGGCCCACTGCTCCGCTCCTGGCTGGCGACAATCGGATCGTCGCCAGCGCACACACGCCCGCTCGTGACCACCACGAAGGCGGGAACCGGAGGAGTCGTGCCAGTGCTCGCGGGGATCGGCGCCGACGGCTCGCCCGAAGTGATGCGCGGAGCGGCACAGTGCATCAAGCTCTTGCTGACGTTGACGCCAGGCGCCGGTGCCGTCAGACCAGACGATCTGACGGCGTACCTCGACAGTGGCGATGCGATCTGCGAACAAGCCGGGATGGCGCTCCTCGCAGCCATGGATCACAACTTCGTAGGAGCGTTCCTCCTGTCGCGCTTTGACAGCGGGTGCATGTCACCACTTCCGAATCAGATGCTCTTCCTTTCGAACCGCGCAATCCCGGATGAGCCAGCCGTGCATGCACGCCTCGTTACGGAGATTTCGACGTTCCTTGAGCGTCCGGGCGCCGGCGCGCAGGCCCGGGGCGGGCTGTTGCGGTACTTGCGCGCGCTGGCAGACGCCATCGAGCCGGAGCTGTCCACGCGCGAGTCAGAGCTGGGGCTGCCTCTCGCCCACGTCTGACGATGATCGTGGCCCAGCGCGACGCAAGCGCGCCCATGCTGAGGCGCAGACCGCGAACCTGCACGATCGTGTGCTCACAGCCATGTCCGGAACCGGGATGGACGCGCTCCTGTGGAGTCTGGAGCATCCCGACCAGTTCTCATTCCAGGACTTCCACGACCCAGTCGTACCCCGGATCCGAAGCTTCGAGAAGAGCTGCGTAAGCATGAGCGAGGCTGTACAGCGCCGCACGCTGCTGAGGCGACGAGACGACGGCCCGGTCGTCGCCCCCAGCACCGCTTCCTGACTCAGAATGGACTTCCCCCGCTTTGAGTTCGGCTGGAACCAGTTCCGTCCGGAGCGTTTGCCTCAGGCATGGCCGGGCGCAGGCTCACGCCAACGCGTGCGACAGGTAAGGGCACGGCCGGCCACGACGCCGGCCACGCCAGCGCTGGCCACGGGGCCAGAGCCACCACTGAGACCGCGCGAGCTGGACCGCGCGAGCGTTGTGTTGCGCGAGAGCAGCTGACCGTGCTCGGCTTCGACGACATCGCGATGGCCGCATGGACGTCGTACCGCCTCTCGACCGTGCGCCAGGACCCGCCCGCGATGGCGCGCGCCGCGGTGACGCTGCTGCTGGAGCGGATCGCCGACCCCCGCGCGGCGCGATGGTGCCGGCGGAGCTGGTGCTGCGCGCTCGCACGCCGCCCGGCCGTGCGCTGACGGGGACGCGTTCCAGGATCGCGCAGATCATATTGTGCTTTTCCGGGCTCTTGGGATAGGCTCGAGCGCGTCGTGCCGACCCGGCCCGCGCGCGTGGATCGCCGGAGCGCTCGGCACGCTCAACCGCCGCGCTTGAGACATGACCGAGCTGATCGGGACGATCTTCCATCTCACCGACATGCACCTGTGCGTCGAGCGCGACGGCGCGCTGCGCGAGAACACGCGCTGGCTCTCGCGCCTGCTCGTCCGCGGGGCGCGGAAGATGCCGGGCGCATCGATGCGCAACGTGCTCGCCGGCTCGATGTGGCACCGCGAGCCGGCGCTTGAGGGCTTGCGGCGCACGCTGCCGCTCCTACTGAGGGAGGAGACGCAAGCGCCCGCCGACTCGTCCGCGCCGATCGTCGTGCTCCAGGGCGGCGACGTCGAGGCGCTGGGTAGCTGGGCCCCACGACACCACTCCGGCTACACGGCCTTCCCCTCCTTCGACTTCGTCCACACGCACCTGAGCCGCCACGAGGCAGGGGCGGCATGGCTCGACGTGTTTGGGAACCACGACACCTGGCCTGGCATGGTCCCGGTCGTGCCCACCAGCACCGCCAGGCACAACCGCGCGCGGATCGCGACGGTCCCCGGCCTCGAGGGCCCGTGGCCCGCGCCCGTCGAGCTCGCGACCGTGCCGGTGCCGCTGGTGGTGGCGCGCGTGAACACGGTCGCGCGCGAGCCGGTCGGGGAGCTGCTGGCCTACGGCGCGGTCAGCGAGCATCCGCCGGACCCCGAGCGCCCGGACGACGTGATGGAGCAGCTCACCGCCCAGCTCGCGCCCTGGAGAGATCGGCCGGCGGTGCGGGTCGTGCTGCTCCACCATCCCGTGCACTACGCGGAAGGCGCGAGCGACATCGGGCCACGCCGGCTCGATGGCGCCAAACAGCTCGCCCGCTGCCTGAGCGAGCTGCGGGTCCAACTCGTGATCGCCGGGCACGTGCACGCGCTTGACCCGCCCGCCGGCGAGCAAGACCTCGAAGCCGGCAGCCAGTCGCCGCTCGAGTACCCAACGGCGCAGCTCGTCGCCGAGACGCCGACGCAGGACTGGCCGCCGGGCGGCAACGGTGCGGACGACTACGCGGCGCTGCCGACGCGCTCCTTCTGCCGCTACCGCCTGTTGGCCGAGGGCGAGACGTTCGCCGTCGAGCGGACGGTCTACCGCTGGTACGACGCCAACGCGGGTTTCTCGCCCGTCGGCGACCCGACGACCGTCTTCAGCGGCATGCCGCTCGCATAGAGCGCGACGCCTTGCACCACCGGGACGCAGGCGTGCCCCTCCTCCACCCGCAGCTCGCCGTCGCCGTCGATCGTCCACATGCTGTCCGCCTCCGCGTCGTACCGGGCGTCCACCACGAGCTCGGGCTCGCCCGGAGCCGACCAGACGCGGTCTCCCTCGCTCAGCGGCAGCGCGTCCGCGGTCGGCTCGCTCCGCGTGGCGACCAACGCCAGCGGGCTGACCTGGGCGGCCCGGATGCTCGTCGCGTCGGCGCGCAGGAGCAGCGGGCGGTCGCGGATCAACAGCGCGGCATCGCGCTCGGCGAAGCAGCGCAGCAGCGCCTCGGCGGCCAACACGAGCGCCACCGGCTTGTCCGCCTCCGGGAGGTCGCCGGAGCCCAGCAGTTGCGTGCGCTCCTCGATCGGCACGGCCGCCACCCACTCCCTGATCGAGCAGGGCTCGTCGTCCCGGCGTTCCTCGAGCGTAAACAGCAGGCTCAGCACGGTCCAGCGCGCGGCGGTTCGCCAGGCGATGCGCAGCGCGGTCCGCTCGTCCTCGCGGGACAGCTGCTCGGCGGCCTCCGACGCGTCGAGGCCGAGCGCGGCGGCGAGCTCATCGAGCACCTCGAGCTGCTCCTCGGCTCCCTGCCGCAGTCTTCTGAAGCCGCTGTCGAGGTCGTCGGCGACCGTGTCGTAGAGCATGTGCAGCCGCCGGTCCGACGCCCAGGAGAACGCGTCGTGGAAGGTGGGCAGGTAGACAGTGCCGTTCGTGCGTGATCTCCTGGTCGTGATCGTGGGCATGAGAGAGCGGAGTGTCGCGAACATAACGGTGCAAGCCTTCCCAAGCGTCGTGGGCCTCTGCACCCTCTCAACGCGACGAACGGCGACGACGTGACATCGAAGCGCCCCGACGGGCTCGACGACCGGCAGCTGGCGCACTACCGCGCGCTGCTGGCGAGCACCGACGCCGACGCCGTGCACGACCTGATCGCGCGCCACGGTCCCGAGATCCTCGACCGCGACCTGCCCTACCTCATCGTCGCCGCCCGCAACCAGCTGCGCAGCGAGCTGCGGCGCCCGTCGCGCCGCCACGTCGTGTTGACAAGCGCCGCGCCGGAGCAGCCCACGGCGGAGGGCTCGATCTGGGATCCGCTCGCGCGCGTGACGGCGGACGAGAGCCGGCGCGCGCTGCTGCTCGCGCTGGCCGAGCTGGACCCCCGCGACGTGCTCGTGCTGTGGTCGCGCGCGGCCGGCCGCACCGACGCCGAGGTCGCGGCGCAGTGGGACCAGCTCGGCTTCAGCCCGCCGAACCCAAGCGAGACCGCGATCCGCAAGCGACGCGAGCGCGCCGGGGAGCGCCTGCGCAAGCAGCTCGCGCGCGGGTCGTGACGCTCATGCGGCGCTACGCCGCAGCCGCGTCCCTTCCGCTGCCGGCGCCCCGGCTCGAAGCTCGCCGCGCACAGCGTCGTAGTTGCCGCACCGCATCGGGCGCGGTAACGGCTGATTTGAGGGGCGCTGTCGTGCCACGCTCGACAGCATGAGCGCTCGCAGCCCGTCTGCCAGCGACCAGCTTGCGATGACACGCGACCCACAACGTCTCGAGCGGCTGCTGGATGTGGGTCGGCGGCTTGTCGAGACGCTCGATCTGGAGGTCGTGCTCCCGCGTGTGCTCGGCGCGGGCCGTTGGCTCACGGCCAGGTTTCCCTCCCGCGCGCAAGGCACCGAAGCAGCCGCCCGGTGCCACCAGTTTCAACCTCGTCCTCCGCGTCAGCTAGTCCCTATTCTGCGCCGAGGCGTGGAGTCCGAGGAATCCACAGACTCAAGCGATGCACGAAAGTCGCAGAAGGCGTGGCTGTCGGACTGGCCGCGCGAGCACAGACTTCAGCTAGCGGCCGTAGTCGTCGCGGCGGCCGGTGTGCTCGCCGGAATCGGCGTCGCTCTTGCAGTGCACTCAGGCTCCTTGCAGGGCACGGCGACGGATGCCGGCGGTATGCCGACCCGCGCGGAGACATCGGCCAGCCAAGAATCGACGCCGAAGACGACGTCCCCCGCGGTGCCGCCCGCACCTCGGCTTGATGCGAATGCTAGGTGCAGCAGTTTCGAGCGTACGAGCGACTCGACCAAACCCACGATGATGTTCGTGACGAGTCCCGGTCAGCTAGCAGGGGGCGACACGATCAAAGGACGAGTTCTGCCCCATGGACGCTTTGCCGACCTGATCAGGGCGATACCGAATACGGCAGCGTCCGCGACGCGCACGTCCGCATCAAGATCGTTCAGCAGCAACCTGGCTGCTGGCGCGTAACGGGCTCTGCCTGGTCGGGACACGAGCATGAGGCCGAGGCTTCGTTCGGGCCTGCGTTGATCCTCACATCGCCGGGGGAGCCCGCCTCACGGCTGCGCTACGTCGCATCGAGCACGCGCCTGATCGATCAGCGTTCCGCGCTCATCGGCGCGCTGCCCGATGGCATCATCGGGCGCGGAATCGCACTCCCATTTGAGATACCACCTGCTTCCGTCGACGCCTATTACCTGGAATGGCTGATCTACGTACAGAGATAACCGGCGCGATCGCGTGACGGCCTCTCCTCGGCCAGACCAACGCCGCCGCAGCAGCCGATCTACAGCAACCGGCCGCTCGCGTCGACGAGCCGGTCAAGGGTCGCTGGCCCGGGGAAGTTCGCGTTCCTCGGCGGGTGGCAGCTCGGTCTGCTCATCACGGTCGACCTCGGCGCCGAACAGTCCGGCGATGGCCTGGAGCGGTCCGGACGGCCCGTACCACTCTGTGGTCTCGATCTCCTCCAAGGACCCGTCCGGGCCGCGGCGGATCACACGTTGGTGTGAGCGCTTGCCTTTCGTCGCCACGAGCCACATGCCGTATACGGTCGCGATGGCGATCAGCCCTGCCTCGACGATCGGGAGCTTGCTCCGTGACGCGCCGATCGCGCCGACCGCCAGCTCGCGCGTCTCTTCATCGGCGAGCCCGTCCTGCAAGATGAACAGCGAAGCGCTATCGAGGAGCGCCGCGTCGTGCTCCAACCGGTCCAGACTGCGCGAAAGGTCGTCGGCGTCGACGCCAGCGCGCACAAGTCGTTCTCGCATCTCGAGCTCCGGAAGGTCGTGGGCGCGGGCCGAAACGTAGTAACGCATCGCGTGCGGCACGGTCGCCGCGTCGCCGCCGTGCGCGCGGAGCGTGTCGATGAGGGTGTCGCTCACCGCTACATCATCGCCAATCGCCTTCGATGCAGAGGCACCGGGCGCGCCATGCGGGAAGTCGCTGAGCCGCCGCATCGCCGGTCTCCTTGATGGCTGCGGCTAGCGGCCGGCCATCGAGCAGGATTCTTTGAACCTCCTGGAGCTGATGCACGGCATCGACTGCCACCGCATCCCACGCTGGCGCCACGATCGCTCGTGTGCCCCGTGGGCGCAGTGCACCGAACAGCCCCAACCGCTCACCCATTCCGCCGATCAGGCCGCGGCCCGTTGAACATGCCGCGCTGAGGATCACCGCCGGGCCACTGGGAACCACTTGCAGCGTTCGCCATGTGAGGCGATGCTCGCGACCTACGGCGGACGACGCAGCGACCGGGTGCTGCGATGGCAGCTGATTGTGCGCTGCGAGGAGAAGCGCGAGGTCGAGTTGGTCGGGGTCGACGAGGCCGTGGCAGAACAGCGTGATGAGGTCGTTGCGACCGAGCAGCCCAAGAGCCGCCGAGCAGTCAGCGTCGACTCCGGTGATCGCCTCGAACGCCACGTTGCGTCGCGCGGCCTCCTTGCGCGCCGTCGCGACGGCGCTGTCGAACGCGTTGACGGTCGCCAGCGCCTCCTCTCGTGCAGGAACCGCGACCACGCCCAGCGAGGACAGCCGCCGAACCGGCCGGAGATCCAGCAGTGCAGACCAGCTCGGCGCGTAGGACGTGGTCCAGCCGGCGCCGAGAGCGTGCCACGGCAGTCCCGCCAGGAGCCCATGTTCGATGACGACCAGGTGATCGCCTTTGCGGGCCTGCCCCAGCTCAGCTTGCAGCCATGCACCGAGGGCCTGCCACCCAGCGTGCTCCAGCGGATCTCCGGTCCGTCCCGGCCACCAGCCCTGCAGCCGGGCTCGCACTTGCGATGCCACCGCGGGCGCGTCGACCGGCATTGCCGGCAGTGCGCGCATCGACACCGCGCCGCTCGCCTCGATGCCGGTCAGCAACGTCACCACGCCCTGAGCGGCCGCCCACCACTCGATCACCCAGAGAGTCCCGGTGTCGGGCGCGAGTGATTGCAGCGCCTCCTCTGGCAGCCCGGCTGCGAGAGCGCTTCGCGACGGTAGCGCTCCGTCGGCCGCGCTCCACGCGCGAACCCGCCCGATCGCGTCGCGAGCGAGCTCCGCGGCGAGCCGTACGTCGCGCGGGAGCGGACGGCCGGCCATCATGGTGCTCGCGAGGTGTTGGACCTTTGCCCGCAGGCGTCCGGTGGACTCCAACAGCGCTCCGATGTCGCGGATCTCGCCATGAGCGGCGAGCAGCGCCTCTGGCACTTGCACGAGCAGGGCACGGGCGTCGTCGATGCGACCGCGGCCGCCTCGGATCGTCGCGAGCGAAACCAGTGCCAGCTCGTCGTGGTGCGTCTCCAGCACCGCTTCCCAGTCCGCTGCGGCCGCTTCGTCATCACCGAGGAGCTCGTGCAAGCGCGCACGCACACGAAGCGCGCTGCCCTGCACCGTGGTGTCGCCATCGCGGCCTGCTCGGGCCTCTGCCTGCGCGAGTGCGTCCATCGCGTCGTCGACGACACGCTGCTCGAGCTCCTGGTCCTGTTCAAGTAGCACCGCGATGGCGTCGCCCACTGCGACCGACGCCTGCGGGGGCAGCGTCGTCGCGTCGAGCGCATCGAGTTCAGCGCGCGCGCCCGCGGTGTCGCCGGCGGCTGCGAGAACGCTGGCCAGCGACGCGCGAAGCGTCGGAGCATGATGGGCGTGCTCACCATGCGCGTAGGCGATCGCTGCGCGCAGATGGCGGGCGCTGTCCTCCTGCCGGCCCAGCGCAGTGACCGTCCGCGCGAGCGCCTGATGCGCGAGGAACCGCTCGTCGTCGTCGGCCGCGTTTTCGAGAAGCTCCTCGAGCGCCTGCAGACCGAGGTCGGTCGCGCCTGCGTCGCGGTCGATCAGCGCCGAGTTGAACTCCAGGCGCCACCGCGTGTCGCGGTCGAACGCCAGGCCTAGATACGGTCGCAGTAGCGACTGAGCTTCGCTGGCGCGCCCGGCCATGCGCAGCGCCGAGGTTCGCTCGGTGTCCAGCGACAGTCGCCACTCGTCACTCAGCTGCGCCTCCCAGTCGGCTGGGCGGTCGCCGACTCTGTCCAGAAAGACCGTCGGGCGGCGCGCGTCCTTCGCTGCACTCCCGAGCTGCACGAGGAGCATCACCCGCGCTTCGGGCGTGTCAACGCTGAGCGCTAGCGCGTGATCGGTCATCGCTTCGAGTTCATCCGCGCGTTGCGAGGCGTTAAGCACCCCAAGGACGAACCGCAAGCCCTCCGCGAGGCGTCGAGGGTCTTCGAATTTCGCGACCTCGGACAGGGCCGAGCGCAGCACTTCGCTCGATGCCTGTGCCATGACCGGGGCGCCGCCAGCGGCCTGGCGGACGAGCCGTGGGTGACCGGCCTCCTCGGCGATCTGCTGCAGGCGCTCCATCCAGCCCGCGGGTGCGTCCGTTGTCTCAAAGACAGCGTTCGTCAACTCGCGCGGGTCGACCGCTCGCGCCAGCAACTCTGGAGGCGGGCGGAGACGCTGTAGTTGCGAGTCCTCTGGGTGTTCGTTGGCCGCCCAGGCGTAGCTGATCCACTGGCGAGTGAACGCCATCTTGAGCGGATCGTCCTGACCGGCGGCGTCACGCGCCGCAGCGTGCATCGTAAGCACCGCAAGCCGCTCCGACGGGCTGAGCCGGCCGGCGCCGCACATCGCGGCGACCGCATCCCCGAGATCGTGCGCCGCTCGCGGCATCACGAGTCCCGGCCGGACATGCGCGGCGATGGTAGACGCGAGTTCGCGCTTCGCTTCGGCAAGTACAGCCAGCGCTGCCGAGGCGAGCGCACTCGCCTGCGGCGGCCCGAGCATGTCGTCGATGACCTTCTGCGGATCGCCGCCGTCTCCGACGACCCAGCCCGGGACCCGGCCATCGGCTGCCAAGAGCGCAACCGCAACCGCCTCGGCCGTGAACTCACTGTGCCGCGCTCGCGCGATCTCGTGCTGCGCCACGCGATCGGACGCCCGCCAGAGCGAGGCAAGCAGCCCCTGCAGATGAGCAGTGAACGCCGCGAGGAGTTCCTCCGGCACCGCCGGCACGTGATCGTCGTCCCCGTCAAGCTGGACGTCAGCGGACCACCCGTCGCCGATCACCCGTGCCGTGAACTTGACGGGAAGGACGGAGTCGCACGCCTGGCACCGGATGGCGGCCGGGCGACCATCGAGCAACTCGCGCATTGCGACGACGTCGACGACGGGCACCGAGACGCCGGTGCCGTCGACGGCCTGGCGCATCCCGCACTGTCGACATACCGTCTCAGCCACCGGCTGAGGATCGCATCCGCGACATCGCGCGACAGCCGTACCCTTGCGTGTCGATGTCGCACAGCGCCCGCATTACCGGCTGTCTCACCTGCGGAAATGACGATGGCCGGTTCGAATCCGTCGAGCACATCATCCCGGCGGCGCTCGGCAACACCGAGTCGTCCGGTCTGGTCGAGCGCGAGCTGACGATCCCCAAGGGCGAGATCTGCACCAAGTGCAACGGCCAGCGGCTGTCGCGCGCCGACCGCGCACTCATCCAATGGCCGCCGGTCTCGGTCTTCCGCTCGCTCGGTCTGATCCGCAGACGTCGCGGGGGACTCGCGGACGCCGTCGCAGGCACAGCCTGGCGGCTGGTGCTGGACGAGTCAGACCGCCGCAACTTCTCGCTCCACGTCGACGCCAACACAAGCCCGGCGTCACGCCGCGACGACGTAGCGCGGGCGCTCTGCAAGATCGCTCTGGAGACCCGCTGGCTGCAAGACCACAGCGACGCTCGCAGCGCTCGTTGGGGCCCGATCGCGAATGCCGCGATCGGAGGCGAGCTGCCCGGCGGTCTCGCGATGGGCCTCGTGCAGCCCGCATCCCCCTTCGACATCGACTTCACGCCGAACGCCGACGTCCTGCCCACGGCGAACGAGACACCCCTGCGCTTTGCCTGTCGCGTCGAGGTCGTCGGCCTCGTGTTCCTGCTGATCGTCAGCACTCCGCCGACGCAGATGCCGCGGACGCACTGGTGGACGGTCGACGACGACACCAGGACGCTTGAAGGAGCGGATCTCATGTGGGCGCGCTTTGACGGTCGCGCCGAGTCTGCCACCCGACTGACTGCACCGAACTCAACACCAGCGAACAAGCGGATCGTGCTGCCAACCGTCGAGGGCGCGCACGTACAGATAACGCCGGGCGCGGCCCGCGACTCCCCTAGCTAGGCGTCTCGCAGTCGATCCTGCGACGGGCGCAGTCGGATGCGCTCTGGGCTTCCGGCAAACGCGTAGAACGCCGACTCAGGCACGTAGCCCGGGTTCCGGAACCAGTTGCGCACCCGGTCGCCCATATGCATGTCGTCGGCGATCTCGCCGAGGACCGTCTCGGTGTCGGCGTAGATGTCGCCAGTGCGCAGACGATCGACCGACCGCTTAATCATGAACTCCTGGAGGACCGTTCGCCCGCTCGGCGTGAGCTCCCCGCCCCAGGCTCTGAGCGACGGGCTCCCAGCGAGGACATCGAGCACCGCGTTGCCGCTCTGAACATGGCGCCAAACCTGGAGCAGGTTATCGCCGTAACCCTCAACACCTCCAACCACCTCGGCGATGTTGATGAGGAAGCGTGCAGTCAACATGGTGTTGTTCCAGACGTCGACCGGGACCTGGGTTCCCAACACCGCGACGGCCCCCTCCCGCAGCAGCAGGTCGGCGACGCTGACCGTGCCCGCGCCGCGCGGGGCGACGTGGCAGGCGCTCAGAATCACGACCGGTGGCAGGGGGCCGAGGCCGGGGCCGAGGACCAGTTCGTCGCCGACACTCAGGCCCGCGACGTTGGCCGTCGGGGAGAGCGCCCCGTGCGCGCTGATGATGAGGATGTCGGGACGGTGCCCAGCGATCGCCTCGCGCAGGGCGTTGACCGAGGGCGTCTCGACGAGGTCAAGCGCGATGCGTTTGTTGCCGACATCGTTTGCGAGCATCTCCCGCACTTCTGCCCAACCCTGGCGCGACAGCTTGCCGACAGGGTCGTCTCGGGGGATGCACTCTGTAAAAAGAACCCGCGCCTTTCCCGACTGGTCGATGAGCGGCACGTAGCTCAACTCCGCCTGGACGGCGTGCGTCAGTGGGAGCAGCGGTCGGTAGGTAGTCGGCACGCGTGCCGCGAGCGGCGCGGTGTCGCCCGGCAGGCGAACCAGCCCGAGCGGGAAGTTTTGAGAACACTGTGAGCGTGGAGGCACGGGCAACCGCGGCAACCACGGCGGGGGTCCAGAAGTTCGCAGTGGCGTTCGCAAGGCGGTCGAGCAGAGTTGTAACCGTCTTGCCTTTCGGCTCGGGCGTCCGCAGGTGCGCCTCGAGCTGGGCGAGCAAGCCAAACGCCTCAGCGGGGACCGGCGGCAGCCCGATCCCAACGCCGCCGCGTGCGATAGCACGGTGCGTGACCAGGAACCGGATCGCGGACAGCTCCGCCGATGCGTCGCTCCAAGCGTCCGTCTCGGTCGTCCACGTGTCCGCGGTGATTGTCGAGCGGTTGCCGGCGCTGGCTGCGCGGAGGTCGGCGTCGTAGGCGGTCTTGACGTAGGCCGGGGCGACCCCAGGTGCAGCGAGCGTCACCGGGACACGGAATCCTGCTCGCACCTCGGCGAGCATGGTTTCGACGGGTACGGCTTCATCGTCATCGTCCTCGAGCCTCACGGCGACCTGCAGGAGCGTCTGTGCGTCCAGCGCGTGGTAGATCGCAGCGTCTTGCACCGGCTCGTGGGTCTCCGCTCGAGCATCCTCGGTGCCGTCGAGCTGCCGGGCCAGCCAGCGGCGAGGAAGATCGGCCGGAGCGACCGCCAAGCGGCGGCTCAGGCGCGGCACGCGGCCGAGGTAGGGCTTGTCGGTCTTGGTCAGCTCGTAGATCGACCGCCAGTGCTCTTCAAGGCTCTCGCTTGACAGCTGCGAGTAGGGCACCGGCTGCAGCGCGAACCCCAGCGACAGGCACCGCTCGCTTGCCTCGGCGAGCAGCTCATCGGAGCAGACAGCCAGCACCGGGATGCCCTGCGCCAGCAGCGCCCCCACATATGCCGGCGTGAACGCCGCGATCGGTGCCAGCAGGATGTGGTGCCCGAGGTCCCACGACTGCGCCGTGGCGAGGAAGGACGGCGGCAACTCGATCACCTCGAACATCGTGTTGGGAAGGTGCAAGCAGTACCAGAGGCCCGGCAGGGCGGCGACCACCTCCTTGTCCAACCCGTGCGGAACCGTCACCGGCGCGCCGGCGCCGTATTGGGCAGTGACCAGCGGCGAGTAAGCGTCCGAGTCCGGATCCACGGTGCCGTCGAAGAGCACCGCATATATTGGTGCGCGCTCGAGCGTCACCACTATCAGCTCCAGGTTGTGGGCACGCTCAGGTCGCCGACGCGTTCGTTAGAGTTTCTCAATGGTGGCCGCGGATTGCGCGGCTTGTGATGCGTACCGATACCAGCGTCGAGGTCTTCCTCGGCAATCCCATCGAGATCGCGAGCGAGAAGCAGTTCGTCGCTCACCTCCGGCGTGACCTGCTGACGCGGGGCGTGTCGTGTCGGATCCTTGGCAATCTTCAGCTCGGCCGGGCGGCCCGCCAGGTCGATTTCGTGATCATCACCGATTGCCGCACGGTGCTGGTCGAGCTCAAGACGTTCCCGGGCCCGATCATCGCCGCACCCATGAACGGGGACTGGAAGGTTCGTGTCGGTGGCGCGACTGTCCGCGAGATCGGCAACCCGGCGTGGCAGGCGCAGCAGGAGACATTCGCCCTCAGCGATGAGATGCGGGCGTTCGCCGCCGCTAGCGCAGCGCCGGACCCCAGCGGCGGGAAGTTCTACCGCGACATTGACACGGTCGTGTGCTGCTTTCCGGCGCTGCCGGACGGCTCGTGCCTCGGCGAGCTGCCGTACGTCTCGGTGCTCGGGTACCCGGAGCTGCTGGAGCGTCTGCAGCAGCCGGGGCGGCGGGTCGCCTGGTCGGCCGCCGACTGGGATGCGTTCGGGCGTCGCTTGAACCTCTACCGGGAGGAGAAGGACTCGCCGGAGGGCATCGTGCGACGCGCGGGCGCCGCAGCCGTCGACGCGTACCGCGGCCTGTACCTGAGCGGGCATGCTGACCTGCCGCCGCTGGTCGAGACAGGGATCCAGATCAACGGCACCGCCGCCGCACGGCCGGATCTGCCTCGTGAGCTCAGTCAAGGACGAGCCGTGCTCCTGCACGGGCCCTCGGAGTTCGGAAAGACGCTGTGGGCCCACACCGCCAGCGTCGAGCTCGCCCGCGCTGGGGAGATCCCGATCTGGATGGCCGCGGAGGTATGCGAGAAGTCCTTCCGCACATCGATCGCGCGCGCGATCTCGCCGTACACGTCGCTGTCGCCGGAGGAGCTGCTGCGGGCCGCCGCGGCGGCAGGCCGGACGGTGGTCTTCCTCGTCGATGATCTCGCCAAGGCGAGCGACGCGGTACGGCAGGCGCTGCTCGAGGGGGCCAAGGCGGTGCGGCTGCGCCGCTCGACCTGTGGTCTTCTGCTGACCGTCCAGGACGCCGAGGCGGCCGCCTCGATCCCCGATACGCTCGAGATCGAGCTGCTGCCGCCTGTTGAGTCTGAGCGGCAGGCGCTGCTGAACGCGTATGGGGCGCCGCAGATCATCGACCGCTGCGACGCGTTCGTCAGCCCGCTGGAGCTGTCGCTCGCGGCCACGTACGCCAGCGCGTTGTCTGCGGGCGCGAGCGCCGCGGAGTTGCTGGACATGCACATCGACGGGCTCGTGTACGGAGACAACCGTCTGCGCAGCGGTCTGCGCGCGATCGCGAGCAGGATGCACCGGAGCGTCAGGCCTTCGCTGCGCCGCCCGGACCTCGCGCGTACGCTGCGTCGCGACGCTGGCGTGACAGATGAGGAGCTGCAGTCGCTGTGGTCATGCCCCGTCCTGACCGTGGCCCACGGGCGTATCTCGTTCCGTCATGAACGCTTCGAGCACTTCCTGACCGCCGAGGCACTAGTGATCGACACCGCCAACGCGAACGCACTCGCGCGGATGCTCAACACCTCGCGGTACGCCACCGTGCGCGCCGACGCGATCGCGCTGGAGAACGACGAGCAGCGACTTGGTGAGCTGCTCTGCGGCTGCGAGCACGCCGACGTGCTCGTCGCCGCGGCCATCGGCCGGTT
Organism: uncultured Streptosporangiaceae bacterium; assembly: GCA_964412845.1. Classification (GTDB taxonomy): domain Bacteria; phylum Actinomycetota; class Actinomycetes; order Streptosporangiales; family Streptosporangiaceae; genus JAWWPY01. The sequence continues at coordinate 34,143 of CAYPQM010000066.1, forward strand.
GGGTGCCCACGCCGTGCGCGTGACCGAGACCATTCTCACGGACGCGCTCGACCTCGCATGCGCGCAGACCGCGGCGGACGGCGTCACCTTCGACGCCGGCAACGAGATCGTGTTTGGCGACCGTTGGACTGTTCCCGACGGCGGCCCTGCCGCTCGGGCGCAGCTCGCCGCGGTCGGGCGGCTGCTGACACGCGGACGCTTCGTCGAGGGCTGCGCCCGGCTGCTTGACCAAACCGACGCGCTGTGCGCGCGCCTGCAGGCGGAGGCCCATCCGGCCCCGTCAGCCTTTGCCGATCGGATGTTCGCGACGACGTACGCGCTCGGCGGACACCGTGCCCTGCCAGCCACGACGGTGGTGCGGGCCGCCACCGACGAGGCGATGTTTCACCGGAGCCATCGTCCGGAGCTGAGCACCGTTGCCGTCGAGCTGCTGGGCCCCGGTGATGTGGGTCTCGGGCGATTGTTCGTCGCCGCAGAGTTTCTGCGCCGGACGGGCGAGTCGGCGACGCTGGCGGGTGTCATCGTCCGGTGCCTGGAGGCGCAGCGCTACCACCTGCTGCTGTTGGGCCTCGAGCTGGCCGAGGGCTGTGGGCGGCTGCTCAACGAGCCGGCGCGTCAGCGCGTGCTGGCCGCTGTCCATGCCGTTCCGACCGACAACCTCATGATCAGCACGTCGGTCGTCGAGACGCTGTCGGCTCTCGGGGACCTCACCCCGGTCAAGGACGTCGAGGACATCACCGCGGAGATCCGCGCTGTCCTGGGCATGCAGGACGACCCGATCGGACGCCGGATGGCCTACGGGATCGTCGCCGGCCAGTTCGAGACGGAAGCCATCGGGCCGTACTACGAGGCGGTGCACGCAATGCCTGAACGAGACCGCCGACAGCTGCTGGCGATGGCGCTTGACGGCGGTGACATCGACGGCCTTTCGATGGGCTGGATCCTTGGTGAGATCGAAGACGTCGTGGATCCGTTCACCCGCTCTGCAGTCGAGCGCTACATCGCCCGCACGGACCCGTCGACGTGGATCAGCTCCCAGTGGGGTATGCAAGGCGTCGTTCGTGCGCTCCAACTGCTCACCGCCGAGAAGATCCCTTTGCCGGATCCCGTGGCCGGCGGGTCCACCGACCCAGCCTGGCGCGCGAGCCTGAGCATCATCGCGGCCGCGCTGGCCGGCGCCGACGAGCAGAAGTCGCTCGACGCAGCATGCGCCGTCCTGCTCGACCAGCACGTCGACGTCGTCGCGAGCCTGTTGCTGAACC
>CAYPQM010000067.1:0-15879 GCA_964412845.1 uncultured Streptosporangiaceae bacterium
GACCCTGCGCTCGATCTCCTCGTCAGGTGCGCCCGGCTGCCCGAGCGCCACAACTGCCCTCGCGTAGTCCGCCGTCTGGAGCAGCCCAGGGACGAACTGGACCTCATAGAGCCTGATCAGCGCCGCCGACTCCTCCAGGCCTACATAGACCTGAAACCAATCTGGCAGAACATCTCCGTACTGGTGCCACCAACCGGGAGTGTTGGCCTCCCGAGCTAGCGCGACGAGCGTGTCACGCTCCGCTATGTCGGCAACGCCGTACATTTCAAGCAGGTCGACAACATCTCGCTCTTTGAAGCCGACTCGCCCAAGCTCCATGCGGCTGATCTTGGAGCCGGATGCACGGATCCTGTATCCGGCGTCCTCGCGGGTGATTCCCTGAGCCTCGCGCAACCTTCGCAGCTGGGAGCCGAGAAGGATACGGAGGACCGTTGGGCCGCTCCCCGGTTGAACTGAGATCACTTTCAACCCCCCACACATTCCCCTAAGCGTTCCGTCTGCCACTCCTCCCGTTGAGCTCCCGACGGCTCGCACGTGCGGGCGTCACTTTCATCTGCACGTGCATCCGGCCTTGCGCTTGCAAGGTATACAGGGGATGATAGCGCTTGCGCCGCAGGTGCACGACATGCCAGCAAAGACAGACGGGAACCCGATGAACGGACACCGGGCGGCCTCGCCAGTCACGACGGAGGTCATGAGCGTGAGCCATGACTGGCTCCGTACTCCGAGCGGGCCCGCCAGAACGAGCCACGCGGGCCCCACGCTCGCGTCGGTGCCAGCGATGAACGGGTCCATCGCCAGCCAGCCCGCCGCGACCTGCGAGCTTGGGCCTTCCCCCGCGTCGGTCAAGCTCGGCCGCGACTTCACCAGGAGCACCCTGCGGGCCTGGGGCATGACTGACATGACCGATCTGGCCGAACTTGTCGTCTCTGAGCTGGTCACCAACGCGCTGCGGCACGGGATCCCATCCGCCCGGCACCTCACCGGCGATTGCCCGGTCCGGCTGAAGTTGCTCGGCCAGGCCCCTTACCTGATGTGCATGGTGACCGATCCCGGAGCCGAGATCCCGGTGCTCCGCGAGTCAGGAGCCTTCGCCGAGTCCGGCCGCGGCCTGCATGTGGTGGAATCCTGCTGCGTCCGGTGGGGCTGGCACCTGCTCGACGGCGGCGGCAAGGTCGTCTGGGCCCTGCTCCGCCCCGAGGCCTGAGCCCGGCCCAGCACTGGCCGTCACTGGCCCCGTCGGGGCCGTCTCACCTGGCCTTGTCCCGGCCGTGAAACCTGCTCCTGCGCTGGCCGTCTCAGCTGGCCTGTCCCGGCCGTGAAAACTTGCTCCAGCGCTGGCCGTCTCAGCTGGCCCGCGCGGGCTCTTTCCGTGCGCCCGCACGGCGGTAATTGGTCTAGGCAAAGGTGACTCACAAAGCTAGGCTCGTGGGCGCCGTCGGCCCGGCGATGGCTAGGTGGCAGAGCAGCGCGCCTATCGGAGAACGCGTGAGGAGCAGGCATGTACGAGCCCTACCCGTCGGGCGGGCAGACTCCTGAGCCGCAGCGGCCAGGGCCGCCCCCGCCGCCGGTGGTGAATGCGGTCAGGCTCATGTACGCAGGTGCCGTGCTGACTGCGGTGGTCCTGGTGGTGTCCCTGTTGACCGTGGCCAGCATCAGGACCGCGGTGCATAACGCATACCCGAGCTACTCAGCCAGCAAGGTGCGCGCGGCGGCTACGGCGGTGGTGGCCATCGACGTGTTCATCCAGGTCATCACCATTGGCTTCTGGCTCTGGATGGCCGTGGCGAACAAGGCAGGCAAGAGCTGGGCCCGGATCATCTCGACCGTTCTGTTCGGCCTGAATACCCTGTTCGTCCTGCTGAGCTTCGTGCGGCCGCACGCGAGCCTCGGCTCGGTGCTCGACCTGGTGATCTGGCTGGTCGGCCTGTTCGTCGTCATCCTGCTGTGGCGGAAGGAATCCAGCGGGTACTTCGCGCCCGGGCCATCCTGACGCCGCGAGCCCACCCGGGACCCGCAGCGCCGGCGCCGGCTCAGGCGCCGGCCGCCTGGAAGCGGGCTGGCCCGGACTCATCCAGGTCCGTCCCGTCGGCCGCGCCATCCTGACCCGCCGGTCCCCCGGCGGGCAGGGTCGCGGTCAGCTGCCGCCAGGCGAGTTCCGCGCCGGCCGCCAGGCAGCCGTCGACGACCGCGTCGGTGCCCAGCGCGCTGACCCGCACCTCGGGCATGACGGGCGCGATCAGCCGGAGTTCGCGGGTCACCGCCTCGGCGAAACCTGGTGCCTGGCCGATCCCGCCGCCGAGCACGACGAGCGCCGGGTCCACGATGGTCACCACCGAGCACAGCACCCGCGCGACCAGCAGTGCTTCCTCGGCCACCACGGCCGCGGCCCGCTCATCGCCGGCCGCCGCCGCGGTGAACACCCGGCGGGCCGAGACCGGCCCCCGCATCCCGGCCCGGCGCGCGGCCCGGACCACGGCTGACGCCGAAGCCGCGGCCTCCAGCGAGCCTCGCCTGCGGGCGTCCTGGTGGTCGGTGCCGTGGCCGCCGGACATCGGCATGAAGGCGATCTCGCCCGCCACGCCGTGCACGCCGCGGTGCAGCCGGCCGCCGATGACCAGGCCCATGCCGATGCCGCTGCCCACCGACACGAAGGCGAAGCTGTCGGTGCGCCTGCCGTGACCGTGGGCGCGTTCGGCCAGCGCCGCCGCGTCCACGTCGTTCTCGACGACCAGCGACTGGCCGAACGCCTCCCGCAGGCCGGCCAGCACGGCCGGCCGGTCCCAGCCCGGCAGACCGCCGGTGAGCGCCATGGAGTTGCGCCGCGGATCGTAGACACCTGGGCTGCCGATCACCGTCTGGGTGATAACTGGCCTGGTCAGGCCGGCCGACGCGCACAGCTCATCGGCGAGCCGGGTCAGCTCCGCCACCCGGCCGCGGACGCTGGAGGCGCGTGACCTGGCGGAAGATCGGGCCCGGACGTCGCCGGCCAGGTCGGCGAGCGCCCCCCGAACGTACTGGTGCCCGATGTCGAGGCCGAGGACGAATCCGGCATCCGGCCGGATCTCGTACAGCCGCGCGGACCGGCCCGGCAGGCCGGTGCGCTGCCCGGCGATCCGGATCAGCCCAGCCCGCTCGACCGTGGCGAGCGCACCGGACACGGTCGGCTTGGACAACCCGGACAGCCGGGCGAGTTCCGCACGGGAGCACTGGCCCAGGTCCCGGATGTGGCCGAGCAGCAGTTGCTCGTTAAGCGCCCGGATGAGCTGCGGACGCGCGGCCGACCGGCCGCCGCCGTGCCCTCGCGGCACGCCCAGGCCAAACGGATCGCCGCCGCCACTGCCGGGCTGCGCCGGTGGCTCAGCCGCAGCGGCATCGCCTGACGTGCCACCCGACATGCCAGCCGAGACCGTCACCGCCACCTCCGCCACCATCCTTCCGTATCGCCGCAGCGGGCGCATCAGGTAATCCGCCGGCCGGGACCCCGCCGGCCGGCGCTGATCCCGCCCGCCGACGGCGCCGGAGCCGCCGCCCCAGGGCCGATCCAGCCAGGCCGCATCACCCCGGCGGCGCGGCCTGGCACCGGGCCGGCAAAGTTCCGCGGACTGTCTTGTCGACCTCTATTAGTTAGGATACTGTCCTAACTATCTCGCGCAAGGATGCGTTTCTCCAGCCCCCCATCAGGTCGATCGTCTCCCCTGTCAGGTAGGTCGTAGTGGGCCCATCCCCGGTCGTTCTCGGACTCGACTTCGGTGGCACGAAGATCGCCATGGCGGTCTGCGAACCATCCGGAGACCGGCTCGGGGCAGCGACCGTGGGCAGCGGCGGCGAGCTGGGCGCACGGGCCAGCTTCGAGCGGGGCATCACCGCCGCCCGCGACCTGCTGGCCGAGGTGGCGCCCGGCCGGGAGCTGGCCGCCGTCGGCGTGTCCACCTTCGGGATCCCCTTTGACGACCGGGTCGAGCTGGCCCCGGCGATCAGCGGCTGGGACACGCTCGCGCTGGGCCGCGAGCTGCGGGCCGCCTTCGCCGGGGCGCAGGTCCGGATGGCCACCGACGCGAAGGCGGCGGCCCAGGCTGAGGCGCGCTGGGGTGCGCTGGCCGGCTGCGACCCCGCCGTCTACCTCAATCTCGGCACCGGGCTGTCGGCCGCCATCGTGCTCGGCGGCCAGGTGCTCGGCGGCGCCAACGGCGCGGCCGGCGAGATCGGGTACAACCTCCGCGCGATCTCCGATGTGGGGATCGCGCTGGGTTCCCGGGTCCCGCTGGAAGACATGGTCAGCGGGCAGGCGCTGGCCCGGCGCGCCATCGCCGGAACCGCAGCTGACATCTTCCTGGCCGCCGCGGCCGATCCGCGGCTCGACGCCCTGGTCACCGAGTTCGTCGCTGAGCTCGCCTTCCACGTGGTCAACCTCGCGATCTGCGTGGACCCGGAGCGGATCGCCGTGGGCGGCGGCATGGTCCGCTCGTGGGATCGTCTCCAGCCCAGCCTGCACCGCGCCCTCAGCGCGGGCGTCCCGTTCCCGCCTGAGCTGGTCGTCGCCCGCTACCCGGCCGATGCGCCGCTGATCGGCGCGGTGGCGCTCGCCATCGACGCCGCCGGGCCAGGTGTCGGCGCTGTGGCCGACACCCAGGTCACTACCGTCCTACCAACACTCAGTGAAAGGCTTCCGTCATGAGACGCCTCAAGGCAATCGGGGCCCTCGCCGCAGCCGGCCTGCTCGCGGCCGCCTGCAGTTCCGGCTCCGGTACTAAGAGCAACACGTCGGCAAAGAGCGTAGTCACCATCTCCAACGAGAACGGCGCCCTCTGGACCTGCGGATTCAGCCCCTTCAACGGCTCGGACACCCTGCTGTCCGTCGGGTTCGTCTACGAGCCGCTCGTCTTCGTCAACCCGCTGCAGAACGGCAAGACCACACCCATGCTCGCGACCTCCTGGAAGTGGGGGGCGGGCAACAAGTCGCTCACGTTCACCATCCGCAAGGGGGTCAAGTTCAGCGATGGCAAGCCGCTGACCCCCGCCGACGTGGTGTTCACCTTCAACCTGATCAAGAAGTACCCCGCCCTGGACCTGGCCGGGGTGTGGTCGGTGCTGTCCGGCGTCAGCGCGACCGGGTCTGACCAGGTGACCATGACCTTCAACACGGCGGCGGTGCCCTTCTTCTACTACATCGCCGACCAGACCCCGATCGTGCCGGCGCACATCTGGTCCAAGATCGCGAACCCGGTGACCTTCACCAACGCCCACCCCGTGGGCACGGGTCCCTACCAGGTGAATCCCTGCACCAACGCGAACATCACCTACACCGCCAACCCGCACTACTGGCAGCCGGGGAAGCCGAACATCAAGAAGGTGGAGTACCCGGCATACACCAGCAATAACACCGCCAACGACCAGCTGGCGACCGGCCAGGCGCAGTGGGGCTCCCAGTACATCCCGGCCATCAAGGAGTTCTACACCTCCAAGAACCCGGCCTTCCACTACTGGTTCCCGCCGACCGTGAACGTCTCGCTGATCCCGAACCTGAAGAACTCCCTGCTGGCCAACGTCAAGGTCCGCCAGGCCATGTCGTACGCGATCGACCGGGCCAAGGTCTCCACGATTGGCGAGTCCGGATACGAGCCGCCCGCGAACCAGGCCGGCATTGTCACGCCGACGTTCACCAGCTGGCTCGACACCTCGCTGACCAGCAAGTACAACTACAGCTACAACCCAGCGAAGGCGAAGCAGGTACTGGCCTCGGCCGGCTTCAAGATGGGCTCCGACGGCATCATGGCGAATTCGGCAGGCCAGAAACTCTCCTTCTCCGTGATCAACATCGGCGACTATTCCGACTGGGTCGCCTCGATGCAGGTGATCACTCAGAACCTCAAGGCGGTCGGCATCGCGCTGAAGCCCGACAACCTGACCAACACGGCCTTCGACGCTGCCTTGTACGCAGGCAAATACCAGCTCGCCTACTACGACCAGCAGACCTTCGGCCCGGGCCCCTACTACGAGCTCCGGAACTGGCTGGACTCGGCCAACACGGCCCCGATCGGCAAGCTGGCCGCCTCCAACTTCGAGCGGTACAGCAACCCGGCCACTGACACGCTGATCCACTCCTACGCCGCGACCACCAGCACGGTGGTGCAGCACTCGGTCGTCAACCAGCTGGAGCAGGTCATGCTGAGCGAGCTGCCCATCATCCCGGTCGTGGAAGCGGTGGACTGGTACCAGTACGACACCTCCAACCTCACCGGATGGCCCACGCCCAGCAACCCCTACGCCCAGCCGGCCGCGTATGCCTATCCGGACATGGAGCAGGTGCTGCTGAACCTCAAGGCGAAGTGACCTGGTGCGTGCCCGGGGCTCAGCCCCGGGCACGCCCCGGCCCGTCCGGACCGACCGCACGAAGGAGCCGACCATGACCACGAGGAGACGAGCTTGAGATTCGCGCTCCGCCGCCTCGGCTTCTTCGTGTTCACCCTGTGGGCGGCGCTGACCATCAATTTCCTGCTCCCGCGGCTGATGCCCGGCAACCCCGCGCTCGCCATGCTGTCCAAGTTCCACGGGCAGATCGGCCCGGGGACGCTGAAGGCCCTGGACATCCTGTTCGGGGTCAACACCCACCAGAGCCTGCCCGCGCAGTACGTCAGCTACCTGCACCAGGTCGTGACGGGCAATTTCGGGACGTCGCTGGACTTCTACCCGAAGTCGGTCACCTCGGTCATCGGCGGCGCGATCTGGTGGACGCTCGCCCTGGTCGGCATCACCACGGTCCTCGCCTTCGTGCTCGGCACCGGCCTCGGCATACTCGCCGCGTGGCGCCGCGGCGGACGGCTGGACAGCATCATGCCGCCGGTGTTCGTGATCACGTCCGCCGTCCCGTACTTCTGGGTCGGCATGGTGCTCGTGCTGATCTTCGGGATCAGCCTGCACTGGCTGCCTTACCTGGGCGGCTACTACGTCTCGACCGACACCCCGTCGGTGTCGCTCAGCTACATCGGAGACGTGCTCTCGCACGCTGTGCTGCCCGCTGCAGCGCTCCTGATCACCACGATCGGCACCTGGATCCTGACCATGCGCAACACCATGATCACCACCCTGGCCGAGGACTACGTGCGGATGGCCCGGGCCAAGGGACTGCCTGGCCGGCGCATCATGTTCGACTACGCGGCACGTAACGCGATCCTGCCCAACCTCACCGGCTTCGCCATGTCCCTGGGGTTCGTGGTCAGCGGCGCCATCCTGATCGAGTACGTGTTCAACTACCCCGGCGTCGGCTTCATGCTGCTCCAGGCCGTGCAGGGCGAGGACTTCCCGCTGATGCAGGCCCTGTTCCTGCTCATCACGCTCGCGGTGCTGCTGGCGATCCTGCTCGCCGACATCGCCACCGCGCTGCTGGACCCGCGCACCAGGACGGCGGGCTAGAGCCATGTCCATGCCCATCTCCGGGGTCTCCACGGTTGGCCAGCCCGGCCAGGAGCCCGCCACTGGCCCGGCGGCCGGGTTGCCCGTGCCGCCGGCCACGCATGCGCTGGCGCGGATGGGCCGCGCGGTGCGATCCAACCGCAAGGCCACCACGGGGACCGTGCTGCTGGCGGCCTTCATCCTGGTCTCGCTCTTCCCCGGGGTGATCGCCCATGACAGCCCGAGCGCAGACGCCTACTCCCCGCGGCTGGGCCCGTCCACGGCCCACCTGCTCGGCACCACCGCCTACGGCCAGGACATGTTCGCCCAGCTGGTGTGGGGCACCCGGAACGTGCTGATCATCGCGTTCGTGGCTGGGCTGGCCACCACCGGGATCGCTGTCCTGGTCGGCGTCGCCGCCGCGTACCTCGGCGGCTGGTGGGACGGCTCGCTCAGCGTGCTCACCGACGTGCTGCTGGTCATCCCCCTGTTCCCGCTGCTGATCGTGATCGCCGGGTACGCGCAGGGCGGGAGCACGCTGGTGCTCATCCTGGTGCTCACCGTCACCAGCTGGTCCTACACCGCGCGCCAGCTGCGATCGCAGGCGCTTTCGCTGCGCGGCCGGGACTTCCTGGAGGCGGCGCGGGTGCGCGGCGAGCGCCGGCTGTACATCATCATGGTGGAGATCATCCCCACCATGACCTCGCTGATCGTGGCGAGCTTCCTGACCAATGCCCTGTACGCCGTGCTGTTCGCGTCCAGCCTGCAGTACATCGGCCTGGGTGACCCCAACACGGAGAGCTGGGGCACGATGCTCTACTGGGCGCAGAACAATGCGGCGCTGCAGACCGGCCAGCCTTTGTGGGCCATCGCGCCGGGAGCCTGCATCGCCGCGCTCGGCGCGGCCTTCGCCCTGCTCAACTACGCCTTCGATGAGATCGGCAATCCCGCCCTGCGGCCGATGCGCAGGAGGCGGATCAAGCGTGCCAGCTGACCGTCCCGGCTCGCCGCAGCCGCGGCTGGCGACCGATCCGATCCTCGAGGTGAGCGGCCTGTCGGTGGAGTACATCATGGACCGGGGCACCGTCCTCGCGGTCGACGACGTGAGCTTCGACCTGGGCCCGGGCGAGTTCATCGGGGTGGTCGGGGAATCCGGTTGCGGCAAGTCCACGCTACTGTTCGCGATCGCCCAGCTGCTGGCCCCGCCAGCGGCCGTCACCGGCGGCAGCGTGACCTTCAAGGGCCGCAGCATGGTCGGGCTCACCGACTCCCAGCTCGCCGCCGTGCGCTGGAAAGACCTGTCCCTGGTCATGCAGAGCGCGATGAACGCGCTCAACCCCGTCAAGTCGATCGGGGCGCAGTTCCGGGACGCGATGCGGGCGCACGGCGTGACGTCCGGGAGCGAGATCGCCGACCGGTCGGCCGAGGTGCTGCGCATGGTCGGCATCGACCGCGTGCACCTGCGCAGCTACCCGCATCAGCTGTCCGGGGGGATGCGCCAGCGGTCCATGATCGCGATGGCGATGCTCTTTACCCCGGATCTGGTGATCATGGATGAGCCCACCTCCGCGCTGGACGTGGTGGCCCAGCGCTCGCTCATGGTCCAGATCAAGGAACTGCAGCGGCAGCTTGGCTTCGCGATCATCTTCGTCACCCACGACATGTCTCTGGTCAGCCACTTCTCCGACCGGCTGATGGTGATGTACGCGGGCCAGGTGGCCGAGTTCGGCGCGACGAGGCAGGTCTTCGACTCGCCGCTGCACCCCTACAGCATCGGCCTGCTCGACGCCTTCCCGTCGATCAAGGGTCCCCGGGTGCCGCTGACCGGCATCCCGGGCAGCCCGCCGGACCTGGCTGACCCGCCGGGCGGCTGCCGCTTCGAACCACGCTGCCCCAAAGCCATGGAGCGCTGCGGCTCGACCCGGCCCGACCTATACCAGGTGGACGGCGTCGAGGTCCGGTGTCTGCTACATGCCGACGGGAGCGCCTGACATGACCGAGCCTCTGCTCAGGACCGAAGGGCTGACCAGGCATTTCCACATCGGCGGCGGGCTGTCCCGGGGGACCCTGCACGCGGTCGACGACGTCAGCCTGGCTATCGGCGAACGCGAGATCGTGGCGCTGGCCGGCGAGAGCGGCAGCGGAAAGAGCACCATCGCCCGGCTGCTGGCCAAGGTGTACAAGCCGACCAGCGGGGAGATCTACTTCCAGGGCACGGCACTGTCCGGCATCCGGTCGCGCCGGGACACATTGCGCTACACCGGGCTGGTTCCGATGGTCTTCCAGGACCCGTTCAGCTCGATCAATCCCGTGTTCCGGATCTCCCATGGCATCGAGCGCGGCCTCAAGCTGCACCGGCCTGAGCTGTCGGCGCAGCAGCGGCACGACGAAGCCAGGCGAGTCTTCGAGGTGGTCGGGCTGACCCCGGCCGCCGAGGTGCTGCAGCGCTACCCGCACGAGCTGAGCGGCGGCCAGCGGCAGCGAGTCGGCTTCGCCCAGGCGCTGGCGCTGCGGCCGAAGCTGATCCTGGCCGACGAGCCCGTCTCCATGCTGGACGTCTCGATCCGGATCGGCCTGCTCAACCTCATGGCCGGGCTGCGCGATGCCGAAGGCGTGTCCATCCTCTACATCACCCACGACATCGCCAGCGCCCGTTACGTCGCCGACCGCCTGATCGTGATGTACGCCGGGCAGATCGCCGAGACCGGGCCGATCGAGGACGTCCTGGCCCACCCCAAGCACCCCTACACCCAGCTGCTGCTGTCCGCCGTGCCTGACCCCCGGGCGCCGCTGGAGGTCACGGCGGAGACGGACCGGGGCGAGCCGCCGCGCGTCATCGACCCCGTCCCTGGCTGCCGGTTCCGCTGGCGCTGCCCGCTCGCCATCGACCCCTGCCACCAGGTGACGCCGGAACTCAGGGAGCTTGTCCCCGGCCATGACGTGGCCTGCCACGTCGCACAGGCGGGCGCGGAAATGAGGGCATACGGATGAAGCTCGCGGTCATCGGCGGCGGGTCGACCTACACGCCGGAACTGGTCGACGGCATCGCCCGGCTGGCCGGCGACGTCAAGGTCACCGAGCTGACCCTGGTCGACCCGGACCCCGGCCGGCTGGCCGTGGTCGGCCCGGTGTCGGCCCGGATCATGCGGGCGCTCGGCCACCCGGCCCAGCTGCGCTGGACGACCAGCCTGGACGACGGGCTCGACGGGGCCGGCGCGGTGCTGCTCCAGCTGCGGGTCGGCGGGCAGGCCGCCCGGCAGCGGGACGAGACGTGGCCGCTGGAGTGCGGCTGCGTCGGCCAGGAGACCACCGGGGCCGGCGGGTTCGCCAAGGCCCTGCGGACCGTCCCGGTGGTCCTGGATATCGCCGAACGCGCCCGGCAGCGCGCTGAGGCCTCCGCCTGGATCATCGACTTCACCAACCCGGTCGGCATCGTCACCCGGGCGCTGCTGGACGCGGGCCACCGCGCGGTCGGCCTGTGCAACGTCGCGATCGGCTTCCAGCGGAAGTTCGCCGCCCTGCTGGGCGTGCCGCCCGGGCAGGTCCTCCTGGATCACGTCGGCCTCAACCACCTGACCTGGGAACGGGCCGTCATGGTGGACGGGGCCGACCGGCTCCCGGAACTGATCGCCGCGCACGGCCCGCAGATCGCGGAGATGACCGGGCTGCCGCTGTCCGTGATGCGGGAGGTGGGTGCTGTTCCGTCCTACTACCTGCGCTATTTCTATGCGCATGACGCGGTCGTGACGGAAGAGCGCGGCCGCCCGACGCGCGCTGAGGAGGTCGCGGCGCTGGAGCGGGAACTGCTCGAGATGTACGCCGACCCGGCCCTGGACCGCAAGCCTGACCTGCTCGGCGAGCGGGGCGGCGCGTTCTACTCCGAAGCCGCGGTGGCGCTGCTCGCCTCGCTGGTCAGCGATCGGCGGGACACCCAGGTGGTGAACCTGCGCAACGCGGGCACGCTGCCGTTCCTGCCTGACGAGGCGGTGATCGAGGTGCCCGCGGTGATCGGCGCGGCCGGGCCGCAGCCGGTGCCGCTCGCGCCGGTCAGCCCGCTGATGCGCGGCCTGGTCGCGCACGTGTCCGCGTACGAGGAACTCGCCGTGGACGCGGCGCTGCGCGGCGGGCGGGCCCGCGTGCTCGCTGCGCTGCTCGCCCATCCGCTGGTCGGCCAGTTCGACCTGGCCGGGCAGCTCGCCGACCGGCTGATCGCGGAGAACGCCGACTACCTGCCCTGGGTTACCCAGCACGGGGCCAGCCCGGCGGGCGGGCGGTGAGCAGCGAGCTGCCCGCGGTACTGGCCATCGACGGCGGGAACAGCAAGACCGACGTGGCGCTGGTGGGCGCCGACGGCACGCTGCGTGGCCGGGCCCGCGGCCCCGGGGTCCCCACGAAGTTGTCGCAGCAGACCATCGCCCGGCTCGCGCCCGTGGTGCGCGCGGCCGCAGCCGACGCCGGGCTGCCCGCGGCCGGGCCCGCGGTGGCCGGGCACACGGTCGCCTGCATGGCCAACGCCGACCTGCCGGACGAGGAGCAGATGCTCAGCGAGATGCTCGGCGCGCAGGGCTGGAGCGCGACCACCCAGGTCGCCAACGACACGTTCGCGGTGCTCCGGGCCGGCCTCGCGTACCCGGCCGGCATCCCCTGGGGAGTGGCGGTGACCTGCGGGGCGGGCATCAACTGCGTGGGGCTGGCCCCAGACGGGCAGACCGCCCGTTTCCTCGCTTTCGGCACGATCAGCGGTGACTGGGGCGGCGGCCTGGGGCTGGGCAGCGCCGCGCTGTGGTGGGCCATCCGGGACGAAGACGGCCGCGGGCCGCAGACGGCCTTGCGCGGCGCACTCGCCGCCCATTTCGGGGTGGCCGAGGTATCCGACATCACCATCGGCATCCACCGGGGCCGCATCGACTTCGACAGCTTGCATGAGTTCGTCCCGGTCCTGTTCGCGGTGGCCGAGGCCGGTGACGGGGTGGCCCGCGACCTGGTCAGCAGGATGGCCGATGAGGTGTGCGCGATGTCCCTGGCCCTGATCCGCCGCCTCGGGCTGACCGGCCTGGCCACGCCGGTCGTGCTCGGTGGCGGGGTGCTGACCGCGCGCGACCCGCTGCTGATCGGCTGGATCGCCGAGCGGCTCGGCGCGGCGGCACCAGCGGCCACCGTGCATGTGGTGGACGTCCCGCCCATGGCCGGCGCGGCCCTGCTGGGCCTCGATCATGCCGGTGCCGGGGCTGCTCCTGGCCCCGGTTACGCCGCCGAGCGCAGGCTGCGGGCCGGGTTCCTGACGCCCGACGCCAGCATGACGGCATGACGGCATCACGGCCCCAGGGGTCCCCCCGGGCCAGCAGCACCCCGCAGCAGGCTGTGGCAGGCGATCGCGGCGGCGGCCACCACGTTGAGCGAATCGACACCGGCGGCCATCGCGGTGCTGGCCATCGGGATGCACACCGCCTGGTCGGCCTGATCCAGCCAGCGTGACGACAGGCCGTCGCCCTCGGTGCCCAGCAGCAGCGCGGCGCGCTCCGCCATCCGGACCTCGTCGATCGGCACGGCCGACTGGTCCGGGGTCAGCGCGAGCAACTGGAACCCGGCGGCCCGCAGCCCGGCCAGGCCGCCGTGCCAGTCGGCCATCCGGGCGTACGGAATGGCGAACACCGCGCCCATCGACACCTTCACCGCCCGCCGGTACAGGGGATCAGCGCAGCGCGGGGACAGGATGATCGCATCCACACCCAGCGCTGCCGCGCACCTGAAAATCGCGCCCACGTTCCCATGGTCGACCAGATCCTCCAGCACGATGATCCGCCGGGACGGCTGGGTGTGCGGCCGGGCGGGCCCGGCATGGCCCGGATCCACCAGGTTCTCCGGGACCATCACGGGCGCCGCCCCGGCCAGGACCTCGGCGACCGGGGGCAGCTCCCGCCTGGCCATCGAGGCCAGCGCGCCCCGGTGCACCTGGTAGCCGGTCAGCTGCCGGGCCACCGCCGCGGGCAGCACGTACAGGGGCTCCGCGGTGCCGCCAGCCAGGCCAGCCAGGCTGGCCACGCCGGCCACGCTGGCCAGCTTGTCCTCAGTGACCAGCAGGGAGCGCACCGGGTAACCGGCCGCGATCGCGCGCCGGATCACCTTTTCCCCCTCGGCCACGAACAGCCCTCTGGCTGCCTCCAGGCTGGTGCGCAGCGACGCGTCAGTCAGTGCCGTGTAGTCGGCGAGCCGCGGGTCAGCCGCGTCGCGGACCGGAACGGGGACAAGTCCTGGCACTCCCCCAGTCTCCCGGATCCGGCGCCGCCGCAGGCCACGCTGCTGCGGCCGGCCGCAGCAGCCAGTAAAGCGGCCGCCGGGATGAATTGTCATTCATCGTCCGATACAGTCGGCGGGTAGGCCAAGTGGGCAGCGGGTCTCGTGATTGAGGGATGCGGTGAACGCAGGACGCGCCACCGCGGCCGCCCCGAACCGGCGTGGCCGCAAGCGTCATCTCGGCACGGTCGTCGCGGTGACTGTGCTCGCCGTCGTAATCGTCGGCACTCTTCTTGTCGCGCTCGGCGCGCAGGCGATCGTGGCGCGCACATCATGCGCGTCGAGCCCGGTCGTGGTCACCGTCGGGGTGTCCGACGACATCGCCCCGGCCATCCGGCACGTCAGCCAGTACTTCAACGCCCAGCGCCATACCGTCAGCGGGCACTGCGCGGTGGTGAAGGTCACCGGCGAGGAATCGGCGACCGCGGCGGCGCAGGTGTCCGGGCAGAAACCGGCCGGCGGGCGGCCCGTGGACGCCTGGATACCTGACTCCAGCCTCTGGGCCGATGTCGCGCGCAGTTCGCCGATCGGGGCCCAGCTGGTCCAGCCCACCGGGATCACGGTGGCCCGCTCCCCGCTCATGATCGTGATGCCCCGGTCGGTAGCGGCGCAGATGCCCGCGTTCGGCACCAAGGTGGGCTGGCAGTTCCTGCTGCCCGAGTCCGTGGGCGGCCCGGCCACCGCGCTGGGATTGCGGGTGGAGTTCCCTGACCCCGCGCGCAGCTCGGCCGGGCTGGCCACCCTCATCGAACTCCAGCAGATGCTCGGCAGCGGCCCGTCCGCCCTCGATAACTTCACCAAGTTCGTCTTCAACGTCCAGGTCACCAACGCGTTCGACACCGGCCCCTCGCTCGCGTCGCTGGTGAATCTGGCCGAGCCACCGCGGCAGGGGCACCCGGTCACGGTCACCTCCGAGCAGGCCGTCGTGCAGTACGACAAAGCCCACCCGGGCCAGCCGCTGTCCGGCCGGTACCCCATGCAGGGCTCCTACGCCCTCGACTATCCCTATGTGCTGACCACCTCCGCTCCGCTCAAGCTGCGCGCCGCCGAGGAATTCGAGGACGCGCTCCGGTCCACGTACGCGCAGTCGTGGGTGCGGTACGAGGGTTTCCGCTCGGCCAATGGTGCGGCGTCCGGCTGGGTGAGCCGCTATGGGCTGAGCACAGCGCAGCCGACCCTGGCCGAGCCTGCTCCGCCGGGCCAGGCCGAAACCGCGCTCCAGGCCTGGTCCCGGCTCGGCCTCGGGTCACGAGACCTGGCGCTGCTCGACGTCTCCGAGCAGATGGCCACCCCGGTCGCGGCCAACGGCACGACCCTGGAACAGGTGCTCAGCCAGGTAGCCAGCCTGGGCCTGTCCCAGTTCCCCAACAGCACGCAGATGGGCATCTGGGCGTTCGCCAGCCACCTCAACGGCGCCGTTCCCTACAAGGAACTCATCTCTGTCGGCCCGGTGCTCGGCGAGTTCGGCCTGGTCACCCGCCGTCAGCAGATCCAGCAGATCTCCCAGTCAGGATCACCCGTGCCGGGCGCGCCGGCCGCGCTGTACGGCACGATCCTGGCTGGTTACAAGCAGATGACCGCCACCTACCAGCCCAGGTACGCAAACGCCGTGCTGGTCATGACCGCGGGAGTGGACAACGCGCCCGGGGACATCTCCGCCGCCGCCCTCGTGCGTCAGCTGCACAAGCTCTACAACCCCAAGCGGCGGGTGGAGATCATCGCGCTCGTGCTCGGCAAAGCGGGCGACCTGCCCGCGCTGCAGCAGATCACCGCGGCCACCGGCGGCCAGGCCTACTCGATCACCAACCCCGCCCAGGTCAGCTCGGTATTTTTCAGCGCCATCGCGCGCCGACTCTGCGATCCCAACTGCGCAAACTAACGGCGCACGGCACACCGGATCGGGAGCTTCCGCCATTTCGCAAATGAAGCTTGCCGACTGTGTGAACCAGTCCGCTCAGCCGCGCGTCCTCATTGGTGAGGCCCGGCGAGAGCGGGGCGCCGGGCCTCGTACTATCTTCCCGGCCGCGGTGGCCGGGAGCAGGGTGTGAGGCCCGGCCAGAGCGGGGTGCCGGGCCTCATACAACCACCCGGGCCAGGATGGCCGGGAGCAGGGTGTGAGGCCCGGCCAGAGCGGGGTGCCGGGCCTCATACAACCACCCGGGCCAGGATGGCCGGGAGCAGGGTGTGAGGCCC
>CAYPQM010000067.1:15979-20103 GCA_964412845.1 uncultured Streptosporangiaceae bacterium
CCGGGCCTCATACAACCACCCGGGCCAGGATGGCCGGGAGCAGGGTGTGAGGCCCAGCGAGAGCGGGGCGCTGGGCCTCATACAACGACCCGGGCCAGGATGGCCGGGAGCAGGGTGTGAGGCCCGGCCAGAGCGGGGTGCCGGGCCTCATACAACCACCCGGGCCAGGATGGCCGGGGACAGGGTGTGAGGCCCAGCGAGAGCGGGGCGCTGGGCCTCATATCAGCACCCGGCCAGCGGGGCCGGGCAGGGTGTGAGGCCCGGCCAGAGCGGGGTGCCGGGCCTCATATCATTCCCCGGATACCAGCGTGAGCTGCCAAATCGTTGAGCGTTCCTACTCGGCAGAGTCGAGCAACAGGTGCGCGCGCTGGATCAGCCCCGGAACGGCCAGACCCTCCCGCTCAAACCCTTCGCCGACCGTCTTGTGCTGCAGGAACCGAGAATGGATGCCTTCCAGCACCACGGCCAGCTTGAAGCCGCCGAATGCCATGTAATACCCGATTCTGGACACATCCCGCCCGGTCAGCGCGGCGTATCTGTCCGCGATCTGCGTTCGGGTCAGGAAACCCGGACACGCCGTCACCGCCGCGCTCACGCTCAGTTCCGTCGCCGGGTCGTCGTCGGCGTCCGCCCAGTACACCAGGGAGAGGCCGAGATCCGCGAGCGGATCGCCCAGGGTGGACATCTCCCAGTCCAGCACCGCGGCGATGGCCGGCGAACCGCCCAGCGTGATCAGCATGTTGTCCAGCCGGTAGTCGCCGTGCACGAGGGTCCCGTCACGCTTGCTGGCGTCCGGGAGCCCGGCCGCCAGCCGCGCGACGAGCTGCTCATACCCCGGCATCTCCCGGGTCTGCGAGAGCTCCCACTGCCGCTGCCAGCGCGTCAGCTGGCGCTCCAGGTAGCCTTCCGGCCGGCCGAACCCGGTAAGCCCCACCGCCTCCAGATCGACACCGTGGATGGCGGCCAGCATGTCCGCGAACCGCATCGACAGCTCATGGGCCTGGGCCGGCGACACCTGGGCGCCGTCCTCCCTGGTCCGTATCACCAGCCCGGCCACGTGCTCCATGACGTAGAACGGCGCGCCGATCACCTCGGGATCCTGGCAGATCGCCACCGGCCGGGGAACCGGGATATCCGTCCCGTGCAGGGCACTGAGCAGCCGGTACTCCCTGGCCATGTCATGGGCGGTCGGCAGCACGTGACCCAGCGGCGGGCGGCGCAGGACCAGCAACCCGGGTTGGGCCGCCCCCGGCGCCAGCCCGACGTCCAGCAGGTAGGTCAGGTTGGACCGGCCGCCCGCGATCAGGGTCGCCCGCGGTGGGCGGTCCTGATCGGCGGGCACGCCGTTCTGCCCCAGCCACCGGCCCAGCCGGGACGCGTCCTCGATTCCCGGTACACCGCGATCCGCCATGCCGCTCCTTGCCCAGACCATCCTGTGCCGCGATGATCGCGCCCAGCGATCATCGCCTACGATCGCGGGCCCGTCCAGCCGGCCGCTCGCTGGCCGGCCGGCAGCCTGCCGCCCGGCCAGGATCTCCGCCGACCGGGATCTCCGCCCGCCAGGATCTCCGCCAGCACCGTGCAGCCGCGGACAACGTCGCCGAGGCTGGCCGCACCGTACCCGAGCACCAGGCCATGGCGCGAAGGCGGCCCGGAGAAATAGCGCCGCGCGGTCATCACCGCCACGCCGCGCGACCGCGCCGCCGCGGCCACCTCGTCGTCGGCTCCGCGCCGGAGTTCGGCGAACATGTGCAGGCCGGCCGTGTCACCACGGAGCCGGGCCGGCCCGGCGAGCAAGCTGACCATGGCCGCGCGGCGCCGCGCGTAGTCGTGCCGCATCCGCCTGATGTGCCGTTCCAGGTCCCCGTGCTCAAGCAGGGTGAGGACCGCATGCTGCACCGGCTCCGGAACCCGGAACCCGGCGCCGGATTCGGTGTCCGCGACCGCGGCCACCAGATCAGGCCGGGCGACCAGCCAGCCCGCCCCCAGGGTAGGGGTGAGGGTCTTGGTCGTGGTTCCGAGGTAGATCACCACCTCGGGGTCCAGGCCGAACAGGGCGGGCAGCGGCCCGACGTCGTAACGGAACTCCCCGTCATAGTCGTCCTCGACGATGAGCGCGCCCGCGGCTCGTGCCCAGGCGACGAGCTCCTGGCGGCGCGGCACCGGGAGGCGGCCGCCGAGCGGATACTGGTGGGCCGGCGTCGTGTACACCATCCGCAGGTCGCCGGGCAGCTCGCGGACCACGAGGCCGTCGGCGTCCACCCGGCACGGCACCAGGTGCGCGCCGTGCGCCTGGAAAACCGACCTGGCCGCTGGGTACCCCGGCTCCTCGATCCCGACCCGGTCGCCGGGCCGCAGCAGCGCCGCCGCGATCAGGCTGAGGCTGGCCGATACCCCCCGGGTCACCAGGATCTCGTCGGGGGCACTGCGCACCCCGCGGCTGCGCCGCAGGTAGCCGGTGAGCGCGGCGCGCAGGGCGGGCAGCCCCCGGGCGTCCGGCCAGCTCGAGATCGGCGCGGTCCCGGCCTGCCGCCAGGCCCGCCGCCACGCGGCCCGGTCGATGCCGTCCGTCCACGGGATGCCGGGCCGCAGATTGACCAGCACCGGCTCCGTGGCTGGCGGCACGCTGGCCCGGCCGCCGGCACCGCGCCCGGCTGCGCCGCCACCGGCGCCCAGTCCATGATCGCGGAAGTCTTTCCGCGGAGGCGACGGAAAATGCTCCGCGATCATGGCGGAGCCTGCGGGCGCGGTCCCTGCGTCTCGTGCGCTCGGGGCACCTGGTGCGCCCGCGGCGACGTAGGTGCCCGAGCCGGGCCGGCCATCCAGCCAGCCCTCGGCGAACAACTGGGCGTACGC
This sequence comes from uncultured Streptosporangiaceae bacterium, assembly GCA_964412845.1. Taxonomy (GTDB): domain Bacteria; phylum Actinomycetota; class Actinomycetes; order Streptosporangiales; family Streptosporangiaceae; genus JAWWPY01. Next base: position 18,836 of record CAYPQM010000067.1, read on the forward strand.
CGCTGTCACGACAGTCCGGCTGACACCCAGCGAGCGAGCCAGTCCGCGGCTGGACGGAAGCCGGTCACCAGCCACGAACCGCCCGTCCGCCAAGGCCACCCGGAGCTGCGCGGCGATCTGCGTGGTCAGCGGAGCTGACCCGGCGCGGTCGGCCGCGAGCGGCACCTCGACCGGCGCATGCGAGAAAGTGGTCATCTGTTCTCCCGCCAAAGTGGCTACAGCCAACAGTCCACTTACTCGCTACCGTAGAGCATCATGAGCAGCGAACTCCCTCTCTCCACCACGCAGCGCAGCACGCTGCACCGCCTGCGCGAGCGCGGCCGGACCGACCGCACCGCGTTGTACGCCGTGCTGGACGCCGGGCTGATCTGCCATCTGGGTGTGGTCATCGATGGCGCGCCCGTGGTGCTGCCCACCGGGTATGGCCGCAGCGGCGACACGCTCTTCCTGCACGGATCCTCGGCCAACCGGGGCCTGCTCAGTGCGGACGGCCGTGACGTCTGCGTCACGGTGACCCACCTGGACGGCCTGGTCTGCGCCCGCGCGGTGTTTCACCACTCGGTGAACTACCGCAGCGCGATGGTGTTCGGCCCGGCCCGCCTGCTGACCGACGACGAGCAGCGGCTGGCGGCGCTGCAGGTCATCACCGAGCAACTGGTCCCTGGCCGGTGGGCGGGCACCCGCGGTCCGTCCCGCAAGGAACTCGCCGCCACGGCGGTCCTCGCGGTACCGCTCGCGGAGTCGTCGGTCAAGATCCGGACCGGGCCCCCGTCGGACGACGAGGAAGACTACGCCCTGGATGTCTGGGCCGGCGTGCTGCCCGCCGCGCTGACGTTCGGCCCGGCGGAGGCCGACCCGCGGCTGCGCCCGGGCGTGCCGGTCCCGGATCACATCCGGGTACTGGCCAGCCGGGCCCGGGGCGCGGCGCCAAACGGGGCGGCCAGCGGCCGCACCGGCCCGGCTGGTGACTGACATCGGGCGAATAGTGGCTGGCCGAGGCTCTAGTCTGGTGGCATGAACGACCGGCTCGTCTGGATCGACTGCGAGATGACCGGGCTTGACATCGAGCGTGACGCCCTGGTCGAGATCGCCTGCCTGGTGACCGACGGCGAACTGGCCCTGCTGGACGACGGCGTGGACCTGGTGATCAAGCCCCCCGCCGAGTCCGTTGACCAGATGGTTGACGTGGTCCGGGCGATGCACACCGCCTCCGGGCTGCTTGACGAGCTAGCGTCCGGGGTCACCCTGGCCGAGGCCCAGGAGCAGGT
>CAYPQM010000067.1:20113-32254 GCA_964412845.1 uncultured Streptosporangiaceae bacterium
CTCCGGTACATCCGTGGGCACATAGCCGAGCCGCGGAAAGTGCCGCTGTGCGGCAACTCCATCGCCACCGACCGGACCTTCATCGCCCGCGACATGCCAGAGCTCGACACGTTCCTGCACTACCGGATGGTCGACGTGTCGAGCATCAAGGAGCTGGCCCGGCGCTGGTACCACCGCGCCTACTTCGCCAGCCCGCAGAAGCACGGCGGCCACCGGGCGCTCGCCGACATCAGGGAAAGCATCCAGGAACTCCGCTACTACCGGGAGGCGATCTTCGTGCCGCCCCCTGGCCCGGACACGGCGACAGCGAAGCAAATCGCCGCCCGCTACGCCGGGTCGGCAGGCGGTGACGGCCCGGAAGCCGCGGGAAGGCCGGATGGCGCTGGCGGGGATTCCGGTTCGGTCCAGTGACCGGCTGCCGCTATGCTGCTGCATGCAACCGCAGGCGATGGTGGGTGTAGCTCAGTTGGTTAGAGCGCCAGGTTGTGGTCCTGGATGTCGTGGGTTCGAATCCCATCACTCACCCGACTCGCGGGGGGGCTCAGCCCCCCCGCGTTTGTCATCTGCCGCCGGGCATCCGACGGAGAATCGTTCATGCCCCCCCTGACCAGGCTGCTCGACCGATGGCGTGACGACCTCGCCAGCTGGGCCATCCCTGAGCACATCTCGTCGGCGGTGACCGAATCCCCCTGGGTACTGCCCCGGCAGGTGTTCGCCCGCCGCGCGGACCGGTTGCGCGGTGATCCGGCCGGCCCGTCCTACGAGCGAGCGCTGGAGGCCCTGGACCCGGCGGGCCGCCTGCTGGACGTCGGCGCGGGGGCCGGCGCCGCGTGCCTGCCGCTGGCTTCGCGCTGCACGCAGCTCACGGCGGTGGACACCGACGCGGAGATGCTCCGGCTGCTCGCCGAGCGCGCCGGGCCGCTGGGCCTTGACCTCCGGACGGTCTGCGGCAGGTGGCCGGACGTCGCCGGGCAGATCGGCCCCGCTGACGTGGTGACCTGCCACCACGTCACGTACAACGCGCCCGGCATCGAGCCGTTCATCGCCGACCTGACCAGCCACGCACGCCGGCGGGTGGTCCTCGAGATGGCCGCGGTGCATCCCCTTTCCGCGCTCAACGTGCTGTGGCTCAGGTTTCACGGGGTCACCCGGCCGCAGGCGCCGACGGCGATGGACCTCCTGGCGATCCTGGCCGCGATGGGTCTGCGGGCAAGGCACACTGGATGGAACCGCCCGGCCGAGCGCGACTACGCCAGCGAGGGCGAGCTTGTGGAGGTCACCAGGCGCAGGCTGTGCCTGCCGCCCGAGCGCGCCAGCGAGGTGGCAGCGGCGCTCCGTGACCTGGGTGCCCAGCCCGGGTGCCCAGCTGACCTTGGATCGTCCGGGCGCGAGGTGGTCACGATGTGGTGGGAGGGCTCCGCGTGAGCGATTTGTCAGGCGAATGGTTCCGCGACCAGAAGCCGCGCCCGCCGGGGGACGCGTTCCCCGGCGCCGGGGCCGAGCCGACCGTCAGCCTGCCCGGCCGGAACGCCGGCCCACAGGGCTACGCGGCCGCCGGGAGCAACTGGCCCGACCAGCCCCCGGTCCGCGCCGGGGCGGCCACCCGCTCCCGCCGGGCGGCGGGACCAGCACCCGGTAACTACGGCGGTGGCCGGCGCGGGCTGCGGCCGCGCCGCATCCTGAAGATCTTCGCTCTGCTGGTCGTCGTCGTCCTGGTGCTGGGCATCGGGCTGTACTTCTACCTTGACTCGAAACTGACCAAGGCCAACGTGCTCGTGGATTACTCGGGGCGGCCGGCCGCCGGCGCCGGGCAGAACTGGCTCATCACCGGCTCGGACAGCCGGCAGGGGCTGACCAAAGCGCAGGAAGCCCAGCTCGCGACCGGGCATGACATCAGCGGCCAGCGGTCCGACACGATCATGCTCCTGCACATCCCGTCCGGCGGCGGCCGGGCTGTCCTGGTCAGCCTGCCGCGCGACTCCTACGTGGCGATTCCGGGCAACGGGTCCAACAAGATCAACGCTGCCTTCGCCTTCGGTGGCGGCAAACTGCTCGCGGAGACCGTGCAGAACGATACCGGCCTGCACATCGACCATTACATGAGCATCGGGTTCGGCGGGCTGGTCAATGTGGTCGACGCGGTCGGCGGCGTGCGGATGTGCCTGAAATCGGCGATGGACGACCCGGCGGCCGGCCTGCACCTGAAGGCGGGATGCCAGACGCTCGACGGCGCCCAGGCCCTTGGCTTCGTGCGGAGCCGGCATATCTTCGCCAACCAGGACCTGCAACGGGTCCAGGACCAGCGGCTGTTCCTGCGGGCGCTGCTCAGCAAGATGACCAGCCCCGGCACGCTGCTCAATCCGTTCGCTGCGGTGCCGGCCGGATTCGGGGCGGCGGGTTCGCTCACCGTGGATCAGGGGACGCACCTGTACCAGCTCATCGAGGTGGCCTTCGCCCTGCGGAACCCGGAGACCGGCACCGTGCCCATTAGCGGGTCCGTCTTCGAGCCCAATGCGGGCGACTCGCTGATCTGGGACAAGACGAAGGCATTGGAGCTCTTCAACGCCATGAAGAACGACCAGCCCGTGCCCAAAGGCCTGCTGAGCGGCTCATCGGCCGCCGCGGCCGGCTAGGCACGGCCGAGGGCGGGGTGGGTCGGCAGCCCAGATCCGCGGGCGCAGAGCCATCGCGAGAAACTAATGCGTCCCGTCAAGGGCATTTATGCCCCTTGCGCTCATCAGGGTCCTGTTCGTACCATGCGTCGCAGCCAATCTCGCTGGTAGCAGCGGCCCGGAGGACAGATGAGGACCGGCAGCATTCCCCGAATGATCCGCCCGCTTGGCCTTTCCACGCGCGAGGCCGAGATCATGACACTCATCGCGGAGGGCCACTCCAACGGCGAGATCGCCAGTCAGTTGGTCCTCGCCGAGAAGACCGTCAAAAATCACGTCAACCGGATATATGCCAAACTAGGCGCCGGTTCCCGGGCCGCGGCCATCTCCCGCTGGGATGGCGCCCGGAACGATCCGATGTGACAACGCCGAGCCCGGTTGGCCTGACCCCGCATTGGCTGGCCGGTGCCTGCATGTGATCATGAGACCAGCCCCAGCGTGCCTTCAGGGAATACTCAGGAAAGTAAACGAAGATTCAGCTATGACCTCCTCGTCAGACGATGGGCGGAAGCAGCCTGGTGCCCGGCTGCTTGTTGTCGAGGACGAGCCGAACATCCTCGAGTTGCTCTCGGCCAGCTTGCGATATGCCGGATTCGACGTGGTCACCGCCGCGGCCGGGTCAGAGGCGGTGCAGGCCGCCCAACGGCACCGGCCCGACCTGATCGTGCTCGACGTGATGCTCCCTGACATGGATGGCTTCGATGTCATCCGGCGGCTGCGTGGCGGCGGGACCCGGATCCCGGTGGTCTTCCTCACCGCGCGGGACGCCATGGAGGACAAGGTCCGTGGCCTGACCCTCGGCGGGGATGACTACGTGACCAAGCCGTTCAGCCTGGAAGAGGTCATCGCGCGGATCCGCGCGGTGCTGCGGCGCACCCGCGGCGACGGGGCCGAGCCGACGCCGCGGCTGAAGTTCGCCGACCTCGAACTGGACGAGGAGAGCCACGAGGTGTGGCGGGCCGGCCAGCACATCCAGCTCTCGCCGACGGAGTTCAAGCTGCTCAGGTACTTCATGGGCAACGCGAACCGGGTCCTGTCCAAGATGCAGATTCTCGACCATGTCTGGGATTACGACTTCCGCGGGGACACCGGCATCGTGGAATCGTACGTATCGGTGCTGCGCCGCAAGGTGGACAGCGCCGAGCCACGCCTGATCCACACGCTGCGCGGTGTCGGCTACGTGCTCAGGCTCCCGTCATCCTCCTAGAGGCGCCCTGATCATGTCGAACACGTCCGGGCGGGGCAGCTTCTGGGACAGACTCCGGGAACTCCCCGGCCGTACCCCGCTGCGGGTCAAGATGATCACCGCACTGCTCGCGCTGGTCGCCATCGCGCTCGCCGTCATCAGCGTCGCCAGCGTCCTGGTCTTCCGCGGCAACCAGATAAACCAGGCCAGCCAGCAAGCGGCCGTGCTCTTTGAACAGACCAGGAACGCGCTCGAGACACACCCCAATCACGGGATACAGCCCGAAGCCAGCTCCCTTGGCCCGTATCTGATAGCCATGGTCCCGGCCAACACTTCGCTGTCAGGCATGGCCGCCGAGTACCACCTGCTGGAGACAGCGCTCCCCAAAGTGCCGACCGGCGACATGGCCTGGTTCAAGGCCAGCGGCGGGCGGCTGGTCAACGTGCCGGGCCTGGCCGGCCACGACAACTGGCGGGTCATCGCACAGCGGGTCACCCTCAAGGTGCAGGATCCCTTCAGCGGCCAGATCAGCGAGCAGACGGGCACGCTCATCGTCGGGGTGGATCTGGGTGATATCAACGGGACCGTCCGGCAGCTGGGCGGCGTCGACTTGATCGTCAGCGTGATCATCCTGCTGGGCCTGGTGCTGGTCGGAATCGCCATCGTCCGGGCCAGCCTGCGGCCGCTCACCGACATCGAGCAGACAGCGGAGGCCATCGCGGCGGGCGATCTGTCCCGCCGGGTACCAGACCGTGACCCGGCAACGGAGATCGGCAGGCTCGGCCGGTCGCTCAACGCGATGCTGGCCCAGATCGAGACCTCATTCCGGGCCCGTGAGGAATCCGAGGCCGCCGCCCGCTGGTCTGAGGAGCGGATGCGCCGATTCGTCGCCGATGCCAGCCACGAGCTGCGCACTCCGCTCACCGCGATGCGCGGGTACGCCGAGTACTACCGGCAACGCGGCGGGCTGGGCCAGGAATCCGCGGCGGGCCAGGAATCCGCGGCGGGCCAGGAATTCACGGCGGGCCAGGCTGACGCAGCGGCGCCAGCGGGTGCCGCGATCCCCGCGGCTGAGGCCGCTGTCTCGGGCTCGGCCGCACCAGGCGAAGCCGGGCCGACGGCAGCAGCCGGGCCGACGGCAGGCGGCCCGACAGCAGCGGGGGATGCCGCCGCGGGGGATGCCGCCGCCGCGGACCAGCGAGCCGCCCGGCAGGCCGCCGCCAACGGGAACGGGGCCGGGACCGGGACCGGGAACGGCGCGCTGACCAGGGCCGACCTGGACCGGATCATGCAGCGGGTCGAGCAGGAATCTGCCCGGATGGGGGTCCTGGTCGAAGACATGCTGCTGCTGGCCCGGCTCGACCAGCAGCGGCCCATCGAGCGCCGTCCGGTCGACCTGCTCACCCTCGCCGCCGACGCCGTGCAGGACGCCCGGATCATCGCGCCACAGCGGACGATCGAGCTCACCGTCGTTCCCGGCACCGCCTTCCTGGTGCTCGGCGATGAGGTTCGGCTGCGCCAGGTCATCGGCAACCTGATGAGCAACGCGCTAACCCACACACCAGAGCGAACCCCGGTCGAGGTGCGGATCCACTCCGGAGCCCTGCAATCCGCCCCAGGCGTCGTCCTTGAGGTGACCGACCAGGGGCCAGGGCTGCACCCGAACCAGGCGGCCCGCGTCTTTGAGCGCTTCTACCGGGCCGATCAGGCCCGGACCAGGAGGACCGGCGGGACCGGGCTCGGCCTGGCGATCGTGGCCGCGCTGGTGGCCGCGCACGGCGGCACGGTGGCCGTGGATTCCGTGCCTGGCCATGGTGCGACATTCCGCATCGTGCTCCCCCTCGCCCCTGAAGCCCAGGACCGCCTGGCCGACTAGGGCCATCCGCCGCAACGCGGTGCACTGAGCGCGTATCGGGGGCACGATGGACCGCGCTGATAGCGGACCGGTCAGGCGGCGAGGGCGGCGCGGGCCGCGGCCTGCACCGCCGACCGGTAGGAGCTGCCGAACAGGCAGACATGCACGAGCAGTGGATGTAGCTGGTGCAGCGGCACCCTGGCCCGCCAGCCGTCGGCCAGCGGCGCGATCTCCTGGTAGCACGCGACGATCCGGTCCAGGTACGGCGCGCCGAACAGGGCGAGCATGGCCAGGTCGGTCTCCCGGTGGCCACCCTGCGCGGCCGGGTCGATCAGCCAGGCCCGGCCGGCCGACCACAGCACGTTGCCCGACCAGCAGTCGCCATGGATGCGGCTTGGTGGCTCAGCCGGGCCGGCCAGCTCGCCCACCCGGCTGGTGACGGCCTCGACCAGCCTGGTGTCCTCCGGCGCCAGCGCCCCGGTGTCGGCCGCGCGGCGCAGGTACGGGAGCAGCCGCTTGCTCGCGTACCACTCGGACCAGGCGCCAGACACCCGGCCCGCCCCGGCGTCCCCGGTCCGGTCGCCCAGCGGCAAGCTGGCGATGAACCCCTTCCAGGGCGAGCCGAAACGCTCCGCCCCCGCCGCGTGCAGCAACGCGAGGTCCCGGCCGAACTGGTCGGCGGCGAGCTGATCCGGCTGCTGCTCATCAACCCAGTCCAGCACCAGCGTGGCCGGATCCCAGCCAAGCACGTGCGGCACGGCGACCGCGCCCGCGTCGGCCAGCCAGCGCAGCCCGCGGCCTTCCGCTTCGAGGATGCCGCCCAGATCGCCGGCCGCGGCCTTGGCGAACACCACCCGGCCATCGGTGAGCGTGACCCGGTAATGGCGGCACCGGTGCTGCTCGCCCAGCAGACGCGTCTCACGCACGGTCCCGCCGGCGATCCGTTCCAGCCGGAGCGTGCGGGCCTGCTCGGCCCGGTTCACCGGATCAGCCCGGTGGTCATGCACCGCCCGGCCCAGGCGCCGGGACCTCCAGGAATCCGGCCAGCGCCGCGACGAAGCCGCCTGCCGCCGCCTGTACCAGGTCAAGCGCCAGGGCATAGTCCTCGGGGCGGCCGCCGTAGGGATCGGGAACCTCCCCGTCGTAAGGGTCCGCCGGGCCGCCGCTGGCCGCCACAGCGGGATCGAACGACCGGAACAGCAGCAGCCGCGGACCCGCCGACTCGGTGTCCGGGGCCATCCGGCGCAGCCGGGACAGGTTCTGCCGGTCCATGGCCAGCACCAGGTCCCGGCCGGCGAACCAGCCCGGCTCGAACTGCCTGGCCCGGTGGGCGGAGCCGTCGTACCCGCGCCGGGCCAGCTCCGCCGCCGCCGCCGCGTCCATCGGGCCGCCCACGTGCCAGTCGCCCGTGCCCGCGCTGTCTACCTCGGCCAGCCCGGCCAGCCCGGCGCGGGCCAGCTCATCGCGGAGCACGACCTCCGCCATCGGTGATCGGCAGATATTTCCCAGGCACACCGCAGACACCCGATAGGCGCCCAACGGACGGCGCGGCGCGGGCAGCCGTGGGAACACCGACGGGTCAGCAGGCATGGGACAAGGATGCCCGATCACCGGCATGCCACGATGGTCGGCATGCCCTCGCCGCAGACATACCAGTCACTGTCCTACTGGCTCAGTTCCGTTCCTGGCGAGCTCACCTCCGGAGATCCGCTGCCCGGCGACCTCGACGTGGACGTGGCGATCGTCGGCGCCGGGTTCACCGGCCTGTGGACCGCCTACTACCTCGCGACGGCGCAGCCGGATCTGCGGATCGCCGTGTGCGAGCGCGAGATCGCCGGTTTTGGCGCATCCGGGCGCAATGGCGGCTGGTGCTCCGCGTTGTTCCCCGCGTCCCTGGCCAAGCTGCAGCGGATGGCCGGGCGGGACCAGGCGGTGGCCATGTACCGGGCCATGCAGGACACGGTGGATGAGGTCGGCCGGGTGGCTGCGGCGGAGGGAATCGACTGCCACTGGGCCAAGGGCGGGACGGTTCAGCTGGCGCGTTCCGCGGCGCAACTGGAGCGGGCCGCCGACGAGGTGGCGGAGGCACGGGCGTTCGGCTTCGGCGAGGAAGACCTGCGGCTGCTGTCCGCGCAGGAGGCCAGCGAACAGGTCACCGCCACGGAGGTGCTCGGCGCCACCTTCACCCCGCACTGCGCGGCGATCCACCCGGCGCGGCTGGCCCGCGGGCTGGCCGAGGCGGTCCGGCGGCACGGCGTCTCGGTGTTCGAGCGCACCCCGGTCACCGAGATCGCGCCCGGCAGGCTCCGCACCCCGCGGGGCACCGTGACGGCCGAGTACGTGATCCGGGCGACCGAGGGCTACACGCCGCTGCTGCCCGGCCTGCACCGCGCGGTCGCCCCGGTGTACTCGCTGATGATCGCGACCGAGCCGCTGCCGGAGGAGACCTGGCAGCAGATCGGCCTGGCCGGCCGGCCCACGTTTGGTGATCACCGGCACCTGATCATCTATGGGCAGCGCACCGCCGACGGGCGGTTCGCGTTCGGCGGCCGCGGTGCGCCCTACCACCTGGGCTCGCTGATCCGGCCCGAGTTCGACCGGTCCCCCGCGGTGTTCGCCGCACTCCGGCGATCCCTGGCCGAACTCTTCCCGGTGCTCGGCGACGTCCCGGTCGCGCAGGCCTGGGGCGGCCCGCTGGGGGTCCCCCGCGACTGGTGCGCCTCCGCCGGCCTGGACCGGGCGACCGGGCTCGGCTGGGCCGGCGGGTACGTGGGCGACGGGGTGGCCACCACCAACCTGGCCGGGCGGACCCTGGCTGATCTCGTCCTGGGCCAGGACACCCGCCTCACCCATCTGCCCTGGGTGGGCCACCGCTCGCCGGACTGGGAGGCTGAGCCGCTGCGCTGGCTCGGCATGAACGCGGGGCTGCGCGCGATGAACTGGGCCGACCAGCAGGAGGCGAGGACCGGCCGCCCGTCGCGGGTGGCCCGGCTGGCCGGCCGCTTCCTCGGCGACTGACCAGCGGCCGGATTTCCCGGCCGCTGATACGGGCACCACGTCCGGGCGGGGCAGGCCAGCGGCCGCCAGCCGTGCTGCGGGAAATGTCCTTCGCAGTCGGGCTGACGGCCGCTGGGACTAGCCGAGGTGGGCCAGGGCCGGGACGAACTTGGCCGCGTCGATCGTGCCCCACCCGGCGCCGCCGGCGCCCCCGGCGCCGGCGAAGGACAGGTAGAACCAGGCGTTGCCGTTAACCGCGGCGCTCATCGAGATGTCCGGGGTACCGCGGTGAGCGCCGACAGCACCCTTGACGCCGACCTGGAAGACCGGCCGGGCGAAGACCGCCGACTCGCCGCCGCCGCCCGCGCCGGAGCCGTCATTCCAGACGACGCCCGGTGACAGCCGACGGCCCGTGTTGTCCAGCGCGAGCTGCGCGCCCTTGGACTGTCAACGGCTGCGCACCGCTGCCACCAGGGCTATCACCGATACTCTGGGCGGTATCGTTCCGTCCGACGTCTGCAGCCCGGCCCCGAGCACTTCACACCACCGCGGTGAATGTCCATGCGCACGCCTTGGAGGAGGCACCACATTCAATCGACCGACGGCTACGACGCGTTCATCTCATACAGCCACGACCCCGATAACGCTCTGGCTGCCGAACTGCAGGCCGGAATCGAGAAGTATGCCAGGCCGTGGAACCGTGTACGCGCCCTGCGCGTCTTCCGTGACTATGAAAGCCTTCCCGCCACGTCGAACCTCTGGTCCGCGATCGAAGATGCCCTGTCGCAGTCGAAATGGTTTGTGCTCATGGCCTCCCCCGAAGCGGCCGCGTCTGACTGGGTAACGGACGAGATCCGGTGGTGGCTTGACCACAAGCCAGCTGAGCGCCTGCTTATCGTGCTCACCAGCGGAGAGATGAACTGGGACAAGCAAGCATCGGATTTTGACTGGGGTTCCACGAACGCCATCTCGCAGGTATTTCGCGGGAAGTTCGCTGAAGAGCCACTCTGGGTCGATGCCATCTGGGCGCGGTCGTCCGAGACGGTATCCCCAGGCAATCCTTCGCTGCAAGACAATATTGTACGAATAGTCGCAGCCATCAGAGGGGTAACAAAGGACCAGCTTGTCGAGATCGGAGACCGCGTACACAAGCGGACCATGCGACTGGCGCGCGTCGCAGTCGCCAGCCTGTTAACTCTGCTGGTACTCGCGGTCGCGGCGGTCGCCGTCGCAGTCGTGCAACGCAATACGGCCGTCCGGCAGACCCGGGTCGCGCTCGCCGGGCAGCTCACCGCGACGTCCGGGAGCGAGCTATCCAGGAACCTCCCTGCGGCGCTGCTGCTGGCCGTTCAGGCATATCGGACATACCCCAGTGCACAGACGCGGGCCGCGCTGATGCGGGCCGACACCGCAAGCCCTCAGCTCGTGCGGTACGTGCCTACCGGGGCGAGCGTCTCGCAACTGATGGCCAGTGGCGACGGCATCACAGTCGTCGCGGGCCTCGCGGACGGGCGGGTCCTGCGCTGGACGCGCGCGCATCCGCACCCGCAGGTAATCCTCACGATGCCAGCCCAGATCTCCAGTCTTGCCGTCGACCGCGACGGTACCGTCGTCGCCGCGTCGGATGGCTCCGGCGTCAGGCTCTGGCGCCATGGCCGACCGCTCGCGACGTTGAGCGTCCCGGCGGGCCTGGCGCCATTCGTTGTGGGCCTGTCGCCATCTGGACTGACAGCAGTTGTTTTCGGGACACCGCCGGTTCCGGACGGGACAGGGTCCTACGTTGTCTTCAGCGGGCCACAGCTCGCGCAGACGGCCGTGCACCCTGAACCGCGGAACGGCATACCGGCAACCAGCATCGTGGTCCCCTCAGATGATCAGGTCGTCCTGTTCGAGCTCGGCGATAGCGCCTGGGAGCGGCGAGCTATTTCCAGCTGGACACTCTTGGGGCAGGGCAGCCTGACCCTCGCTATGCATAATACTGGGGGCACGCTGGCGGCCAATGGTGAGTACTTCACCTCCTCAAATGGGGATCCAACCATCCCGGTCTGGCGAGCAAGAGGGAAGCCATCTGATTTCAATCCAGACTTTACCGCAGAAATTCCGATCAGCGAGATCGGAAGCCCCAGCGCAACGGCACTCAGCCCCGATGGCACTAGCCTTGCCATTGCCAATAACGGAATTATTTACGTCGCGCCAGTGCGCCGCGCAGGTGCCGCACGGCTGCCGGCCGTTGAGCTGACCGGCAATGGGAATACCAGCCTGGTAACGTTCAGGGGCAACAACACCAACCTGCTCTCAGCTTCGGGCAACGCCGTCGCCGAGTGGAACCTCAACCAGCCGAGCCGGCTGGCGCGAACGATTCCGACCCAGGTCCTGGCCTCGTGCGAGGCATGCTCCCGGCCAATTGTCGTGATCTCTCCGGACGGCACCCGCGCCGGAATCGTCGACGGCGATGCTGGCGTCCAGGCCATCATCCAGCCACTTCCGGGAGTGCACGGAGACTCGACGCTGGCTCCGTCAGGCACCTCCAGTTACTCGTACGGCCCGCCCGTGTGGGACGGAACGCGCCACCTGATCGTGCCCGTCTCGCTGCCGCTTACCACGGCAAAGGTCGTCGCGCCTTCGAACTTCCTCGCTATCTTCAGGGCCTGGCCCGGCGGCAACGGAACCGACAGCGTTATGGCAACTGCCATGGCCGGAACCACGGCCGGTACCGTGATAGTGGTGGACGATCGTGGTCGGATCTATTTGCAAAAAGCGCTGACCGGGATCAAGGTCAAGGTAATACCAGGTCCAGCGGATCTCGAATCCGGCAGCAATAGGCTGCAGAGCGCTGCCATCCATTCATCTCCGGATCTCGTCGCCATGGTCGACGGCGGCGGGACACGCGTTATTGACCTGGCCCACGGTCGTACGATTGGCCGGATCCCCGGCAGCAACGCCTCGTCGGTGGTCTTCTCCGGCAACTACCTGCTGGTACAGCGTGCCAGAGGTGGCCTTGAAGTCTGGGACGACCGCGGGACTGCGCTGAAACGGACACTGCCCGCGGAATCTGCTGACGGGCCACCCGTCGCGAACCAGCAGGGAACGCTAGTAGCGCGTCAGCAGTCAGACGGGTCGATCGAACTTGACGATCTCAGCAGCGGAGCCATCGTCGATACGGTCCCCCCGTTCACGGCATCAGACGGAACCATAGCCAAGCAGGGTTTCGCGTTCTCCCCGGATGGCACACGCCTGATCGTCGTCGCCGTGGGTATCGGCCCGGCAATCAACTCGGCCGAACTGATAGACACCGACTTCTCCGGCAAAACTCTTGTCAGCGCCGCCTGCACCGCCGTCGGCCGTGGCCTTACCCAGGCCGAGTGGCGCGCCTTCGTGGGATCTAACCCAACCACGAATCTGGCGTGCAATGGGGGCTGACGATATAGCAC
>CAYPQM010000067.1:32354-35189 GCA_964412845.1 uncultured Streptosporangiaceae bacterium
CCGTATCCGCTGCTTCCGCAAGCTCTGGGCCGTCTGGTTAGCTCCGAAGGCGCTGCTGGGGCGTACCGGTCCCAAGATCAGCCGTCGCCATGTTGTTTGCTCCATGTTGGCCCGGATGTCCCGGCACGGGCCGGTAGCGGGCGGCACCACGCGGCAGCCCGTCTCCCGGTTTGCTGTACAGCCCGGCACGTCATAGCATGAGCCGGCACGCGCGCCGCTAGCTCAACTGGTTAGAGCAGCAGACTCTTAATCTGCGGGTTCGGGGTTCGAGTCCCTGGCGGCGCACCCGTCGTTTTTGTATTACTTCGCCTGATGGCTGACGTCGGGCCTCCGGTTGATGGGCGACAGTGTTCCGGCTGATCGCTGAGGTTGTTCCGGCTGATCCTTGCCACTCCTTCCATGAGGGAGCTTCAAGGGACCCCGGTAAGGCCGTGGATCCGATCCGCCCCGCCTCGAACTCGCCCGCCAGGCCGTGCTCGATGGCGTACCGGACCAGTTCGACCCGGTTGAGCAACTGAAGTTCGCCCAGCGTGTTCTGCATGTGGTTCTGCACCGTGCGGTGGGACAGGACGAGCCGGGCCGCGATCTGCCCGTGCGACAGGCCGGCGGCGACCATCAGTCAGGATCTCGGTCTCGCGTCCGGATGGCCGCGGCACGCCGCTGGCCGCCAGTTCACTGATCGACACACGGCCGCCCATGCCTGGCGCAAGGGGGCGCCAGCGCGACGCCAGAGAGACGCCAGAGCTTGCGAGCAGGATAGGCCAATAGGACTCGGCACCGCACGCGGCTCCCTAGCCGCGGCAATGGATGACCTGGAAGGGAGTCGATGTGGAAACCCAGACCGTACTGGACATGGAATCGGTCGACGTCACGGCCGGAACGTGGGAGGACCTCAAGCGAGAGGTGCTGGCCGACGACCCAGAGGCGGTCGCGCCGTTGTTCGTTGGCGACAGCCGGAAGGCAGGCATCTTCCTCTGCGGCGGATGCGCCGGCTGTATCTGCGATGGCTGCATCTCCTGTGACTGCAGCAGCGGGAACTACATGTGCTGCGAGTAAGACTCAAGTCCTGGCAACCGGAATGAGGAGCCTTGTCTCTTTCAGTGGGTTCTGCGGGCAATGGCGCCTCTCCGGCTGCCTGACCTGGGCCGGCCGCTCACAGGCGCCATGCCCGTGAGGGATGGCGGGCCATCGGCGCTGAGCAGCCTGGTATCACCCTTTGGGGTCATCCACCAGACCCTGACCATTCCGCCTCCCCGGGGACTCGCGATGCTCACCCGGGCCCGGGCGACGATCGGCACGACGGGGCAAGAAGATGACCGGGAAACCGTGGGGCTGGGGAGCTCGCTCGATGACCCGGTCACCGCCTCTACCGTGGCGCTGGCCGAAGCAGCCGAGAGATACGCGGGTAAGGCGCCCGGCTTGTCCGTGGCCTGCAGATTGGCCCGCGCGGCGGACCTGGATGGGGCGGTCGTCGACCTGGAGCGGCTGCCGCGCTGCAGTGCCAGCGAGTATGCGGCACCCGGCTGCCGCATCAGGCCGTTCGATGCCGACGCCACCATCCACTGGAGCCGCGGGATCGAGCTCGCTTCGGGCCTCCCTATGTGGGTGCCTTCCATCATGGCTGTTTACGGGCTGCGCAACCGGACGCCTGGAGAACGCTTCTGGATCGGCATCTCCACGGGATATGCCGTCCACACCGACCCGCTTCTCGCCCTGTGCTCGGCGATCTGCGAAGTCGCCGAGCGGGACATCGTAGAAATTCTCTGGCAGCAACGGCTTCCGCTGCCGCCCGTGGACGCCCGTGAGCTCAATGCCAGCTGCCGTACGATGCTGCGCTGGGCCGAGGACCATTTCATCAGGGTCGTTCTGTTCGACGCGACCACTGACATGGGCATACCTACCGCCTATTGCCTGCTGATCGCCGAGCATGACGCGAAGGCGAGGCATATGGTTTCGTGCGCCACCGGAGTGACGCTGGGCGAGGCCGCTGAGAAGTGCGTGCGGGACGGGATCTCTTTCCGCGACCATTTCGGCGCAATGCCGGAGCCGGGCACGATCAAGATGGACCCGGGCGATTTCACCACCATCGCTGACGGCGCGCGCTACATGGGGCTGGCCGAGCACGCCCCGGCGTTCGACTTCCTCGTGGACGGCTACGAGGACCGGCGGCCTCAAGAACGGCCCGTGCTGCCGCAGAACCCTGAGGATCGGCTCCGCTCGCTGATCGACACCGCAACGGACAAGGGGATGCAGGCGATCGCCGTGGACCGCACGACCAGCGAGCTGGCTGCCGCCGGCCTGACAGCGGTATGCGTCGTCATCCCCGATCTTCAGCCCATGACGCTGAAGCCGCTGGTCCGGTTCCGCGCACACCCACGCTTGTACTCGGCACCCATCCTCATGGGCTACCGCGCGCTCCCTGAACCGGAACTCAACCCCTGGCCACAGCCGTTCGCCTGAGAAAGGTCCCAATGACAGAGGTACCGGATGGGCTGCTGGGCGAAAGCGTGGCCCTCCTCGGCCTCGGTGACTTCGGCGACCATGTTGCCGCGTTCCTGTGCGGTAATGCCCGGTGGCCGGTGGCTATGGCCGACAGCGTCGCCGGCGCGTTCGAGAAGGATTCACCGGCATTCATCGCCACCATGTGGCGGCCATGCCCTGCGACCTGCGAAGAAGCCGACGAGCTTGCTTTCCGCCACCAGCGGCCTTGGCTGCCGGTGGTGATGGACCATCCGCACGTCAGGGTGGGTCCGATGGTTGTGCCGGGTCAGGGTGCGTGTTTCGGGTGCTTCACGGCCCGGTGCGACCAGCATGACAGCCAGCCCGACATCACGG
>CAYPQM010000068.1:0-23854 GCA_964412845.1 uncultured Streptosporangiaceae bacterium
AGCCCGTCCCAGGCTGCCCCGCCGGGCGGTCGCCGTATCCGCGACAGCACCCAGGTCCACCGCGAAAAGGTCATCCACTTCGGCCTGCCCAGCCGGGGTGGACAAGGCCCGGACCGTGCCCACCAGCCATCCAGGCAGATCAGCGCACGCCGCGCGCAGCGTGATCCGCTCGCCTCCGGCCAGCACCCACGGCTCGCTGGGACGCTGGCCGATGGCCGCCGCGTCCTGCAGGCCGACCACCGCGTTCGAGTAGTCCAGCAGCGCCCGGCTCATCGTGGCCGCGTCGGCGGACTCGGCGTCGCCCAGGGACAGCGCGGCGCCCAGCGCGACCGGGTCAGCCAGCAGGGTCAGCGGCTGGCCGGGCGCCCGGACCTCCACGGCCAGCAGGGTGCACGCCGCGACCAGTGCGGGGTCGACCTGATCGATGACCGGCAGCGGGCCGTCGAGCCGGTTGGCGATCAGCACACCCTCGTCGCTGGTCACGAGCACCGCGCCGATCGGCACCCCGGCTCCGCGCAGGCTGCGTAGCTGGTCGGCGGCCCCGGCGTAGCCCAGGCCGGGCGGAACCACGGCGATCACCGGCCGCCCGGCAGCGGCGGCGGAAGGCCCGGACGCCGATGACCCGGACTCAGCCGACCTGAACCCGGAACGCCCGGACCCCGAAGGCCCGGACCCCGAAGACCCGGACCCAGCCAGCCCGGACCCGTAACGACCGGACTTGCCGGGCGGCTGGCCGGGGTGATCCAGCCACAGCGGGACTCCGACGCACGCGCCCATCCCGCCCGGTGTGGCCACCCCGGCCACGAGCAGGTGCAGCCGCCCGGTCGGCGGCGGGACATCCGGGACCGTCAACGTCGTGGTGTCCACCGCGCGCAGCGGCGCGACCCGGGCCTCGTCGACCGGCACGCCGAGCCGCCGCTCGATCCGGCGCACCAGGGCCGCGGCGCCGCGCAGCGAGTCGGCCGACCCCTTGCGGCCCCGGGTCGGCAGCCGGTCGGCGCCGAGCAGCCGGCCATCGGCCAGCAGCACCACCTCGGTCGTCGCATTGCCCACATCCACGCCCGCGACGACCGTCACGGGTCGTTACCCGGCCAGGCCACGGCGGGCATAGACCTCCGCGGCCTCGGTCAGCAGGGCGGCGCAGCGCGGCAGGCCGCGTCCGGCCAGCGACTCGGCCAGCGCGGTGAGCTGCTCCGGCGTGGACCGGTGCGGCCGCAACGCCTCGTAGATGGCCAGCACCTCATCGTCCGGCAGCAGGGTCAGCTCCGCGGCCCGGCGCAGGTTCCCGGCCAGCTGCGGGTTACCGTGCGCCTGGGCCACCGACGCCTGACGGTCCAACGTCTCGGGATGGATCCGCAGGTCAGGCAAGGAAACCTCGCCCCGCCGGACGGCGTCGAGGGTGAGCTCGCCGACCGGCTTGCCGGACAGCGAGCGAGTCTCAGTCATCGCAGCCCTTTCATGGACAGTTCCTCCGCTGGCGATCCGGCCCGCACCCAGGCCCGCTCCAGCGCCATCAGCGCGATCACCGTGGTGTGATAACGCGCTTCGATCGCCTCGTCGGTGTAGGGATTGCGGGCCGGGTCGGGAGTGGCGCCCTTGGCGTGCCGCGCGGCGTTCGCGCCGAGCAGCCGGTAGAGCTCCGGGGTGACCGCCGGGGCGACGGAGTACAGCTCAAGGTTGGCCAGCGGCGACAGATCCCGGCGGTGGATGAGCGCGGTCCCTTTGCCTTGCAGGCCGATGCCGATTCCCGAGCCGGCCAGCCGGGCGGCCGCGAGGCCGATCCGGCCCAGGTCGACGGTGTTGTTGAAGCGCACCACCCGGCCGGCGCAGCCCTCCTCCTCCAGCCCGGCCAGCAGTTCGCCCAGCACGTCGGGAACGGAGAGCCCGGACAGGCAGCGCCAGACATCCCGGCCGACCGCCGGGGAGACCCCGATCACCACGTCGCGCGGATCCTGGCCGGCCTGGGCCGGCCCGGCCGCGGCCAGCAGCGGGACGGCGGCGAGCGCCTGCTCGGCCCGCAGGTCGTCCACCCCGCGGGCCTGCCGGATCTCGTCGATCTCCCGCTGCCGCTGCGCCGATGGCCGGTAGCCGGTGCCTGGGCCTGCGTAGTCATTGGGGTCGGTGACCAGGGACAGGACCCGCAGCTGCTCATCGAAGATGGCGGATGTCTGCAGGTAGTCGCCGGCCAGCCGGGCCCTGGTCATCTCGACCACCCGCTCCGCCTCCGCCTCGTACCCGGTCTCGTCCAGGGCCGCGACGATGTCGACGACGGTCAGGCCGCCTTCCCGGATCGCGTGCGCCGCGGCGACCACGGCCAGCGTGTCGGTCTCGCCCAGGTCCTTCGACCCGGCCGCGTCGACGGCCAGTTCCACGTGCTCGTCGCTGAAGTCGGCCAGCCCGAGATGGGCGTACACGGCCCGGCAGGCCAGCGCCGCATCGCGGCGCAGCTCCCCGATCCGGGCGGCGGGCACGGTCCGCAGGCCGCCGTCGATGCCCCAGTCCCGCTGCATGGCCAGGAAGTCGTCGATGTCCTCGGCGTTGAAGTTGCTCGGCCCGAACATGTTGTCGTAGCGCTGGATGCTGCCGAACCCGCTGAACACGAAGTCGGAGCCGGCCAGCACGATCGGCAGCGTGCGCGACGTGCGTCGCATGTCCGACTCGCTCATCAGGGCATCGTTGCCGGAGCAGGACTCCAGGTTGCGCATCATGACCATGACGTTCTCCGCCATGAGCTCCCGCAGCCCACCCGGAACCGAGGCGGCGACGCTCGCGCCGTCGATGCCGCCGTTCTGCACGCCCTGGGCGCCGATCGCGCGGGCCAGGGCGACACAGCGGGCCTCCAGGTACAGCATGGACTTGCGCTCGGCCCCGGCCATCAGCACTTCCGCGCCGGCCCCGGAGGAGACCCGCATCTTCATGCCACGCGACGCGTAGGCGGAGGTCAGGAACGCCTTCGACCAGGGCGTGTCGTCGCCATCGGTGAAAACCTGCTCGGTGCCGTACAGCGACACGGTCTCGGCATAGGAGGTGAGCCCGCGCATGCCCAGTTCGAGTTCCAGGGCTTCCTCCACCGAGCACTGGATAAGCACGCCCTGCGCGGCTACCGCGGCCCCGATCAGGCAGGCCACCGCGTTGCTGGGCGCGTCCCCGAGCACCGGGACGGTCGTCTCGATCTCCCGGAACCCGAACGCGGCGGCGGTCGCGGAGTCCGCGGCGAGCAGCAGCGGGTCATCGAGCCGGTTGGTGACATGCGCCTGGTTGCCCGGCGTGCGCCTGGCTCGCAGCTTGGCCATGGCCATGCCCAGCTCGGGCGGCGTGAGCAGGGCCAGGACCCGCGCGAGCTTGGCCGGCGTGGCGCCCCCGCTGAGCCTGATCACCTCCGCCCGGGGCACGCCAGGATCGACGGCGAGCCGGGCGAACTGCACATCGGTCAGCGCCATCGCCTCGGGGGCCGCGGCCAGGTCGAGGCCGTGCCGGGCGATGTAGGCGTCGATCGAGTCGAAGTCGGCGGCCGGCACGCCGTCCATCTCGACCACCTGGCCATCGGAGATGACCAGGCCGGGTTCAGGGTCATGCGGCGAGCGCAGGGCGATGAGACCGAGGTCGGCGTCCTCCACGGCGAAGCCGTCGAGGTTCACCCGCTGCCGGTCCATGAACCGGATCCGTCCCACCGGCTGCTCACTGCTCATCGGCGCTCCTCCCTGCTCACCTGCGGCTTCCTGCTCACCTGCGGCTTCCTGCTCACTGCGCACCCCCGGTTCGCTGCTCACGGCCGGGCTCAGATCGCCTGCTGCGAGCGCAGCTCGATAACCCCGCCACGGGCCGGCGCGGTACGCGCCACGCCGCCCTGACCGGGGGTCCGCACCACTATCCGGGTGCGGTCCGCGCGGAACAGGTCGTGCGAGAACTCGATCGGCTCACCGTCGGCGTCCGTGGTGGTCCTGGTGATGGCCAGCAGTGGCGCGCCGGCCGGCACGTCGAGGATCATCGCCTCATCCGGCGAGGCGGCTACCACCTCGATCCGCTCGACCGCCTCCTCCGGCTGCGTCCCGAAGTGCTCGTCGAGCAGTTCGTAGACCGAGCCGCCGAGTGGCAGTTCAAGCAGGCCGGGAAAGCGGTCCGCGGGCAGCATGGCGTGCTCCACCGAGATCGGGATCGCGTCGGCGAGCCTGATCCGCACCAGGTCGACGACGAGATCGCCGTGCCGCAGATGCAGCGCCTGGGCGGTCGGCTCATCCGCGCCGGACAGCCGGGCGCTCATCACCCGGGTGCCGGCCACCACCCCCTGGCTGCGCAGCAGCGCCGGCACCCCGACCACCCGGGACAGGTCGCGCTCGATCTTGTCCCGGCTCACGAAGGTCCCCCCGCCGCGTCCCGGAATGCGCCGGACCAGGCCGCTGTCCTCAAGCACCGCGAGCGCCTGGCGCAGCGTCGCCCGGCTGACCCCCAGCTCAGCCGCGAGCGCACGCTCAGCACCGAGCCGCTGCCCGGGACGCAGCCGCCCGGCGGAGATCCGCTCGGCCAGGACCCGCCGCACATCTTCCGGGGTGCGCCCGGTGACCCGGGGCGAGCCCCCGTCTCCAGCCATCAGCCCTCCACGGCGTCCGGCGACTCCGGCAGCACCTGCCCGCCGTCGACCACGATCGTCTGCCCGGTGATGAACCCAGCCTCGTCGCTGGCCAGGAACAGCGCCGCGTGCCCGATCTCCTCGACGGTGCCGAGCCTGCGCAGCGGGATGGCCGCCGTCATCTGCCGGATGTAGCCTTCACCCAGATCGGCCAGCCCTTCGGTGAGGATGTTGCCGGGCAGCACCGCATTCACCGTGATGCCGCTGGGCGCGAGCTCGATGGCCGCCGTGCGCATGAAGCCCAGCTGCCCCGCCTTGCTGGCCCCGTAGTGCGACCAGCCGGGGAAGCCGGTGATCGGCCCGGTGATCGACGAGGTCAGGATGACCCGGCCCCGGCCGGACCGGGCCAGCGCAGGAATGCAGGCCTGTACCGACAGCACGCAACCCGTCAAGTTGGTGCCGAACACCTGCGCGATGTCCTCGTCGGTCATGTCCACGAGCCGGCGCTCCGGGAAGATCCCGGCGTTCGCGCAGAGTATGTCTATCCCGCCGAGCCGCTCGTCAGCGGCGGCCGCGATCCGCTGGCAGTCCTCCCGCCGGGCCACATCGGCCAGCACGGACGAGACCTCCGCCCCGGCCTCGGACAATTCCGCGACGGTGGCCTTGGCGGCCGCTGCGTCCCGGCCGACGACGAGCACCCGGGCACCCGCGCCGGCGAACACGCTGGCGATGCCCTTGCCGATGCCCCGGGTCGCACCGGTGACCACGACGGCGCGGCCTGCTATGGATGTGAACACGCTGTTCCCCTTCCTTTCGGTTCCCGGCTCAGCCCTGCTGGCTCAGGCCAGGCCGGCCCAGTTCGGTTAACTCAGCCCAGCCCGGTTAGCTCAATTGGGGCCGGCTCAGGTAAGCCTCGGCCAGATCACAGCTGTCCCGGGTGTAGCCCGCACCCAGCTCGCGGGCGATGTCCACCGCGCTGTGCGAGCCGATCCAGGCGACCAGCAGCAGCCGCCGGAGCAGGATGAACGTCCAGATCTCCGCTTCGTCCGCGGCAGGCAGCCGCGCCGCCCGCCGGTATCCCGACAGCCAGCTGTCGATGAGGGCCGGCACGTGCGGCTCATGCTCGAAGAAGCTCACCGCTGTCCCCACGTCGTACAGGAACCAGCTGAACCCCGAGTCGTCGAAGTCGATGACGCTGACCGCGCCGTCGTCGACGATGAGGTTGGCCAGCCGGGTGTCCGCGTGCACCAGGCCGTACCGCTCCGGGGCATTGCCGAAGGCGGCGAGCCGGGCGGCCAGCGTGGCGTCCAGCCGCCCGAGCACGCCGCGCTCGGCCGGGCCGACCCCGATGCCGTCCTGCCAGCGTCCCCAGCGGGGCGCGGCACCGAACGCCGCGTCATAGTCCCAGTGGAACCGGGTGAACCAGGCCGGCCGCAGCCACTGCCTGGCGTGCGTGTGCATCCGGGCGGTGATCTCGCCCAGCTCGGCGAAGTGCGCGATGTCGCTGTCGGCCGGCTCGCTGCCGGGCAGGTACTCGAAGCGCACGCAGTCGCGCTGTTCGCCGCTGGCCGGATCGGTGACCGACATGACGCGGCGGCCGTCCGGGGCGGGCAGCACCCGCGGGGTGCGCACACCCGCCTCGGCCCGCAGCGCGTCCATCCAGGCCAGCTCAGACTCGATCTCCAGCCCGGTGTGGTAGCCGAGCCGGTGCACGCGCAGGATCGACGGCCCGTCGTCGGGGTCTTCGACCAGGTAGGTGGCGTTCTCCGAGACGTTGAGCAGGGTGACCGTGGCGGCCGGATGGCAGCCGTGGCGGCCGGCCGCCTGCCGGGCGCACCTGGTGACGCGGTCCAGGACGTCACCGCCGACCGACAGGTCATGGGCTGCTTCTGGTCCTTCACTCATGATCACGGCCTACCCTTGCTCGCGGCCCTCGACCTCGCCGAGGACATCAGCGATGGCGCGTTGGGCCCGCAGGATGTCCTCGGTGCGCCCGCTCAGGTAGATCCGGCCCGCCATCCCGATCATCGACACGTCGACGAGAGTGACGCCGGGTGCGGTGCGTTCTGCTTCGTTGGCCGCGACCGCGGCGAACAACGCCGGGGTGACCTCGCAGACCAGCAGGGTCTCACCGGGGATGAGCATGGAACCGCTGCGGGTGCGGTTGATGATGACCGCCTGCCGGTCGGTCACGTCTTCGATGACATCGGTGAACAGGATCCGTGGCCGCAACTGGTCCGTCGCGCTGGCCCGCAGGCCGGCCAGGATCGCCTGCCCGGCATGCTGCACGTCGGCCAGATCGGAGCCGTGCACCTCCAGCACACCGAACTGGCGCTCCACGAACAGGATGCCGGGCTCGACCGCTGGCACCGCGCGCAGCGCCAGGTCGGTGACCCGCTCGATGGCCAGGCCCGGCGCGACCTCCACGATGAGCGCGTGCTCGCCCTGCATGGGCGGGTAGCCGCGGGCGCGCGTCGGCGTCCCCAGGTACGCCGCGAACTGCCGCTGCAGATCCTGGACGAGCAGGTAGACCCGCAATTCCGGGGCGGGCGGCGAAGCTGGGCTCGCGGCCTGGCCAGCCGTCCGGCGCGCCGCCTTACTCGGCACGAATGGTGAAGTGCTTGGCGAGTTCCGCGTGCGGCCGCGGGATCACGTGCACGGACACCAGGTCACCGACGCTGGTCGCGGTCTCGGCACCCGCTTCCGTGGCGGCCTTGACCGCACCGACGTCCCCGACGATGGTGATCGACACCAGGCCGTCGCCCACATCCTCACGGCCGACGATCGTCACGTTCGCCGCCTTGACCATGGCATCCGCCGCCGCCAGCGCGGCCACGTACCCCTTTGTCTCGATCATTCCGATCGCGTTGTCAGCCATCGTGTTCTCCTGTTCTCACCGGGACATCTATCGATCCGACGATCAGCGCGTCGATCGGCGGCGGCTTGCCGGGGAACCACGCCGCGGCGACGGAGCCCTGCGCGATGAGGACCCGCTCCCCGATGCCGCTGCCGAGCACGTCGAAGGCGACGAGCCGCTGGCCGGTGCCCTCCGCCTCCACTTCAAGGAAGGCACCTTTCGGGATCTCGGCCAGCCGGCGCGTGGACCACACGTTTCCGACCACCGTCGCGGTAAGCATCAGCGCTCCTTCTCGATCTCGACGCCCGCCACCCGGGCCCGGTCCCGGGCCAGGGGGGTCAGCACGGCACGCGGGCCCAGCACCAGCCGGGCACCGGCCCGGGCCGCGTCCTTGACGGCTGCCTCGGTGACCGCGCCCTTCTCGATGCGGTGCACCGGCCGGGCCGACCCGGCCCGGCCGGACGCGGCCAGCCGGAACCGCAGCCGGCCGGCCCGCAGGTCGTCCCGGTGCTTCGGGTTCTCGAACATGTGCAGCAGCCGCGACACGAACGCGGCCAGTTCCTGGTCGCTGCGCACGCTGACCGTCTGCACCGCCTCGACCCCGTCCCGCACGGTGTAGACCGGCCCGGATTGCGGCGGCCCGGATTGCGGCGGCCCGGATTGCGGCGGCCCGGATTGCCCAGCGGACGACGGCAGCACGTCGCGCAGCACGTCGCGCACCATCGCACGCAGCTCATCGCCGTCCAGGCCGCTGGCTGTCACGGCCGCCTCCGTGTCACGCTGGGCTCCGCCGTCACGCCAGGCTCGGCCCTCATGCCGGGCTCCGCAGGGCGTCTTCCGCGGCCTCGGCCGCCTGGCGCACGTCGGCCTCGGTCCCGGACAGGTACACCCGCCCGGTCGCGCCGATCATCCGGTAGTCAACCACCTTGATCCGGGCCGCCTTCTCTGCTTCGTTGGCGGCCAGGATCGCGTAGGAGGCAGGCCGCATCTCCAGCACGAACAGTGATTCCCCGGCCAGCGCCATCGAGCCGATCTTGTTCCGGTTGATCAGGAACGCGTGCTGCGGATCGAGCATCGTGATGATCTCCGACGCGAGGACCTCCGGCCGCGTCGCATCCCCCGCCGAGGCTCCGAGCGCGTCCAGCACGGCGCCACCGGCCGCCTGCACCTCGTCCGTCCCGCCATGAATCTCCAGGTACCCGAACTGCCGCTCGACGACCAGGATCCCGGCCGCCACCCCCGCGTGCTTCAGCGCGACATCGGTCAGCGGCTCGATATCCAGCCCCGGCGCGACCTCGATGATCTGCGCCGCCACCCCGCTCCTGGGCAGGCTGCCCCGGATCCACGTCCCCAGGTAACACATCGTCTGCGGCTGCAGCCGATTCAGGAAAATGAACGACCGCAGTTCAGCCACCCCCGCCGCCCCCCACCATCGCCCGCAGCTCCTCCAGCACCACCCGCCGAATCTCCTCCCGCAACGCCCCCACGTCCGCCCCGCTCGCGGCCGACTCGCTGATGTGCTCACCAGCCGGATTTCCCGGTGAGCCCGCCGAACGGGCCGCGCCCAACGGCACCCGATCAGCGGTGCTGGGGCGGGGGCCCGATCCCGGCGTTTCGGGTGCCGGGACCGGGTGGCCGTCCCGCCACCGCCCTGCCTCAGCCGCATTCGAAGCGAGCGGATAAGGCGGGACCGGGCCGGCCGGCGACTCCCACGGAACCAGCCCGGAGAAGTTCCCGAACGGCTCCGCCGGGTCGCTGTTGTACGCCAGCCGGGTCCACTGCACGAGGTGCTTCGGCTGCAGGTTCTCGCCCACGGACGACCGCCCGAAGAACCCGGTGCCCACGGTCATCGTGGGCGCGAGCCCGGTCTCGATGCCGGAACTGCCCAGGCTGTTGCCGACGTTGACGGCCACCCGGAGCACTTCGACCGCCGCCCCGTACGCCATGATCGTGGCCGGGTCGCTGCTGTGAATCGCGGCCGAGTGCCCTTTCCCGCCGAGCCGCAGCACCGCCCGCGCCGCGTCGATCCCCCGCTCCGCGGTCGCCACCGTGACCAGGCCGAGCACCGGGCAGAGCTTCTCCCGGGCCAGTGGCTCCTCGGGGACGATCAGGTCGACCGGAGCCAGCAGGATTCTCGTGTTCCCCGGGACGCGCAGCCCGGCCTCGGCCGCGATCCAGCTCGCGTCCCGGCCGACGAAACGGATGTCGAAGTGGCCGTCCGGGAACAGCGCCTGGCGGATCTTGTCCCGTTCAGCGGGGTCGAGCAGGTAGGCACCCTCCTGCTTGAGGTGCCGCAGCAGCGTGCGGGCGGCCGGCTCCTCGACGATCAGCACGGATTCGTTGGTGCACAGGATTGAGTTGTCGAAGCTCTTGCTGTCCACAATCCGCTTGGCCGCTTTCGGCAGGTCAGCGCTCGCGTCTACCAGCACGGGCACATTTCCGGGGCCGACTCCGATGGCGGGGTTGCCGGAACTGTAGGCAGACCGCACCACCGGGACGCCGCCGGTCGCCACGATGACGCTGGTGCGCTCGTCGGTCATCAGCGCGTTGATCAGCGGCACCGACGGCTCGTCCACCACCTGGATGACCCCGTCCGGCGCGCCTGCCGCGACGGCGGCCGCGGCCAGTGTCCGGGCCGCGTCGGCGCAGCATTCGCGGGCCAGCGGATGCGGGCTGATGACGACCACGCTGCGGGTCATCAGCGCGAGCATCGACTTGAACAAGACCGTGGCGACCGGGTTGGTGGACGGGGTCAGCGCGAATACGACCCCGGCCGGCCGGGGCACCTCGACGATCTTGGCCGCCGGATCGACCCGCGGCGTCACGTAGTCGTGGTCCCGGTACGCCTCGACGACCCCCGTGCTGCACGCCAGGTTCTTGATCACTTTGTGCTCGGCCACGCCGAATCCGGTCTCACGGACGGCCCACTCCGCGTACTCGCGGGCCTTGGCCGCGCCCGCCTGCGCCGCGGCGTGCAGCACGCGGTCCACGGCCGCCTTGTCGTAGCGGGCAAAGGCGCGGGCGGCCCACTCGGCCCGCTGCAGCATCGCCCGCGCCCGCGGCACCCCGGCCGGATCGGTCAGCAGGTCGATGGCGATCCCGGGAGCCGCGACCTCCTGGGGCCCCGCGGTCATGGCTGCCCCCGGCCGCTGCGGGCGTCGCGCTCAGCCTGGCCGGTGGCGACCTCGACGCGTTCGAGCAGTTCCTCGCAGAGCGCCGGGTCGAGCAGGATGCCCGGCTTGAACTGGAGGACCTGCGGATCGAGGGTGGAGAAGATCGCCCACACCCCGTTCTCGTACAGCCGCTTCATGACGAACTTGGCGCCCTGCGGATGATCAAATTCCAGCCCCATCACGAGACCGTCCTGCCTGATCCCGGTGAACCAGCCGGGGTAGCGGCCCTGGATCCGGCGCAGGCCGCCGCCGAGCAGGTCGGCGATGTAGGCCACCATCGACCTGGTCTCCGGCCGGCAGGTGATCTCCAGCGTCTTGAGCGCGGCCACGCAGCCGAGTTCGGCGCCGCCGAAGGTGGACATGTGCCCGAAGCCGTCCTCGCGCAGCCAGCCGGCCGCCGCCTCGCTGACCAGCACCGCGCTGATCGGGTACATGCCGCCGGAGATGCCCTTGCCGGTCACCAGGATGTCCGGCGCGACGCCGTGCTTGGTGATGGCCCAGAGTTCACCGGTGCGCATCAGCCCGGTCTGCACCTCGTCGGCGATGTACAGCGCGCCGTAGCGCTCGCACAATCGCTTGACCCCGGCCAGGTAGCCGGGCGCGGGCAGTGGGAAACCGTACGTCGCGGGGATCGTCTCCATGATCACCGCGGCGGCGTCCCGGCCGCGCAGCGCCTCCTCCATCGCGCCGAGGTCGTTGAACGGCACGTGCGGGAACTCCTCCGGCCGGTCGGCCAGGAACAGGGTCGCGAACCGCTCGTCCCCGGTGGCGACGGCCAGCCCGGTGTGCCCGTGGTACGCCTTGGCGATCGAAACGATCTTGCGGCGCTGCGTCGCGTGCCGGGCGGTCTTCAGCGCGATGTCGATGGCCTCGCCGCCGCCGCTGCCGAACACCACCTTGGTCAGGCCGGCGGGCGCGGTGCTCACCAGCGCCTCCGCCAGCGCGGTCCGGGCCAGCGACGGGAAGTGGTGATTGCCGATGTCGAAATGCTGCATGGCGGCGCTAACCGCGGCACTGACCTCGGGGTTTCGGTGGCCGAGGCTGTACGTGCCGCCGTTGAGGTGCACGTCGATCAGGCGCTTGCCCTCGACGTCGTAGATGAAGTAACCCTCCCGCCGGTCGATGACCAGCGGGACACCTGAGTCGATCCAGAACTGGGTCTTGTCCGGGTTCCAGAACTGCTTGGACTTGGCGAGCATCTCGCCCTTGGAGGCGAAGGCGATGAGCTCCTCGGCCACGGCCACCTCCAGGTCCGGATTCCTTTGGTCTGACCAAATAGGTAACTTGCGCAACCGTTTCCTGTCAAGTGGTCAAGTTAAGCTCATATTTCACGAACCATGAACTCTTGTCTCGGTTGATACCTGCTGATACTGTCCGCGCTGTGACGTGCTGCACACCGCAGTTCTCAACCGTTTAACCCCATTGCGCAGTGCAGGGCCGGTTTCCCTCCTGACGCAGGTTGACCCTCTGGGGAGGAACTCATGGCACAGTCGGAGCTTCCACGGGTGGGCGATTCACCACCGCAGGCGGCTGAGGATTACGACGTCTCCCAGCGGGCCGACGTCCCCAAACTCCGCAAGGGCGCCATCGGGCTCGGTGGCGTCCTCTTCCTGACCGTCACCGGGTCCGCCCCGATCTCGGCCATGCTCTTCAACACGCCGATCATGGTCGGCTACGGCGAGGGCGTCGGCGCGCCGGCCGGATTCATGTTCGCCGCGATCGTGCTCGTGGTCTTCTCCGTCGGGTACGTCGCCATGGCCAGGAAGAAGACCAGCGCGGGCGGCTTCTACTCCTACATCAGCCACGGGCTCGGCCGCGAAATCGGCATCGGCACCGGCTATGGGTCCCTCGTGGCGTATTCGGTTTTTGAGGCGTCCCTGTGTGGTGGGTTTGCCTACTTCCTCGGCCTCAAGCTGAACGCATACGGGATCAACATCAGCTGGCCCTGGCTCGCCCTGGCCATGGTCGTGCTGATCTCCGCGCTGACCTTCTTCGACGTCCGGCTCTCCTCGGTGGTGCTGGCCGTCGGCCTGATCAGCGAGGTCGCCATCCTGATCGTCTTCGACGTGTTCCTGTTCGCGCGCGGGCACACGTCGTGGAGCGCCATCAACCCGGTGAACGCGTTCAAGGGTTTCCCGCCATCGGGCAAGCTCGTCGCGGGAGCGGTCGGCATCGGGCTGTTCTTTGCGTTCTGGTCATGGGTCGGTTTCGAGATGGCGCCGAACTACGGCGAAGAATCGCGCGACCCGAAGCGGATCGTGCCCCGGGCGATGTACATCTCAGTGATCGGCCTCGGGATCTTCTACACGCTCACCTCGTGGGCCTCGCTGTCCGGCTACCCGACCACCCACGCGGCCATCGCCGCGGCGCAGGGCAACGCGGCCAACTACTACCTCACCCCGGCCAAGCACTACGCGGGCGCGTGGGTGTCCTCGGTGATGAGCTACCTGATCATCACCGGCTCGTTCGCCTGCGGCATGGCCTTCCACAACACCACGGCACGCTACTTCTACTCACTCGGCCGCGAGGGACTGCTGCCGAAGGCGCTGGGCCGCACCCACCACACGTTCAAGAGCCCGCACATCGCGTCCATCGTCCAGTCGGTCATCGCCGCCATCATCATCATCCTGTTCGCCGTGCTCACCGGCACGAACGATCCGAGTTCGCAGGCCTACCTGCAGCTCTACGGGCTGATGGCGGTGATGGGCGTGATCATCATCCTGTCGGTCCAGGCACTGGTCTCGCTGGCCATCCTGGTCTACTACGAGCGCTACCACCGCGACGAGGTGCACTGGTGGAAGACCAGGCTGGCGCCGATCCTGGCGCTCGTCTCGCAGGCGTTCGTGGTCTACCTGCTGTTCGACAACATCAGCTTCCTCGGCAGCGGGTACGGGTACGCGAAATGGCTCGGCCCGGCCGACCTGGTGATCGTGCTGCTCGGCGTCGGCGCGGCGTTCTACTTCAAGAAGTACAAGCCGCAGAAGTACGAGCAGGCGGGCAGGCTCATCAACGAGGGCCTGTAAGCGTTAATCAGACTCGAAGGGGGTTCCCCGGCCGGTGGCCGGGGAACCCCCTTCGTGGTGATCAGGCTGGCCGGTGATTCAGGCCGGGATGACGATGGTGTTGAGGATCTTGTCAGCGAAGGTCTGCCGCTTGGCGTCCCACAGCGGCCACAGATAGCCGATGTAGCAGGGAATCCCGTCCAGGATGTGCACGATGTCGCGGGCGAAGGCCATCCCCGCGCCGATCGGCTGGCCGGTGGCCTCGCTGATCAGCTTGATGCCCAGTGCCTTCTTACCCCAGGACTGACCGGTCCGGCCCGCCTGAATCCACCGGTTGTAGATGGTGATTCCCAGTGCGATCAGGTAGCACAAGAAGATGACCGCAAGCGTGTGGGTGAGGATCCCGATAAGGACCACGACCGCGCCGGGCAGCCCATCGACGATAGCGGCGCCCACCCGCTGTCCCCAGTTGGCGTAGGTCCCCGATGGAACATTGCCGTAACCCGGCGGCGGCGGTGGCATGTTGCCATAGCCGGGAGGGGGGACATCGCCGTAGTTCGGAGGAACATTGCCGTAAGACATGGGGAGCCTTTCTTGGGATGATCGCCGCCGTCGGGGCGGCACCGGGGGGCGGGGTTCAGAGGAATCCGTAGCGGCGCAACTGGAACAGCCAGCTCAGTGCGACCAGGCCGGCCATGACCCGGCCGATGCGCCGCCGCGCCCACTCCGACCAGGGGCGCGGCAGCGGCGCCTGGCCCGCGGCCCGCGCCACCAGCACCGGGGCGGTGCCGACGACGAGCGCCGCAGCCAGGTAGGCGAAGGGGTTGGTCGCGGCCGCAGCCGCCCAGTTGCCATGGATGATCGCTACCGTCGCCGTGGTCATGCCGCAGAACGGGCAGGGCACTCCGGTCAGCGTCCGCAGCGGGCAGGGCACCCCCTGCCCGCCGGTATGCGCCATCAGGAATGGGTAGAGCGCACCAACGGGGGCCGCGCCCGCACCGAACATGGTGATGTGTTCGGGCACGGAATATCTCCGCCTGAGCACTAGCACTTGACCCCCGCCGGGACTGCCCACCTAGCTGCCTGGCGGGCGGAGCGTTATCGTACGGCCTGCACTCAGTCCGGTGTGCCTGTTTTATTACTTTTGTCGGGATGATTTTTCCGGATTCGTGGCTTATGCGCACTGGCCTCGCGGCGAGGCGGCGGCGCCCGCATCCGGGTTGCCAAGGCAATCCGTATTCCGGCGGCGTTGCGCAGCCGTGTCTGGAAAGCGGTGCCCTAACGTGCACCTATGGAGACACGCACAGCGAGGTGGGCCCTGAATCTTCCAGCGCCTTGCCGGCCGGGAGACTGACATGCCCGCGCCGTCGCTCACCAGCCTCATCGATGTGGTGGATGAGCAGAACCAGCCCATCGGAGTAGTCCGGCGGCGAGATGTCTTCCGGCTGGGCGTGAACTTCCGCACCGTGCATGTCCTGGTCTTCAATAGCCGGGGTGAACTGCTACTGCAGCGGCTGACCTGGACCAGGGACGGGGAGCCGGGACGGTGGAGTTCCTCGGCCGCTGGCTATCTCCATGCCGGGGAGAGCTACCCGGAAGCGGCCCAGCGCCGGCTCGCCGAGGAGCTGAGTGTGCCGACGGCACCCGCTGAGATCGGGGTGACCTGCATGCGCGACAAGGCGGCGGCCCAGTTCGCCGGGGTGTTCACCGCCACCGCCGATCGGCCGCGCAGCGCCACGCCTGCCCACCTGACCGAGATCACGTTCCGGCCAGTGGCCGCCATCGAGCACGACATGGCCGCTCATCCCGATGACTACACCGAGACCCTCCGGCACGTGCTGGATTTCTGGCGCAAGACGGCCGCCCGGGCCGCCCCGGATGAGCGGAGCCTGCACGCCGGAACCCTGACCAGATGATCTTTCTCCTTGACCTTGACTTGACCTAGTCGGTAGGTTTGCCGCCACTATTCTCACTCCACTACTGGGGGATCTTGTGGCTCTTCGTGACTCAATGCGTGACTCCGCCGCTCCATACCTGCACCCTGGTGAAACCGTGCAAGCCGTGTTTGGCGCACAGACCGCCAGCCAGTACCTGGCCGCGCTGACCGGCATCTTCGTCTTCCTCGGCCTGAATCACTATCGGATCTTCGTGGTGACCCCGCAGCGCATCCTGGTGCTGGATGCGGGCAAGGTGAGCATGAAGAAGGCCCGTGGCGTCGTGGCCGAACTGCCGCGGTCAACCCGCCTGGGCCCGCCGTCGGGCCTATGGCACGTGATCCCGGTCAACGGCGAAAAGCTCCGGGTGCACCGCCGTTTCCACAAGGACATCCAGACCGCCGACGCCGCGGCCCCGGTCGCCTGACCGCCGAGTTTTGACCCGCCCTGTTGGTTCCCGGTTTGGCCGCGAACCAACAGGGCGCAACCTCGTCCGCGACCCCGTATTTGCCGCGCACGCTCCCGTTCATCGTTGGGAGCCCCATATCGTGTGGCGGCATCGCTGGGCCGCGTGGAAAGAGACGCGTGGGAAGAGAGCCGGGCGGTGGCAACCAGGACAATCGCAAACTGGTCCTCCTGACACCTCGCTTCGCCCAAGCGGGAACGGGACCCGCCGCCCGGCTCACGCCACGGTCAGCACGACCGCTCTTTGGTGCCGGGTTGGTAGCTCGTCTGACGGTTGAACAATCTGGGTTCTGTCATGTCAGCTACCCTCCTGCTCGTGACGTTGGGGCCGGATAGCGATCTGGAACTTGAGCGGCAGCGGGCCACGATTGACGCCGCCTTCCGCGAAGGATGGACGCCGCGAGGCGCAGGCGAGCCGCGCCTTCTGACTGAGCGTGCGTACGCAGAGGCCCGCAGGATCCTGGACCAGGGTGGCTGGACGGGACTCGATCAGGCGACCATCCACGCCGTCCGTGACGGCGCGCAGCCGGGGGATTCACTGCCGCCGCTGCAGGCTAAGCCCTTCATCGACAACGTCACGGATGCCGAGGTGATCCTTACCGGAACCGGGCCGGGGCGGCGCGTCGCAGTTCTTTTTTCGCACGGTCACTTCCCTGGTGTTCGCTTCGGCCACCGGTTCCCGTTGGACCCTTTCGCGGAAGACCACGAGTCGATCTGGCTGAAAGAAGAGATCGAAACCGGCGCCTTGCACCGCATGATGGGCAACCAGCCTGCCCGCGATAGCGCCGGCATCATCTGGACGATTTGGGGAGGCCCAGCCCAGTAGCCCGCTCATGACCCAGCCAGCACGGGCCAGGCGGCCGATGGCGAACCCGCTCCCCGCCCCTCCCAATATGCGTAACTCCGAACCGGGAGGATGGCGTGGTTCCTTCGCTCGTTCGGGCCAGTGGCCCGAAGCTACGATGGCAAGGTGGATCATGTCATTCCGCCGGGTGAGCATGGGTCCGGTGACAGCTCCCACTCTCCATCGCCGGCCTACCAGAGCTTCTTCTTCCTGGCCGGGAGTGCTGAGGAGGCCGCCCAGCTTGCGGCCATGCGGGAGAGGCTCGG
This sequence comes from uncultured Streptosporangiaceae bacterium, assembly GCA_964412845.1. Lineage (GTDB taxonomy): Bacteria > Actinomycetota > Actinomycetes > Streptosporangiales > Streptosporangiaceae > JAWWPY01. The sequence goes on from CAYPQM010000068.1 coordinate 17,109, forward strand.
TGCTGAACATGTCGACCGCATCCAGCGCTCCCGGGGGCTGCGTGGGCAGCCTCGGCCGCTTACCCAGGACGAACGTGCGCGACTCCACGAGACCATGGCACCGGTGCTCCGGGACATGTCGGCGAGCGATGCCATCCCGCCGACCATCCTGGAAGAGACCTATGAGGACGTCGACGATGAGTTCGTCAGTGTCGGGGCTTGGGGCGCTGACGGCACGGGCATGGGCGTCTTTATCCCGCCGGCCCGCCCGACAGCGGATGACCTCGTGAGACTTGCGGAACAGCTCCAGGAATGGGAAATCGAGGAGCTGGCGTCGGCGGGCCGGTCAGCTACCTGGCCGGAGTGTCCCGACCACCCCAATTCGCATCCGCTTGAGCCAGTGCTGGCTGACGAGACAATGGCCGCCTGGCGTTGCCCGCGTGCTGGGCGGGTGATCTGCGCAATCGGTACATTGGGCCGCCACCGATGATGCAGGCCGAGCTGGTGTGTTCGGCATGATTCCCTGATATGGCTCTCCCACTTTGGGTGACCGCCTGAGACGTGAGTGACGGTCATTGTTTCGGCTGACGGATGCTTACGTACGCCATGCCCCTGCCCGCGGCGTGAGAACAGGGGCTGAGAGTCGACGGCAGGTGCCAAATTCAGGCCAGCCTCCCTGCCACAGGGAGCCACGGTGGCAGCAAGAACCCTGTCAAGGTCCGCTTGACAGCGATGCAGCGCAACGTTCATGCGCATGCGCTGGGAGAGCCTGCTTCACTGGCTACCGTTATCCGTGTGACCAATACCGAGACCGAGATCACGGCCGAGCTGGTCCAGGACCTGCTGTGCGACCAGCACCCCGACCTGGCCGACCGGCCCCTGTCACTCGGCGCGCGCGGCTGGGACAACCAGCTATGGCGGCTCGGCGACGACCTCGCCGTCCGGCTGCCCTGGGCGACGCCAAGAGCAGACGCCCTCCTGCTTAAGGAGCACGCTTGGCTGCCCGCCCTCGCCCCGCGCCTGCCGCTGCCGGTCCCCGTCCCACAGCGCCTGGGCGAGCCCTCCAAGCGGTTCCCGCGACCCTGGATCATCACCACCTGGGTCCCAGGCGACCCCGCCGACCGCGCCCCCGTCACGCGCGGCGCGCAGGCGGCCGACGCCCTGGCCGCCTTCCTGACGGCCCTGCACCAGCCCGCCCCGCCCGCGGCGCCCGATGGCAGAGGAGGAGCGCTGGCCGACCGCACGGACGGCTTCGCCCGCCACCTCACCGAGACCACCGAGCTCGGTCTGATTCCCGACCCGGACGCCGTCCGCGCGATCTGGGAGGACGCGGTCACAGCGCCCGCCTGGGACGGCCCGCCGCTGTGGCTCCACGGGGACCTCCACCCGGCCAACGTCCTCACCACGGACGGCACCCTCTGCGGCGTGATCGACTTCGGCGACATGTGCGCCGGGGACCCGGCCTGCGACCTCGCCGCCTGCTGGATCCTGCTGCCTGACGGCTTCGTCGACCGGTTCCACGAGGCTTACCAGTCAGGCCCGGATGCCGCGACCTTGCGCCGCGCCCGCGGCTGGGCAGTCCTGTATGCCCTCGCCCGCATCCTCATCGGGCACGCCGGAGACCACGGCCGCCCCGGCGGCAAGCCCACCTGGGGTCCGCCAGCCCACGCCGCCCTGCGGCGTCTCACCGCCCCATCCACCGGTAAGTCATCCGAACCGCCGAGGCCGCTGCCGCCGACATCTTCGCCCAGGCCGTGAAAGCGGCGTAAATCCCGGGCGGCGGCACCGCGCAGCCACCGAGCTGTGAGCACCTCGTTAGCAAAGAGGCCCCTTCCTTGATCGGAAGGGGCCTCTGACGTGGGAGCCGCCTATCGGAATCGAACCGATGACCTACGCATTACGAGTGCGTCGCTCTAACCGACTGAGCTAAGGCGGCGAGCCGCCTCCGGCGGCAGCGCCAAGAGTCTACCGGCCCCGCTGGCGGCTCGGGCCGGGCCTTGTTCGTTGATCGCGGTGGATCGCTGGTCGCCGGCGACCAGTGATCGACCGCGATCATGGAAAGCACCAGCATGAAGACGCGCTAGGGGGCACAGCGCGCTCCTGACGAGGGCACAGCGTGCGGCTACTGGGGGCACAGCGTTCCGCTGCGGGGGACGGCCAGGGTGAGCAGGTACCGGTTGACGATGCCGTCCACGCACGAGCTGCCCATCAGGTACGCGGTGTGACCATCGCCGTTCCAGCCCAGCAGGACCCCGGAGGCCAGATCCCCCGCCAGGGCCACGGCCCAGCGGTACGGAGTGGCCGGGTCCCGCTTGTTCCCGACGACAAGGATCGGCGGCGCGCCAGCCGCCTTGATGGCCGGCAGCGCGGGCGACGAGACCGGCCAGTAGGCGCACGGCAGGCTGCCCCACATGATGGCCTCGCCGAACTGGGGCGCCGCCTTCCCGGCGGCGGCGGCAGCGGCACTCCACGCGGCCAGCCCTCGTGGCGTCGGGCGGTCCAGGCAGTTCACTGCCATGTTGGCGTCCGCCAGGTTGGTGTACGTGCCGTTGGAACTCCGCTCGTACAGCACGTCCCCGAGTTCGACCAGGAGCGTGCCGTCCCCGCCGAACGCGGCCTGCAACGCCGTGCGCAGCGTCGGCCAGAATGACTTGCTGTACAGCGCGGAGACGATCCCGTTCAGCACCAGCGCCCCGTTGGCTGGCCGGCCGTCGCCCAGGTTGCTGAGCAGCGGGTGGCTGGCGGCCTTGGTGATAAGTGCCTGCAAGCGCGCGACGCCGGCGCTCAGCCCGGCGTTCCCGAGCGGGCAGCCCGGGTGGGTCATGCAGTCGGCCGCGAACGAGCGCAGTGCGACCTCGAACCCCTCACCCTGCACGATGTTCATGCTGAACGCGGAAGCGCCCGGGTCGAGGGCCCCGTCCAGCACGAGCGCACGGACATGGGTAGGGAACAACTGCGCGTACCAGGTGCCCAGGTAGGTCCCGTACGACTTGCCGAGGTAGCTGAGCTTGGCATCGCCGAGCGCCGCGCGCAGCACGTCCATGTCCCGGGCCGCGTTCGGCGTGCCCACGTAGCGCAGCAGCGGCCCGGAGCCCTGCTCGCAGCCGCTGGCGAAAAGCTTGCCTTCGGAGACGACGGTGGCCAGCTGCGCCGGACCGACCGGGGTGTCATCTGTCTCGAAGTACTTGTCCAGCTGGGAGCCGGTCAGGCAGTGCACGGCCGGCACGCTGCCGCCGACGCCGCGCGGGTCGAAGCCGACCACGTCGAACCGGGCGCGGACCGTGGCGGAGACCACGCTGCGGGCCTGCAAGGCGTAACTCACCCCGGAGACGCCGGGGCCGCCGGGGTTGATCACCAGCGATCCGATGCGCTGAGCTGGGTCCGTGGCGGCGAGCCGGATGACCGGCAGCGAGAACCGGCGCCACGACGGGCGGTGGTAGTCGAAGGGGACCAGCAGCCGCGCGCACTGGAACACCTTGGCGCAGGGCTGCCAGCGGAGTGCCTGTGCGTAGTAGCCAGGCAGCGTGACCGGCGGCGGAGCCGTGGGCTGGGCCGCGGCGGGAGTGGCGGACGCTGACGCAGACGCGCTGTGCGGGCCAGTGCCGGCGGCGACGGGGTGACCAGCCGGGGCGGCCGTGCATCCGGCCAGCAGGACAGCGGTCGCCGCCGCGAGGGCAGCGATGTGGACCGCGCCCCGGACGGGGTTTCTCACCCGGCGGCCCCGGCGGGCGGCCCGTCCAGGGCCCCACCACTGCCCAGGGCCCCACCGCCGCCCAGGGCCCCACCGCCGCTCAGGGCCCCGCCGCCCAGAGCCCCGCCAGCCGGACCACCGCAACCCCCGCCGCCGGAGGATGCTGCACCGCCCGAAGACGCCCCTGCTGGCGGGCCGTCGCCGTAGGTGGATTCATAGGCCTTGCGGGAACCGCAGACGCTGGCCCGCGAGCAGGTGGTCTTCCTGCCGTCCCTGGTCAGTTTCACGACGACCTTGTCGCCGGGCACGTTATGACCGGTCACCACGCCGGGGCCGTCCGGGGTTTCCACGGACTCCCCCATCGCCGGGGCCTTCTCGCGGAACTCCTGGTACAGCGGATGCTCATACTTCAGGCAGCACATCAGCCGCCCGCAGGCGCCCGCGATCCGCAGCGGGTTGACGGGCAGATCCTGGTCCTTGGCCATCCGCACGGAGACCGGTTCGAAGTCTTTGAGGAAGGTGGCGCAGCACAGGTCACGCCCGCACGGCCCGATCCCGCCCTGCAGCCTGGCCTCATCCCGGGGCCCGATCTGCCGCAACTCCACCCGGCCGCGCAGCCGGCCAGCCAGATCGCGGACCAGCGCACGGAAGTCGACCCGCCCGGGCGCGCTGAAATACACCGTGAACACGTTCGAGGAGTCGACGTAGTCCACGCCGATGATCTTCATGGGCAGGCCGTGCTCGCGGACCAGGCGCCGGGCCGCCACCCTCGCCTCGGCTCGCCGGCTCCGGTTGGCCTCGTCCCGGGCCAGATGCTCGTCACCGGCCAGCCCGGCGCAGACCGGCAGGCCCGCCACGTCCTCGTCCACCCACTGCGGCGCCCATACGCACTGGGCCACTTCGGGCCCGCCGTCGACCGGCACCAGCACCATTGTTCCCACGGAAGGCAGGTAGGACCCGGGGTCCACATAGTAGAGGCGGCCATACCGCTCGAAACTGACGGCCATCATCATGCCCACCGCCACAGACTACGGGGCATAAGCGCGTGAGCGCTTCCCCCGGGCAAACCAACTTCCTTCCCCCTTAACGCAACGCCCCCGCTCACTGCCGCCCAGCCCCGCGGCAGGGCCGGGCGGCAGTACTCTCACCAGGCCTCGGCGGCGATCCGCCCGTTGACGGGCTTGAGTGGGGCCAGCCGTCCGTCATCGATCCAGCCGTTGAACCCTCGGTCATAACCAGGGCCGGCGCTGATGCCCCCGACGAGCATCCAGTGCTGGCCGACGCCATCGGCGTGGAGCGCCAGGAAATCCGGGACGCCGTTCACCATGGCGGTGGAACCCAGATCCCGGCGGTACAGGACGCTCAGCGGCCGGCCGGTGGCCACGGAGATCCGCCGCACCGACACGCGGCTGGGAACCGTGCCGCTGACGTAATCCGAGCCGGTCACCGGGCCGGTCAGCACGATGGCTGTGATCGTCGAGCCGTCTGGGCTGATCAGGGCCTGCGCGATGTACGGGAGCCGCGCGGACTGCCCGAGCAGGAGCTGCCCGCTGTCCAGCGGGCCACCCCCGGACGCCGGGTCAAGCGTCCGGACCTGCGCGGTCCGGCGGCCATTCCCGCAGGCCTCGCTGCTCAGCGCGAACCCCCCGCACCACTGCCCGAGGAACACCAGCTCCCGGCCGTCAGCGGTCCAGGACAGGCTGGCGACGCTGAACCCGCGACCTAGGGCGCTCGTCCCTCCCCGCCACACGGTCTTCATCCCCGTCGCCGTGTCGATGGCGACGATCTGATCGGGGGGCGCTGGCGGGTAGATCTTGCCCGGCTTGGGATGCGGGACGAAGAAGCTGATCCCGAGGGCGAGCTGTGACCCGTCCGGCGAGGCCGCCAGGGCATCGGCCTGCTGGCCCGCGCTCAGCACGCTGCCTGGCACCGGGGCGAACCCGGTGACCTGGCCGGCGGCCGTGAGCCGGAACCGGTAGATCCGCTCGTCGCTCGTCCTCCGGGCAAACGCCGCAACAAAGAAGGTCCCGTTGCTGGCGGCGGTGATGGCCGGATTCCCGCCATCGTGGGCGACCGGAACCGGCACGGTGGCGATCACTGCTCCGCTGGCTGTGCCGCGCACCACGACCTTGTCGCTGCTGATGTCCGCCTCGACGTAGTAACGCGGCGGCGCGCCCGTGCTCCCCGTACCGGACAGCCCGGATGACCCAGCACCCTGCCCGGAGCCGGGTAGCAGGCTGGACACGGCCACCGCAAGGCCGACCACAAGCGCGACCGCCGTCGCCGCGGCCACCGGCACGAGCCAGGCCGGGCGGTGGCGCCGGGGGTCAGGGGCGGTGAGCGGGCGGAGTGTCTCCTGGGGTACCGCGCGGGCCGCGGCGGCCAGCGCGTCGGCCAGCCTGTCCTCTGTGGTCGTCATGATCGCTCCCCAAGCTTGCGGGCCAGCGCGGCGAGCCCTCGCGCGGCGGTGGATTTGACGGTGCCCGGGCTGATGCCCAGCGTGGCGGCGATCTCGGACTCAGGCAGGCCGAGCCAGTAGCGGAGCACCAGTACCTCGCGGCGCCTGCGCGGCAGCTCAGCCAGGGCCGCGAGCACCTGCCTGCGGTCCTCGGCCAGGAGGGCCTCGTGTTCGGCGGATACCTGCGCGGTACCGGACGCCAGGAAGCCGCGCGCGCCCCCGAATCGGCGCACGACAGCGCGGTGTCGCAGCGCGCTGCGGCAGCCGTTGAGCACGGCCGCCCGGACGTAGGCCAGCAAGCCATCGCCCTCCGGCAGCCGGCCACGCACGCAGAGCCGGGCGAACACGTCCTGGACAACATCCTCGGCGGAAGGCCGGTCGCCGACCACGAGCACGGCCAGTCGCACCAGTTCGGCGTGGCGTTCCCGGAACAGCACGGACACGTCGTGACGGCCGGGCGCCGGGTCGGCCGCATCTGTCATCGCGGTCATCTCGCCGATATCCCAGACGCGTCCAGCGTCCCCGATTTGGTTGCTCATACCTCTAGCACGCGCGGCACTGGCTTTCGTTGCCCGCCACGGCCTGGATCAGCGCGGTGCCTTGTCCGCGCACGAGGGG
>CAYPQM010000068.1:23954-34720 GCA_964412845.1 uncultured Streptosporangiaceae bacterium
TTTCGTTGCCCGCCACGGCCTGGATCAGCGCGGTGCCTTGTCCGCGCACGAGGGGCACAAAGCACCGCACTCATTTCGCACCGCATCAACGTGGTGCAGAGGGGCATAAAGCACCGCGGTGATCCCAGGCCGGGGCAGCGCGGCGCCTTCTGCGCGCATGAGGGGCGGCACAATGCACCGCGCTACAGCGTGCCGCGTCAGCCGGCGGCAAGGGCGAGGGTCATTTCCTCGACGGCGAGCAGCGGCGCGACGTTCACCGCCAGCCGCTCCCGGCAGGCCATGATCGCCTCCAGCCTGCGCACCGTGGATTCCGGTGCGCAGGCGGCCGCCAGCTGCTCCAGTTCCGCCTCGTGGCCGGCGCTGGCCAGTTCCACGCCCGCGCGCAACTGCACGGTGAGGACATCACGGTAGAAGGCAGCGAGATCAAGCATGGCGCGATCGAGCGCGTCCCGCTTCATCCGGGTACCGCGGGACTTCTGCCGGTCCTCCAGGTCCTTCAGGGCACCAGCGCCGCCGCGGATGGCCTTGGCTACCCCCTTGCCGGTGGAACCCTCCCCGAAGGCCTGGCGCAGCGCCTCACGTTCCGGGACGTCCAGTTCCTCGGTCGCCGCCGCGGCTTCCCGTTCCGCGGCCTTGACCAGGGCGGCCGCCGCGGCCAGGGCCGGCCCGAGGCTGCCGACCCGGGACGGCACGGTGAGCACGTCCTCGCGCCGCTGCGCGGCCTCCGGGTCGGTGGCCAGCCGGCGGGCCCGGCCGATATGCCCCTGCGCCGCGCGGGCGGCGGCGAGCGCGCGGGCCGGGTCCACCCCGTCCCGCCTGACCAGCACCTCCGCCACCGCGGCCGACGACGGAGTGCGCAGCACGACCAGCCGGCAGCGCGACCGGATCGTTGTCACCAGTTCTTCCGCGGACGGCGCGCAGAGTAGCCAGACCGTCCGCGGCGCTGGTTCCTCGATGGCTTTGAGCAACGCGTTCGCCGCCTGTTCAGTGGCCCGGTCGGCGTCCTCGAACAGCACCACCTGCCACCGGCCGCCTGATGGTGCCCCCGCGGCGCGCAGCACCAGGTTCCGGGTCTGCTTCACCCCGTAGGAGAGCCCATCCGGCCGGACCAGCATCAGGTCGGCGTGCGTGCCCGCGCGTACCTGACGGCACGATGCGCAGTGCCCGCAGCCCTGGTCCGGGCAGAGCAGCGCGGCGGCGAACGCCCGCGCGGCCACCGACCGGCCTGACCCGGGCGGCCCGGTGAACAGCCAGGCGTGGGTCATGCCCAGGACCCGCTCACCGCGCAGTACCCGGGCCGCCGCCGCGGCCGCCTGCCGCAACTGGTCGGCCACACTGTCCTGGCCGACCAGGTCACCGAAGACCCCCGGATCAGCCATCGATGATGGCCGGGAAACTCCCGGTGTTCGCCTCCGCCACGGAAGGCACCGGGTCGGGCAGCAGGTCGCGGATCCGGTCCTGGATCTCGTGGCTCAGCTCGTCGGCCGGGCGGCCCGCGTCCAGCACCACGTACCGCTGCGGCTCGGCCTTGGCCAGCGCGAGGAAGCCGGCCCGGACCCGCTCGTGAAAGTCGGTGGGCTCAGCTTCCAGCCGGTCCGCGGACCGGGCCCGCCGCCCGAGCCCCGCGGTGGGCGGCAGGTCCAGCAGGATCGTGAGGTCAGGCATGAGGCCGCCGGTGGCCCATTCGTTCACCCGGGCCACCTCCGCCATCGGCTGGTTACGGCCTGCGCCCTGATACGCAAGCGACGAATCGACATAACGATCAGTCACCACGATTGCGCCACGCTCCAGTGCGGGGACGATGACGGAATCGACATGCTCGGCGCGGTCGGCCGCGTAGAGCAGCGTCTCCGCCCGGGAGGACAGCCCGGTATGCGTCGTGTCGAGCAGCACGGCACGCAGCCGCATGCCCACCTTGGTCGCGCCGGGCTCCCGGGTGGCGATGACGTCGAAGCCCTGGTCACGCAGCCAGATGGCGAGCAGTCTGGACTGCGTGGTCTTGCCGACGCCCTCGCCGCCTTCCAGGGCGATGAGCAGGCCGTGCCGGGCCGGCTCGAAGCCGTTGGCGTGCCCGGGAACCGGGGCGAACTCGTCGCCGCGCACCACGGACGCCAGGTCATCTCGCAGCGGGACGCCCCGGCGGTCATCCATGTGCCGGTAGGAGACCACGCCGAGCCAGATGGCGACCGCCGCGGCGAGCAGCAGCACCAGGTTGTAGCCGATCGCCGCGTAGCTGACATGACCGAACCGCAGCGGGGAACTGGTCAGCTGGTGCACCAGCGCGGTAAAGCCGGCCGCCAGGAACGGTGCCACCGCGATCACGGCGAACAGGATCACCCGGATGGCCGACTGCAGGAAGGCGAAGGTCCGGCCGCGGGTGTCGTCGTCCACTTCGAGGCCGACGATGGTGTAGCCGGTGACGTAGGCGATGCCGGCCGACGCGCCCAGCAGGACCACCAGGCCCACCACCACGACCAGGTTCGGGATGAGCCCGATGAGGGCGAGCGGCACCCCCGCCCCGACGATGCTGAGCCCGAACAGCCGACGTCTGCTGAAACCCTTCAGGATGCGCAGGCCGAGGAACATGCCGAGGGCCAGGCCGATGAAAACCGCGGAGAAAACCGTGCTCCAGCCCGCGCTGCCGCCGTGCAGGGTGTTCTTGATGTACGACGGGCCGAGCCCGACCACCACGCCGCCGGCCGAGAACGCGCCGACCATCCCGATGATGAGGCCCCGGACCACCTGGTCCTGGCCGAGGAACCGCCAGCCCTCCCAGATGGTCTTGGCCACCGACGGCGCGGAAATGTGGGCGCTGACGTTGCGCTTGGGGATCTCCCGCAGCCAGTAGATGGTCAGCGCGGACACCGCGAAGGTGAGGGCGTTGAAGTAGAGCGCCAGGTCAACCTGGACCTGGACCTGGCTGGCGTTGATGTAGTGCGAGACATGAGCCAGCCCCGCGGTGAGCTTGGCGAGCAGCGCGAAGATGAGCCCTGCTATCGGGGCGGTCCCGTACGTGGTCAGCAGGCTGTACTGGTTGGCCTGTTCCAGTTTGTCCGGCGGCACCAGGTTCGGCACTGAGGCGTCCTTGGCGGGCGTCCAGAACAGCGAGGCGCAGGCGGCCAGGAACTGCACCCCGTACATCCAGGTCAGCTTGTTGGCGAAGCCGAACGACAGGTTGAGCGGGATGGACAGGTAGAGCAGGCCGCGGATGACATCACCGATGATCATGTTCAGCCGGCGGTCCATCCGGTCCGCGAACGCACCGGCCAGCGGGCCCAGCACGAGCGCTGGCAACAGCGAGGACAGCCAGACGCCGCCTACCGCCGCGCCCTGTGCGGCGAGACCTTTCCCGGCCAGGGTCAGGGCGAGTGTGGACAGCGCGACGAGGCTGAGCCAATCCCCGAGACTGGACAGCGAGGTGGCGATCCAGAGCCGCCGGAACGGCTTGATGGACAGCACGCTGCTGCGTCCATTTCGAGGGGATCGGAAGTTCACTGCGTCAGAGTACCGAGAGAGAGCCGCTGCGTGTGGCCTGCCTGGTCGCGAATGTCCGGACTTGCCGTAACAGTGTAGGAGCCGCAGCGCGGTCTAGCGCCGGTTTCCCGACCACCGTCTGGCTCGCGGCCAGAGCACCGAGCGGGGTCTCACCCGCAAAGCCGACGGGAACTCACTCGCAATGCCAGACGAGGAAAGCAGGTCAAACGGCAAGCTCAGGAGCCGCTGCGTGACCTGGCGCCCGCGGCCGGGCGGGTGCCGGCTGACGCCCGGGCCGGCTTGGCCCCTGACGCCTTGGCTCCCCCTGACGCCTTGGCCCCCGACGCCTTGGCTGCTGACCCCTTGGCTGCTGACCCCTTGGCTCCGCCCGCAGCCTTGGCCCCAGAAGCCTTGGCCGCAGGGGTCTTGGCGCCAGATGCCTTGGCCCCGGGCGCACGGGTCCCAGACGCACGGGCCCCCCCGGTCGTGCGGCGGCGGGCGGCGGGCGGACCTGCGGCCCGGCGCTCGGCGAGCAGTTCGGCCGCGCGCTGCGGAGTAATCGATTCCACCGCATCGCCCTGGCGCAGCGAAGCGTTGGTCTCGCCGTCCGTCACGTAGGGCCCCCACCGGCCTTCCTTGGCCACGATGGGCCGGCCGCTGGTGGGGTCATCACCAAATTCACGCAGCGGCGGCGCGGCCGCGGCGCGGCCCCGGCCCCGGGCCTTGGGCTGCGCGAACAGCTCCTTGGCCTCGGCGAGGGTCATGGTGAACAGCTGCTCTTCGTCCTCCAGCGAGCGGCTGTCCGTGCCCCTTTTCACGTACGGCCCGTAGCGGCCGTTCTGCACGGTCACTGGCTCGCCGTCCAGTTCGCCGAGGGTCCGCGGCAAGGTGAGCAGGCGCAGCGCGTTCTCCAGCGTCACCGTGTCCAGGGACATCGACTTCAGCAGCGACGCCGTGCGCGGCTTCTCCTTCGAGCCGTCGTCCAGTACCTCGGTCACGTACGGCCCGAACCGGCCGCCTTTCGCGATGATCGCGCGCCCGGTGGCCGGGTCGGTGCCGAGCGGGACATCCCCGCTGGGCTGCTCGAACAACTCGGCGGCGCGCTCCGGGGTGAGCTCGTCGGGCGCCGTGCCCTCGGGAATGTTGACCCGCTGATCGCCGCGCTCCAGGTACGGCCCGTACCGGCCGACCCGGATGGTTATGTCGGTGCCGGCCAGCGGGAACGAGCTGACGTCGCGGGCATCGATGTCGCTGATGTCGCTGACCAGTTCCTTCAGGCCATCCTCGCCGTCCGCGCCGAAATAGAACCGGCGCAGCCAGGGCACCCGGGCCGCCTCGCCCCGGGCGATCTCGTCGAGCGCGCCCTCCATCCGAGCGGTGAAGTCGTAGTCGACCAGGTGACCGAAGTGGCGTTCGAGCAGGGTGATCACGGCGAAGGCCAGGAACGACGGGACCAGCGCCGTGCCTTTCTTGAAGACGTACCCCCGGTCCAGGATCGTGCCGAGGATCGACGCGTAGGTGGACGGCCGCCCGATCTCCCGGTCTTCCAGCTCCTTGACCAGGGTCGCCTCGGTGTATCGCGCGGGTGGCCTGGTGGCATGCTCGGCGGCGGCCAGTTCCAGCGCCGTCAGCGCGTCGCCCTCGGTCAGCGCGGGCAGGCGGCGCTCGCGGTCGTCGGCATCCGCGTCGTCGTCGGCACCCTCCACGTACGCCTTGAGGAAGCCATGGAAGTTGATGATCTTGCCGGATGCGCCGAACTCGGCGTCCTCGCCCGCCGAGGACCGGCCGGAGACCCGGACCGACACCGATTCCCCGGTGGCGTCCTTCATCTGCGAGGCGACGGTGCGCTTCCAGACCAGCTCGTAAAGGCGCAGCTCATCCCCGGACAGCCCAGCCCGCGACGGGGTGCGGAAGCTGTCCCCGGCGGGCCGGATCGCCTCGTGCGCCTCCTGGGCGTTCTTCACCTTGCTGGTGTAAACCCGGGGCGCCTCGGGCACGTACTCGGCCCCGTAAAGCTCACGAGCCTGGCGGCGGGCAGCGGTGATCGCGGTCTGGGACAGCTGGATCGAGTCGGTCCGCATATAAGTGATGTGGCCGTTCTCATACAGCCGCTGCGCCACCGACATCGTGTACTTCGCCGAGAAGCCGAGCTTGCGGGAGGCCTCCTGCTGCAGCGTCGTGGTGCGGAACGGCGCGTACGGGGAGCGCCGGTAGGGCTTGCGCTCCACCGACTTCACCGAGAAGTCCGCACCCGCCAGCCGGTCGGCCAGCCCCGCGGCGGACAGCCGGTGGACCACCCCGGCCGGGATCGGCTGCTGCCCGTCAGCCCCCACTGCGTCGCTGGGCTGGCTGCCGTCCATGTAGAGGACGTCCGGGTTACGCAACTCTCCGGTGGGGGCGAAATCCCGGCCCTGCGCTATCCGGCGGCCGTCGACCGAAATCAGCCCGGCGGGAAATGAAATATTTGCGGCAGCCTTGTTCGTCCCGTCGGCCGCCGGGGCGAAAACCGCTTCCAGGTCCCAGTACCGGGCCGTGCGGAACGCCATCCGCTCGCGTTCCCTGACCACGACGAGCCGGGTCGCGACCGACTGGACCCGGCCCGCCGACAGCCGGGGCATGACCTTCTTCCACAGGACCGGGGAGACCTCATACCCGTACAGCCGGTCCAGCACCCGCCGGGTCTGGTAAGCGTCGACCAAGCCCTGGTCGAGCTCCCTCGGGTTGGCCACGGCCTGCGCGATCGCCTCGGGGGTGATCTCGTGAAAGACCATCCGGCTGGTCGGAACCTTTGGTTTCAGTTCCTGCAGCAGGTGCCAGGCGATCGCTTCGCCCTCGCGGTCCTCATCAGTGGCCAGCAGGAGTTCGTCGGCGTCTCTCAGCAGCGACTTGAGCTTGGACACCTGCGCCTTCTTGTCGGCGTGGACGACATACAGGGCCTCGAAGCCGTCGTCCACGTTGACCCCCAGCCGGGCCCACGGCTCCTTGCGGTACTTCTCGGGGATCTCCGCGGCCTTGTCCGGCATGTCACGGATATGGCCAATGCTCGACTCCACCACGTACCCCTGGCCGAGGTATCCCGCGATGGTGCGCGCCTTGGCTGGCGACTCGACGATCACGAGCCGCCGGCCGGCACCTGTGCGCGCGGACGCGCCATTCTTGCCGGCCGCGCTCTTCGTTTTGCCCGTCGTAGCCTTAGCGACGGCACCCGCGGTTGCTGGCACGCTCTTCACCCTCTAGCCCGCTATCCTTTCCCAGCCCTGGTCATGTTCCCCCATCCGTCACCCTCATCAACCCCACGGCAGGCCGCCGGTGTTCCCCGCGGCCTTCCCGGAGCATCCCCCGAGGCCCTTTCAGCGCGTCCCGCACGGCCTCCGGCGAGCGCCTCCGCACCCCGGCTGCCACCGCCGGATCCTCCCGGCAGCCGCTCGCCGGATCCTCCGGCGGCCACCGGCCGGATCACCGGCAACCACTGCCCAGATCACCGGGGACCACCCCGGATCACCCGCTGCCACCTGCCCAGATCACCAGACGACCACCCGCCAGATCGCCCGGCCGGCAAGTTTTTTCCTGCTGCCGATTGAATCACCGCGCTCGCCGCGCACAATGAGTGGTAATGGCAGAGTATTCCTACCTCGTGCTTTACCTGCCGCGCGGAACGTCCCGGGACGCCGCGCGGCGAATCCTCACCGATCACGCAGAATACGGGTACTGGGAACTTTCCAGGCTCCGGCTGAACGCAGACGGCAGCAGGAAGGCAACCCTGCGGCGGCCGATCATACGCCCCGTCCGGACGCTTTGACCACTGAAGATCGGCTGTTTCGCGTGCATGCCTGGTGAGCTGGGCTTTGCCTGCCCCGAGCCGCGCCGCCGGGGCAGGCAAAGCGCTTAGGGGGGAACTCGGGCCCGCAGGCGCAGCGCACTGCCGGGTACGCACAGTCGGGCCGTTAGCCCGGCAGGACCAAGTTCGCACAGTGCGTAACGATAACACTACCCAAAGTGCCCATCGGCTAATTCCAGGAAACGTGTGACCCGTGACGGCCGCCGGGACAGGGCTGCTGGACATGGCTAACAGCGATCGAGGAAGGAGTCCAGCACCCGCACGCCGAACTGAAGTGCATCGACCGGGACGCGCTCGTCCACGCCGTGGAACATCCCGGAGAAGTCCAGATCTGCCGGCAGCCGCAGCGGGGCGAACCCGAAGCACCGGATGCCGAGCCGGCTGAAAGACTTCGCGTCCGTCCCGCCGGACAGGCAGTACGGGACGACCTTTCCGGCTGGATCCTCGGAGAGCAGCGCGGAGGTCATCGCCTCGCACAGGTCACCATCGAAGGTGGTCTCGACCGCCACGTCGTGATAGATGAACTCGCGGTGCACGCTGGGCCCGAGCAGGTTGTCCACCTCGGCCAGGAACTCCTCCTCATGGCCAGGCAGGAAACGACCATCCACCTGGGCAGACGCCACCTGTGGGACAACATTGACTTTGTACCCTGCGTTAAGGACGGTGGGGTTGGTGGTGTTGCGGAGAGTCGCGCCGGTGAGCCTGGCCAGCGATCCGATCTTGGCGAGCACCTGGGGCCAGCCATCGGGCATGAACTCGATGCCCAGGGCATCGCAGGCCGCCTTAAGGAACTCCTCGACGGCGGGGGTCAGCCGGACCGGCCAGTCGTACCGGCCGAGCCGGGTCACCGCCTCAGCCAGCTCGGTCACCGCGTTGTCCGGCTGCAGCATGGACCCGTGGCCGGCAGTGCCGTGCGCGGTCAGCCGGAGCCAGGAGATTCCCTTCTCCGCAGTCTGCACAAGATAGAGGCGGCGACCGCCGATGGTGACGCTGAACCCGCCGACCTCGCCGATCGCCTCGGTGACCCCCTCGAAGAGATCCGGGTGGTTGTCCACCAGCCACCTGGCCCCCCAGGTGCCGCCGGCCTCCTCGTCGGCGAGGAAGGCGAGCACGACGTCGCGGGGTGGCCGGCGCCCCTCCCGCAGACGCTGCCGGACGGTGGCGAGAATCATCGCGTCCATGTCCTTCATGTCCACCGCCCCGCGGCCCCAGACGCACCCGCCGGAGATCTCGCCGGAAAATGGCGCCACCTGCCAGTCCGCCGCGTCCGCGGGGACCACATCGAGGTGCCCGTGGATGAGCAGGGCCGGCCGCTGCGGGTCCTGCCCAGCGATGCGGGCCACTACGCTCGCCCGCCCCGGATGAGATTCCAGCAGGGTCGGCTCCAGGCCGACCTCGGCGAGCAGCCCAGCAACGTGTTCGGCGGCTAGGCGCTCGCCAGGACCGGAGTGGTCTCCCCGGTTGGACGTATCGATCCTGATCAGGTCGCTGCACAACCCGGCGACTTCGTCCTGGGCGGTCGGGGCGGCGGCTGGGTTCTGGGTCACCTGCCCATGGTCGCATTTACCCTGGCCCGCAGGGGCATTGCCCTGTGCCATGCTGACCGGGCCTGGCTGCGGCGCCGGATCCGGGGTGCCGTCCCGTCCCGGCTGGGCGGCTCTCTTCGCCGTGACCGGCCGGGATTTGCTATCGTGAGGCGGCCGACACGGGATCGCCGTGCTACGGCGCACGTCCGGGTGGCGGAATAGGCAGACGCGCTAGCTTGAGGTGCTAGTGCCTCGAAAGGGGCATGGGGGTTCAAGTCCCCCCTCGGACACATTAAATCCCCATGAGCGGCCGTTTGGGGGCAGGCTCGATCGTCACCCGCCCTTAGCCTCCGGCTGCGGCGGGTGCTCTCTGTCTGTGTTCTCGCTGGGCGGGTCTCCTTTCCCTGGTTCTG
This sequence comes from uncultured Streptosporangiaceae bacterium, assembly GCA_964412845.1. Classification (GTDB taxonomy): domain Bacteria; phylum Actinomycetota; class Actinomycetes; order Streptosporangiales; family Streptosporangiaceae; genus JAWWPY01. The sequence continues at coordinate 33,206 of CAYPQM010000068.1, forward strand.
GTGTGAGCGTCAGTGGTCCTTGCCGATGGTGACGGACGGCGTGTCGTGGTCACCGGCGCGGAATGCGGAAGAACTCGTTCGGCGCGTACAGCCTCTCCATGGCTCGGTGCTGGCTATCGGCTCGGGAGCGATCGCGGTAGCCCGAACCACGGCAGCACGCTGTTGTCGAAGCGGGTCATGGCGCAGATCCGGTCGCCGGCAAGGGTGAGCACGTAGAAGCCGGTCGCGTGGCGGACGCCGGCCGGGACGCGCAGGTATGCCCCGAACGCGGGCTGGCCGTTGGCCCGGGTCGGCACGAGGTCGAACCTGCGGCCCGCGCCGAACTGGCGGGCCCAGTAGCGGGCCACGAGGTCACGGCCCTCGTATCCGAATGGCTCCGGAGGCATAGCGATGAAGACGTCGTCGGTCAGCAGGGCCACCAGCGCGTCGAGATCGGCCGACTCCCACGCGCGGGCGAACATGGCCACGATCGCGTCCTCGGCGGGCGAGCTTGCGGCGGGCGGCGGCTGGTGGCCGACGGCTGGCTGCCGGCGCTGCAGGCTAGCGCGGGCTCGTTTGAGGGCGCTGTTGACCGATTGGACGGTCACCTCCAGCATCTCGGCCACCTCGCTGGCGTGGAATCCGAGGACGTCGCGCAAGATGAGGACGGCGAGCTGGCGCGGCGGAAGCACCTGCAGGGCGGCCACGAAAGCCAGCGAGATGGCTTCGCTCTGCTCGTAGCGGGCCTCCGGCCCGAGCGGCCGGTCGACGGCGCCCTCGAGGAACGCGTCAGGAAACGGCTGCAGCCAGGCGGCCTCGTCGCGCGGCGTCGGCACGGGCGCTTCGAACTGCGACACATCCCACTCCCTGGCCGGGCGCCGGCTCGCCGCGCGGCGCGCGTTGAGGCACCGGTTGGTGGCGATCTTGTACAGCCAGGTGCGCAGCGACGCGCGTTCCTCAGTGAACCCGCCGATGCCCTGCCAGGCGGCCAGCATCGTCTCCTGGACGGCGTCCTCGGCGTCGGCGAAGGATCCGAGCATCCGGTAGCAGTGCACCTGCAGCTCCCGCCGGTGGGACTCGGCCAGCTCCCGGAACGCCTCTCCATCCCCTGTCCGCGCCCGTGAGAGACGATCGGCTGTCACCATCCTGCGCTCCTTCCTTCCGCACCACGTCGTACCTCCGCCCGGTATATACACCGCCCACGGCGCGAACTGGGCGGCTCGCGGGCGCCCAGTTTCCCAGTGCCGCGGTGTATGCACTACCGACCGCCCGGACGATCCGCCCACCGGATCGTGCCGCAGCAGCTGGAAACGACCCTGGAAGGTTGACGATGGAATCGTCTGCATCGGCCGGGCGCGTGGCGTTCGCCGTTCTCGATCACCGCCGCCGCGGGCGCTGATGAACGTGCGAGTCTCAGGCATCCACGGGAAAACAGCCAACCGCAGGAAGCAAGTGAGCAGGACGCTCGCTCGTGTATTCACCGGCTGGCGGACGGGCCTGTCGGGGCCTGTCATCGTTCTTCAGGCTGGGACCGCG
>CAYPQM010000069.1:0-34517 GCA_964412845.1 uncultured Streptosporangiaceae bacterium
TGACCTCCGTGCTGGGTGTTGTCCTGCTGGTCGGCCTGACCATCCTCGCGGTCACCGGCCTGCTGTCCTACGCGGCCTACAACCCCCGGCTGCCAGGCAACGACCAGACGCCCGGGGCCGGGCTGCTGAAGTTCTACCTGTTCTCGTGGCCGACGCACCCGGTCTGGCTGTACCGGGTGGACCAGGCCGTACACATAACGCTCGGCCTGGCGCTGCTGCCGGTAGTGCTGGCCAAACTGTGGTCGGTACTGCCCCGCCTCTTCAGCTGGCCGCCCGTCCGCTCGGCGGCTCACGCGCTGGAGCGGCTCAGCTTGGTCATGATCGTTGGTGGCGTGCTCTTCGAGTTCGCCACCGGGATCCTGAACATCCAGGACTACTACATCTTTCCGTTCTCCTTCTATACCGCGCATCTGTACGGCGCCTGGGTGTTCATCGCCGGCCTGGTCACCCATGTCGCCCTCAAGTTCCCCCGGATGGTGGCCGGGCTGCGGTCCCGCAGCCTGCGCCGGGAGCTGCGCACTTCCCTGGCGCAGACCCGGCCGGAAGAGGCCGACCCGGCCGGGCTGCGTGCCGCGCACCCGGCTCCGCCCACGCTCTCCCGGCGTGGGCTGCTGGCCGCGATCGGCGGGGCTTCCGCCCTCCTGGTAGCGCTGGTGGCCGGCCAGTCGATCGGCGGCGTGGCGCGGCGCACCGCGCTGCTCGCACCCCGTGGACCCAACCCAAGGACCGGCCCGAACGCCTTCCCGGTGAACCGGACCGCCGTCTCGATCGGCTTGCGTGATGAGGATGTGGGCGACGCTTACCGGCTGGTCCTGGCCGGCCCGCGCCAGGTGAGCCTGACCCGCGAGCAGATCCTCGCCCTGCCGCAGCACACTGCGGTGCTGCCGATCGCCTGCGTCGAAGGCTGGTCGGCGGCCTGCGCCTGGACCGGGGTGCGGCTCACCGACCTGGCCCGGCTGGCCGGGGTCACCGAGCCCGGGGCGGCTCGCGTCGAATCGATCCAGCAGAAGGGCTCATTCCGCGCGGCCGTGCTGTCCGCCGGCCAGGTGCGCGACCCACAGGCCCTGCTCGCCCTGCGGGTCAACGGGGCCGACCTGTCTCGCGACCACGGCTACCCGGCGCGGACGATCATCCCGGCCGCGCCTGGAGTGCACAACACCAAATGGGTAAACAAGATCACTTTCCTGGAGCATGAATGACCAGCATGATCGGCCGGGTCCGGCGCTGGTACGGCGGCCATCCGCTGCACCTGCTGGCCCTCCTCGCCGCCTTCGCCCTGGCCGGCTACGCGGTCAGCGCCGTGGTCGCCGCGGGACAGTGGCGCGGCTTCGCCCTGTGGTTCGTGGTCGCGATCGTCGGCCACGACCTGCTGCTGTTCCCGCTGTACTCACTCGCCGACCTGTCCCTGCGCCGCCTGCTGCCGCGCTGGGCCCAGCCGGGGCACGCCCTCCCGGGGCACGCCCTCCCGGGGCGCCCGCGCGACGGGGCTGCCCGCGGGGACCAGGCCCAGCCCGTCGGTGGTCCGGCCCAGCAGAACGTGGCCGGGATCCCAGCGGCGTACCCCCCCGTGCTCAACTACATCCGGGTGCCGGCCGCGTTCTCGCTGCTGCTGTTTGTTGTCTGGTTCCCGCTGATCCTGGGCCTGTCGGAGCACTTCTACCACCGGGGCAGCGGGCTGACCACCCAGCCGTACCTGGGGCGGTGGCTGGCGATCACCGGCGTGCTGTTCGGCATCTCGGCGGTCAGTTACGCGCTGCGTTTGCGCCGGTCAGCGTCCCGGCTCCGGCGGAAGGAGCCGACCCGGAAGGCGCCACCCCGGCCGGCTCCGCGCTAACCGTCTCCGCGCTGCCGTTAATCACCGTGACCGCGCTGACCCTCGCGGCGCTGACCCTCGCGGCACTGGCCCTCGCGGCACTGGCCCTCGCGGCACTGGCCGGCACCGCCGCAACCGGCACGGCGCGGACTGGCAGCGGCTGGGCCGAGACCGGCCGGATCGTCACGGTGCGGGCCGAGACCCGGCGGCCGTGCACCCAGCGAACAGCCGATACGACCACGACGATGCTGAGGGCAGTGCCGTAACCGATCCGTTCGGCGGTGGCGGGGGTCAGCACGGTGGACGGCAGCGGGTGCACCACGGCCAGGTGCATGGCCGCGGCGAACGCGAGCCACTCCGCCCGTCCATCGAACGCGACCAGCATCACCAGCAGCATCGTGTACCAGGGGAACGGCGGCGTCGCGACCGCCAGCGCCACGCCGGTCATCACGACCGCGCCACGCCACGGCTGGTCGGGGTCGCTGCGGCGGAGCACGGCGAGGGCCGTCACGGCCAGCACGGCGAAGGCCGCCGGGGTCGCCCACCGGTCTGAGACCAGGAGATCAAGCAGCACGAACCGGGAGCCGCTGGCATAGCCTTCCTGGTTCAGGTAAATCGGCAGGAAGCCGAGCACCCCGCCGTGCACCCGCAGCACGTGCGGCAGGTACACCAGGCCAGCCGCGGCCGCCGCCGCCGACACTACGGCGGCCCAGCGGCGCCGCAGCACCGCCGGGGCCACCAGGATCGGGGTCATCTTGGTCGCGATGGCGAGGCCGAGCAGCACGCCGCCGGACACGGTCCTGCGCAGCCGCCCCGCCTTGGCCAGCAGAATCAGCGCGCCGGCGGCAATGGTCGCGGCGAGCACGTCCACGTGCGCGTTGTTACCGGCCTCCAGGGCGACCAGCGGGCACCAGGCCCAGAGCACGGCCAGCCGCGGATCACGTCCCAGCGACCGCAGCCCGAACAGCAGCAGCACCGTGGTGACGATCGCGCACAGCGCCGCGCCGGCCTGGATCGGAGTGGAACCGCTCCCCAGCGGGGACAGGTACTGCACCGCCTGGAAGTAGGCCTCAGCGACCGGGGGGTAGATCGTGGGGACAACGGGCCGGTTGATCCGGGTGCAGCCCGGGACCAGCGTCTCACCGTTGCGGACAGCCGCGGTGGCGCCCGGCCGGACACAGTGCGGCGCCGCGGCGCTCCACAGGAACGGGTCGCGCAGCGCCACCAGCTGCGGGGCGGCGGGCACGTACTCGTACGGATCGAACCCCGCCGCCTGGACCCGGCCGTCCCAGATGTAGCGGTAGAGGTCGTCACTTGTCCGCGGCGGCGCCGACAGCGCCGCGAGCTGGACGGCGATCCCGCCCAGCAGGATCAGCGCGATCGACCAGCGCAGCGGGGTCTTGCGTACCAGCCAGGCACCTACCGCGAAGGCCGCCCACAACGCGGCCATCAGCGGCAGCGTCCCGATCCGCGCCAGCCGCGGGTCCGGGTGCACGGCGAGCAGCACGAGTCCGGTCACCAGCACCGCGGCCACGGCGGACCCGATTATCCGCATCCGTCCAGTCATACCGGCCACGCTGCCAGCCGGACGGCGCCCCGGGGGACCAGCAGGGTCGGCCGTAATCAATCGTTAAGGGCGCCTGCCAGCGGAATCAGCGCAGTGCCAGCTCGCAGTGCCAGCTCGCGGGGTCAGCCCGGCGGGTCAGCTCACCGGGTCAGCTCAGGGCGGCGAACCAGCGGCCTGAGTCGGTCCACATCTCGGTGACCGCGAGACCCGCGGCGGTGCCGAGGGCGCCGATCTGATCAGCGCCGATCCAGGCCCACGGAAACCAGTCGCTCAGCGTGCCGCCGTGCCTAAGCCGCACCTTTTCCTGCAGCATCGGCGCACCGGGCGGTTCCACTTCGACCAGGGCACGACCGCCCGGCATCAGCAGCTCCGCGACCCGGCGCAGCAGGGTGGGCGGATCCCCGCCGATCCCGATGTTCCCGTCAGCGAGCAGCAGGGTCGCCCACCGCCCGGTCCCAGGCACGGCGCCGAAAACGTCCCGGCGCAGCGCGAGCGCCCCGCACGACCGGGCGAGCCAGACGGCGTACGGCGTGACGTCGATGCCCAGCGCAGGAACCCCCCGCTCAGCCAGCGCCACCGTCAGCCGCCCTGGACCTGACCCGACATCCAGGGTGTGCCCGGTGCAGCGGTCCAGGATCGATCCGTCGCCCGGCAGCGTGCGCAGCCATTCGTCCGCTTTCAGCGGGGTCCGGCGGCCATCCGCATGTTCGATCTCCGGCCGCGCCAAGCCGGCCAGCGCTTCCTCGTACAACTCCCCGAGCACGAGGTCACCTCCAGGCTAGGCGCGCGGGTTGTCCCGGGCGCAGAGCCTAGCCGCCGATTACCGCGTGCGACCCTTACGGAGCTATGACGGATTTGCCCAGGCAGTCGGCAGATAAAGGGATCCGGATCTACCTTAGACAATGTGACCAGGATTTCCGCACAAAACGTATCCACGCCAGCCCTCCCTCCAGTGCGCCGCCGACGGCGGGGGGCGGCATCGTGACCACTCCTGACCGGCCCGGCCGCATCATGGTCGTCGACGACGACGCCACGCTGGCCGACGTGGTCGGACGTTACCTGGTCCGCGACGGGCACCACGTGGAGTGCGTCAGCGACGGCTACGAAGCCCTCCGCCGCATCGCCGACGAGCCACCTGACCTGGTGGTACTGGATCTTATGCTGCCCGGGATCGACGGGCTGGAGATCTGCCGCAGACTGCGCGCCCAGTGGCCCATCCCGGTGGTGATGCTCACCGCGCTCGGCGAGGAGACCGACCGAGTCGTCGGCTTCGAGACCGGAGCCGACGACTACGTCACGAAACCGTTCAGCCCGCGCGAGCTCGCGTTGCGGGTCAGGTCGGTACTGCGCCGGGCGCGCGGCGGCGGCCTGCCCGACGCGCACACTCTCGGCGTGGTGAAGGATGGCGACCTGGTGATCGACCTGGCCGCGCACGCAGCCTCGCTCAAGGGCAGCGCGCTGGCCCTCACCTCACGGGAATACGACCTGCTGGCCTTCCTCATGCAGCACCCGGGGCAGGCCTTCACCCGTGAGCAACTGCTTGAGCACGTGTGGAGCTGGTCATTCGGTGACACATCCACGGTGACCGTGCATATCCGGCGGCTCCGCGAGAAGATCGAGCCAGACCCGACCATGCCCCGGCGTCTCGTCACCGTCTGGGGTGTTGGCTACCGCTACGAACCGGAGCACGCATGATCGCCCTCGCCCCGATCGCTCCCTCCGATCTCCTGCACGTTTCTTCCAGCGTGGCCATGATCGCGGTCATCACCTGCGCGATCGGGTTCATTGCGCTGCGGCTGCTGGCCGGCCGCTCCATTACCGCGATGCTCACCGTGGTCGCCGCCGTGACGGTCGCCACCTCGCTCGCCGGGGTAGGCGCCATTGCCGTCTTGATGCTGGCCAGTGCCGGCGACCGCCAGGTCATGCTGGAACTGCTCGCCATCGCGGGCCTGGCGGGCTTCGTCGTCGCGCTCTTCCTGGGGCGGAAGATCAGCTCCGCGAGCCGTCTCCTCCTTGGCGCGGTCCAGGAAGTCGGCGAGACCGGCCACTACGAGCCGCCGCAGGTAACGCTGCCGGCTGAGCTCTCCGGGCTGTCCGAAGGGCTCACCGTCGCGCATGAGCGGCTCGCTCAAGGGCGCGAGCGAGAGCGCGCGCTGGAGTCGAGCCGGCGGGAACTGGTCGCCTGGGTCAGTCATGACCTGCGCACCCCGCTGGCCGGGGTGCGCGCGATGGCCGAAGCGCTGGAAGACGGCGTCGTCCGGGACTACGAGACGGTAAGTAACTACCACACGCAGATCCGGCGTGAGGCGGACCGCCTGACCACCATGATCGACGACCTGTTTGAGCTGTCCCGCATCCACGCCGGCGCGCTCCGGCTGTCCCGGCGCATGGTCGGCCTTGATGACCTGGTGGCCGAGGCGCTGGCCAGCACCGAGCCGCTGGCCCGGGCCAAGGGGGTCCGGTTGCAGGGCTCGGCGGTCCGCGGGCTGCCGGTCATGGTCGACGCGGGCGAATTCGGCCGCGCGCTCCGCAACCTGGTCACCAATGCGATCCGGCACACTCCATCCGACGGCCTGGTGCAGGTCCAGGGCGAGGTCGACCGGGGCGCAGCCCTGGTGAGCGTGGCCGACGCCTGTGGCGGCATCCCCAATGAGTCCCTGCCGCGTGTTTTCGACGTCGCGTTCCGCGGCGAAACCGCCCGCACCCCAGCCGACGACGGCGGCGCCGGGCTCGGGCTGAGCATCGCCCGCGGCATCGTCGAGGCCCACGCCGGGCAGATCGCCGTGAAGAATTCCGGCCCCGGGTGCCTGTTCGTCATCCGGCTGCCGCTGGCTCACGCGGCTGCGCCGGCCCGGCCGGTGTACGCCGGGCGGCACGGCTGATCCAGGGCGAAGACGGCACGGCTGATCCCGCCCAGGCGAGGGCGGCACGGCTGATCCGTAGCGAACCACCTGGAGCCATCAGTGTTCGCTGATCAGCCCTCGTCGATTCAGCCGTCGTCAACGCGATTCATCAACGCCCGTCAAATGGCTGGGATTGAAACCGTCGAACGGCTGGGTTGAATCGGCTCGGCGTGAAACTCGGGGTGAAACCCGTCAGCCCCCGGTCACCGCAACGCGTGACCGGGGGTCTGCGTTAGCTGTCAGCCCGCGATCCGGCGCAGCGGACGTACCGGATCCCGCAGCGTCGCCTTGGCGAACTCGGCCATCCCGGCGTCAAAGCTCACCTCGGCGCGGAAACCGAGCCCGCGGGCCGCGGCCGAGGGGGAAGCCACCACGTGCCGCACGTCACCGAGCCGGAACTCCCCGGTCACCTCCGGTGACGGGCCGCCGAACGCGACGGCGAGCGCCTCGGCCATCTCGCCGACCGTGTGCGGCTCACCACTGGCGATGTTGAACGCCCGCAGCGCGCCCGGTTCCCCCGCGGTGAGTGCGCCCAGATTCGCCCGGGCCACGTCGCGGACATGGACGAAGTCGCGCCGCTGCCCGCCATCCTCGAAGACCTTGGGCGCCTTGCCGCCCTCCAGCGCGGAGCGGAAGATGGCGGCGACGCCGGAGTATGGGGTGTCCCGCGGCATTCTCGGCCCGTAGACGTTGTGGTACCGCAGCGCGACAGCGCAGCCGCCGGTCATCCGGGCCCAGGTGGCCGCGAGGTGCTCCTGGCCGACCTTGCTGGCGGCGTAGGCGTTACGGGGATCCAGCGGCGCCGACTCGGTCACCGTGGCCGTCGTGAGTTCCTGGCCGCAGCGCGGGCAGCGCGGCTCAAACCGGCCGGCCGCCAGGTCTTCCCGGCTGCGCGGCGCGGGCCGGACCCGGCCGTGCCGCCGGCAGTCGTAGGCACCCTCCCCGTACACGACCATGGACGAGGCCAGCACCAGGCGCGGGATGTCGTTGCGGCCCATGGCCTCCAGCAGGACGGCCGTGCCGGTCACGTTGACGTCGGCGTAGGCGGGCAGATCGGCCAGGTCGACGCCAAGCCCGACCATCGCCGCCTGGTGGCACACCACGTCCGCGCCCGCCACCGCCCGGCTGACCACCCCTGGATCGCGGACGTCGCCCACGGTCAGGTCGAATCCGGGGGGCAGATAGCCGGGTGGCCCGTCATGCACCGCGGGGGCTAGTGAGTCCAGGCCCTGAACCTCATGGCCTGCCGCCTGCAGAGCATCGACGATGTGGGACCCGATGAAGCCTGCCGCGCCGGTCACCAGAATTCGCATACCCATAGCAGAACACGCCAGGGACCTGCGGTGATTCGGCGCAAGCGATACGTCATGGGTCCGTAAGGGTCGATCATGGGCGTCCGGCCCTACTGTCGGTGAACATGGTAATCGATGTGGTTCTGCCATGCCTGAATGAAGCTTCCGCGCTGCCGTGGGTGCTGTCCCGGATGCCGGATTGCTTTCATCCCATCGTGGCGGACAACGGGTCCACGGACGACTCAGCGAACATCGCCGCGGACTTCGGCGCGACCGTGGTCCGGGTGCCGCAGCGCGGATTCGGTGCCGCCTGCCACGCTGGGCTACTCACCGCCACCAGCGACATCGTGTGCTTTATGGATGCCGACGCCTCGCTCGACCCTGGCGACCTGCCGATGGTCGCTGACCCGATCCTGGCCGGGCTGGCCGATCTGGTCCTGGGTCGGCGCATCGCCCATGGCCTGCGCACCTGGCCGCTGCACGCCCGGCTCGGGAACAAGGTCCTGGCCGCGCAGCTGCGCCGCCGCACCGGCGCGCACCTGCGCGACCTGGGGCCGATGCGGGCGGCTCGCCGTGAGCCGCTGCTCCGGCTTGCCCTCGCTGACCGGCGGTTCGGCTACCCGCTGGAGATGGTGATGAGCGCCGCCACCGCGGGCTGGCGGATCCATGAAACCAATGTGCCGTACCATCCCCGGTCGGGACGGTCCAAGGTCACCGGCACGGTCGGCGGGACCGTGCGCACCGTACGCGACATGCGCCGGGTGCTGGCGTCATGACCCGGCTCGCGGCGCAGATCATCGTCATCGCCAAGGCACCGGTGCCAGGCCAGGTCAAGACCCGGCTCACCCCGCCGTTCACCCCGCAGGAAGCAGCTCGGCTGGCTGAAGCCGCGCTCGCGGACACCTTGGACGCGGCGGCGCGTACCCCCTTCGCCCGCCGCGTCCTGGCGCTGGCCGGCGCGTCCGCCGCGCTGCGCGGCGCGTCCGCTGCCCAGCGCGGCCGGCGTGTGGCAGCCGCGCCGCGTACCTCGGCTCTCCCCGGCGCGGGATGGCTGCCACCAGGATTCGAGGTAACCGGCCAGCGCGGCGACGGTCTGGATGAGCGGATCGCCGCAGCGCTCGATGACGCTTACGCCCGGCTGCCCGTCCCGGTGGTCCTGGTAGGAATGGACACGCCCCAGGTAACCCCGGCGCTGCTGGAAAGCGTGACCCGCCCGCTCGCCCGCGGCGAGTCAGACGCCGTGTTCGGCCCGGCCCGGGACGGCGGCTTCTGGCTGCTCGGCCTGCGCCGGCCTGATCCCAGCCTGATCCTTGGCGTTCCCATGTCACAGACGCACACGGGCCGGGGACAGCTGGCCCGGTTGCTGCGGGCGGGGCTCAGCGTCCGCCTGGCGCCTGAGCTGATCGACGTGGACACGGCCGCCGACGCGGACGAGGTCGCCGGGAAAGCACCAGACAGCCGGTTCGCGGCCACCCTGCGGAGCATGGGCAGCCGGCGGAACCTGGTCCGCCTGGATACGCCGGGCGAGCCGGCTGACCGAGCCGCCCGGCAGGCAACTGCAACCCCTATGGCGGGAGCTGGTTCGCCGCGGTGAGCCGGGCGGCCGGGCGCGCGGTATCCAGTTCGATGAGCCGGTAGCAGAGTTCCACCAGCACGAGCCCGAGAGCCGCTTCGACGAGAGCCTCGCCGATCCGGAATCCGGCGAACGCCAGCACCGCCGCAGTCGTGACCGGGTGCGGGAACGTGGCGGGGATCTGGCTGGCCGCACTCGTGGGCAGCGTCGCGAGCAGCACGACCGCCCAGAAGCGCTGCCGCACGAGGTGGACGGACCTGCGCAAGGCCGCTACGGCCGGGCTGCTCTCGATCTCGATGACCGGTCCGACCACCGCGAGGAACGTGACCGCGATCAGCCCGGGGATCACCAGTGCGGCCAGTCCGATCCCCACGATCACCACCACCAGCAGGTCACCGCCGACCAGCCGCCGCCAGGGCAGCGTCCGCAGCACGTCGGTGACGGAGGCGCGCGGCCGGCCGTGGGATGCCTCGCCGACCAGCCGGCCCAGGAATCCCGCGAGCAGCACCACGCCAAGCAGGCTGACGCTCGACGTGCCGATCTCGGCGAGCAGGGACACGGGCAGGCTGGCCCCGTCCGTGAACGTGTGGATGATCGTCTCCGCCAAGGAGACAGCGGCGGACACCACGGCGGCGGCGACAATGATCCGCCCGGCGTTGCGCCAGCCGGCCCGCGCCGCTGCCGCGACCACCTCGCGGACCAGCGACGCTGGCCGCCCGGCCTCAGCGCCGCGCCGTGGGCGTCGGCTCACCAGGACCTCCGCTCCCCCCTGACGGAAGGTCACATCATGGTAACGCGACTGGTGTTTTCACTGATCAGCGGCAGTGTGCGGGGGCCGAGAGCGGGCCGGGCGGCGATGGTTATCTGCCGCTCGCCATAGGCTTGGTTCATGGCGGAAAGGAAACCGGGCTGGTTCGGCAGGCGACTCAATTCCCGGGCCCGCCGGGACTATATGCGGGTGCGCGAGCGGGACCTGGACACCCAGCGCCTGGCTGATGAGGGCCGGTACGGCGAGCTGGCCGACGCCCTCGGCCAGCTTGTCCGCGACTATGCGCGGCAGACCAGCATCGAGGGACATACCAGGAGTTCGCTGATGGCCTGGATCCGGCGCTGCGATGCGCTGATCCGGGCCGGGCGGCGGTCGCAGGCAATAACTGAAGCGGGTGCGTTGAGAGGGATGCTCGTTCAGTACGAGGGCCCAGATGGTGAACTGGCCGGGATGCTGCAGCAGACGATCGCGGCCGCGACCAGGAAGCAGCTGGGATCAGCCAGCGACAGCCAGCAACCTCTGGCGTCCTGAGCACCCATCCACACCCGGTAGTGCTGGCTTCACCGACTCCCGGGTAGTGACCTGCCGTTAGGCCGGGGCTGACACCCTTCTTTCGCAGCGGGCAGCAGCGAATAATCACCTCTCAAGAGGTGAGAGATGAAGCATGCCCCCTCTCCCGCTGCCGGAGCAGGCCGGCCAGTGGCAGCTTTCTGGCGCGCCTGGTCCATCTGGGTGCTCAGCGTCACCACGACCACGACGGCCCTCGTGTACCACATGCTGCACCAGGCGTCAGCGGCACCCGATAGCCAGGGGGACGCGGCGAATGGCGTGTCCGGGGTCGTCTTTATCGCGGGCTTCGCCACCGTTGGCGCGCTGCTCGCGTGGAAGCGCGCGGCGAATCCCATCGGATGGCTCATGTCCGCCACCGGACTGTCGTACGCGGCGGGCTGCGTCGGGCTGTTCCTGGGCCACTTTCACCGGACCCTGGCGCTATCGGCCTGGCTGGGGTGGACCTGGCTGTTCGGCCTCGGCCTCGCGGTGGTCGTGCTGCTCCTGTTCCCCACCGGGACGCTGCCGTCCCGCCGCTGGCGACCGGTGGCCTGGAGCGCCGCAGCCGGCCTGGCCGGATGGGTTCTCGGCAACGCCTTCGCCCCCACGATCATCACCGCAGGCCAGCCGACCGTGCTTAACCCGTTCAGCGCCGGAAAGCTCCTGGGGCCCATCTTCAAGATCTTGGCCGGGGGCGGCGCCGGGCTGATCGTCATCACCGGCCTGGCCGCCGTCGTCTCCCTGGTGTTCAGGTACCGGCACGCCCCGACGGTCGAGCGCGAGCAGCTGAAATGGCTTGTCTACGCGGCCGCGCTGATTGTCGCAGCACTGCTCGCCGAGCCGTTCTTCGAACGGCTCGTCGGGTCAGGCGCTGCGGCCAACAACCTGCAAAACGCGGTGAGCAGCGGATCGGTCGCTCTTGTCCCGTTCGCGATCGGCGTCGCGATCTTCCGCTACCACCTCTACGACATCGAGCTGGTGATCAGCAAGACCCTCGTCTACGGGGCGCTGGCCGCATTCATCACCGGCGTCTACGTCGCCATCGTGGTCGGCCTGGGGTCCCTGGCGGAGCAGCAGGCACGGCCCAGCCTCGGCCTGTCGCTGCTGGCCACCGCGATTGTCGCCGTCGCGTTCCAGCCGGTCCGGGAACGCGTTCAGCGGCTCGCCAACCGGCTCGTCTACGGGAGGCGGGCCACCCCCTACGAGGTGCTCTCGGAGTTCTCCGCGCGGATGGCCGGGACCAGCGCGGCTGGTGACCTGCTGCCCCGGATGGCGCGGATCCTGGCGGAGGGAACAGGTTCCGCCCGGGCTGACGTGTGGCTGAAAGTCGGGGACATCTTCCGGGACGACGCCAGCTGGCCGCCGGGCGCGCCGCCGTATCCTGCGATCGGCGTGACAACTGGCGGCCCGCCCGCGCTCGCGGGTGCCGACCGGATCCTGGCCGTGACGCACCGCGGCGAGGTGCTGGGTGCCTTGTCGGTGTCCAAGCGTCCCGGAGAACCGCTCACGCCGACCGAGCACAAGCTGCTCGCCGACCTCGCCGCCCAGGCCGGGCTGCTGCTCAGGAACGTCGGGCTGCGAGAGCAGTTGCTGGCCCGGCTGGAGCAGATCAGGGTTTCCCGGCAGCGCCTCGTAGCGGCCCAGGACGAGGAGCGGCGCCGGATCGAGCGCAACATCCACGACGGAGCCCAGCAGCAACTCGTGGCGCTGGCCATCAAGCTGACCCTCACTGAATCCCTGATCGGCACCGACCCGGACGGTGAGCGGGAACTGCTGGCCGAACTTCGCCAGGAAGCAGCCGGCGCGGCGTCAGATCTCCGGGATCTCGCCCGCGGCATCTATCCCCCGCTGCTGGCGGGCGAGGGCCTGGTCTCCGCTTTGCAGGCGCAGGTCAAGAAGTCGCCCGTGCCGACCGCCGTGACCGCTGGCGGCATCGGCCGCTTCCGGCAGGACGTCGAGGCCGTGGTTTACTTCTGCGTCCTTGAGGCTCTGCAGAACGTCACGAAGTACGCGCGCGCCAGCTGTGCTCGGGTGCGCCTGGAAGCCTCCGGGGATGACCTGGAGTTCGAGGTCATGGACGACGGGGCTGGCTTCGACCCGGGCACCAAGGGATACGGAACGGGCCTGCAGGGGATGGCGGACCGGCTGCATGCGGTCGGCGGCACCCTCGATGTGCGGACGTCACCAGGCAGCGGCACGGTCGTCCTGGGCCGGCTGCACAGCCGTGCCCTGGAGGCAGGCGGGTGACCCGGCCGGCAGTCATCAGCAACACCATCGTCTACGGCTCGCTGGCGGCGTTCATCACCACGGTGTACGTCGCCATCGTGGCCGGGATCGGCTCGCTGGGCTCCTCGCCGGCCAGCGGAAGCGGATCGCGGCCGAATCTGGGACTGTCCATCCTGGCCACCGCGGTGGTCGCAGTGGCCTTCCAGCCGGTCAGGGAACGAATGCAGCGTCTGGCCAACCGGGTGGTGTACGGCCAGCGGGCCACCCCTTACGAGGCACTTAGCCAGCTCGCCGGGCAAGTAGGCGCGACCTACGCGGTCGAGGACCTCCTCCCCCGGCTGGCCCGGATCCTGGCCGACGGAACGGGCGCTGAGCGCGCTGACGTGTGGCTGAAGATCGGCCAGGAACTTCGGGTCGAGGCATCCTGGCCGCCGGGCACCGGGGCCCTGGACGGCTGGGGCCCCGGCATCAGGCCTTCCGACGGCTCGGCCCCGGACACCAGGCCCCCGGGCACGGGGCGATCGCGGCGGATTGTCTTCATGGATGGCCCGGAGCCGGCAATTGACGCGGCCGACCGGTTCACCCTGGTGCGCCATGAGGGCGAAGTGCTCGGCGCACTGTCCGTCTCGAAGCGGCCGGGGACGAGCCTCACGCCGGCGGAGGACAAGCTCGTGTCCGATCTCGGGACTCAAGCGGGCCTGATCCTGCGCAACGTGGGGCTCACCGAGCAACTGCTGGTGAGGCTGGCCGAACTCCGGGCGTCCCGGCTGCGGATCGTCGCCGCGCAAGACGACCAGCGGCGCCGGATCGAACGTGACATTCACGATGGTGCCCAGCAGCAACTGCTTGGCATCGCGGCCAAGCTGGAGCTCGCCGAGTCCATGGCTGGTCAGGCCGAGGAGCGGGAGCGGGCCATGATCGCGCAGCTCAAGGAGGACACCCGGGGCGCACTTGAGACACTGCGGGAACTGGCCCGCGGCATCTATCCGCCGCTGCTCGCCGACCAGGGGCTGACGGCGGCCATAGGGGCCCAGGTGAGGAAGGCGGCCATGCCGGTCGAACTCGACGCCGATGGGATCGGCCGGTATCCGGAGGAGATCGAGACCGCCATCTATTTCTGCTGTGTCGAGGCCCTGCAGAATGCGGCCAAGCACGCGAAACCGTCGAGGGTGCGGGTCCGCCTGGCTGGTTCCGGCGGCGAGGTTTCGTTCGCGGTGCAGGACGACGGACCCGGCTTCGACCGGGATTCCACGCCGGGCCGCTCGGGGCTGCAGCATATGAGCGATCGCCTCGCCGCACTCGGCGGCTCCCTGGAGATCGACACTCGCGCCGGTTCAGGGACAACAGTCGCGGGCCGGATCCCGCTCCCCGGCGAGGGCGCGCCCTAGGCGGTCGGCTGCGACCTCCGCTTCTTCTTTTTCTTCTGGAGCCTGCGGCGATCGCGAAGCTTGACGTACGGCTCCTGCCCGAGCGGAATACCGGCCGCGACGGCACGGCCGCGCTCGAGTTCCGCGTCGAACTCCGCTCCGAGCAGGATCACGAGGTTGGTGACCCACAGCCAGACCAGGAAGATGATCACCGCGGCGAGGCTGCCGTAGGTCTTGTTGTAGCTGCCGAAGTTCGCCACGTAGACGGCGAACAGGCCGGACGCGATCAGCCACCCGATGACCGCGATAACTGCCCCGGGGCTGACCCAGCGGAATCCTCGTTTCGCGTTCGGCGCCACCCAGTAGAGGATCGCGATCATCAGGCTGACGATGATCAGCAGCACCGGCCATTTCGCGATGTCCCAGATGGTTACGCCGGCCGATCCGATACCGAGGATCTCGCCCACGTGGCGGGCCAGGCCGCCGGTGACGACGACCATGACCGCGCCGAGGACCAGCATGACCATGACGACCAGCGTGACGCCAATGCGGATCGGCGTGGTCTTCCAGAAGGGCCTGCCTTCCGGGACGTCATAGATGGCGTTGGAGGCGCGCATGAACGCGGCAATGTAGCCGGATGCCGACCAGAGGGCTCCGGCGAGCCCGGCGATCGCGATGATGCCCGCACTCGTGTGGCCCTTCTGGAGATTCGCCACCGCGGCTACGAAGATCTGCCTGACCGCGCCCGGGGCCGCGTGGCCAAGGTTGGTGATCAGCGGCTGGGTGGCTGATTTTCCGATCAGCCCCAGCAGCGACACCACGACCATCAGGCCAGGGAAGATGGACAGCACGCCGTAGTACGTCAGCGTTGCGGCGCGGTCAGTCAGGGCGTCATTGCCGAATTCGCGGATGGTGCGCTTGCCCGCAGCCAGCCACGAGCCGGCGGGCATATCCGTAGGGCTGGCGGCCACATCCGGGCCGGCGGCCACATCCGGGCCGCCGTCCACATCAGTAGCGTTGGCGGGCCCCTCCGGGCCCGAATCCCCCGGAACGGCTTGAGCATCCGCACGGGCGGCGCGCGGGGATGCGGGCGTCGGCTCAGTCACCGGCCTGCGATCCCGCCAGCTTGCGAGCGCCCTGGGCGGCACTACGGTCCACGGCCGCTTTCACTACCGCGAATACCGCACCCTGGAGGGCGGCGGCCGGCAGGACTTCTTTCCAGCTGCGCTCCAGGTCGGTCGCCTCCGGGGTCTCATCCTCACCGGCGATGAGTTTCCACACCTGCTTGAACACGGCTCCGGCGAGCATCCCGCTGGCCACGCTGAGGATGAGACCAGATGCTTTGACAGACAGTTTTTTCATCGCCGCTTGATCGCCCTCGTCAGCCAGATTCCAGCGAGCAGCACTGCCCCCGCCCCCACCGCGTACGGCACGGGCCGCTCCCGGGCGGCGCGGGCGACCTGCGCTGTCTTGGCCGTCAGTTGCTGCCTGAAGTTCCCCGTCCGGTCCGCGATCTTGTCCGTGACTTCGCCCGTCACGCCGGTGAGCTTGGTCGTGACCTCGCCCGTCACGCCCGTGAGCTTGTCCGTGACTTCGCCCGTCACAGCCGCGATCCGGTTCTTCACCTGGCCGGCCTTGTCCCGGGCGCGGGCGGTAACGTCCAGCTTCGCGCTCAGTGCCTCGACGGTTTCACCCAGGCGTTCCCGGGTGCGCTCGATGTCCTCGGCCAGCGCCTGTGGGTCAGTGGTCATCGGTGTGCCCTTTCTCGGCCGGGTGGCTGGCTGGGAAGCCTGGGTCCCTCGTAGGCGTGATGGCTACCCGGCATGCACCCGGGCTAACAGGAATGCGCGGACGAAAGTTGGCGGACTGTGTTCGGGGCCTGGCCGTAGGCAACTTTCTTCAGGTAGCGGGCTAGTTTTCCGAGGTGGGCGCCCGGCGCGCCGTAACCGGCTGGAAACATCCAGTCGGCACGATAGAGGGATGGCGCCACGGCAGATCCGGATCGGATGCGAATTCACCTATGTGGCTGAAGTGGACACTCCGGTGATCTTCCAGGTGCAGCCAGGCGAGGCCCCGTTTATTACCCTGCAGTGTCCGCGCTGGTCGTCCGAGCCGCCGATGGCGGTCCGCGGCTACACCGATCTGTACGGCAACCCGTGTGCCCGCGCGGTGCTCCCCACTGGCCGGTCCAGCTTGCGGTGGAACGCCGTGGCTGCCGTCCCGGACGCCACGGAGGACGCCGACGAGAGCGCGCCGGAACGCACGCCCGATGACCTGCCCGACGACACGTTGATCTACATCCTGCCCAGCCGCTACTGCCTGCCCGACGTGCTCGCCGACGAGGCGTGGGCCCGCTTCGGCGGCATTCCGCCGGGATACGGCCGGGTCCAGGTGATCAGCGGCTACGTGCACGACCACCTCACGTTCCAGTACGGCAGCACGGACGCCCTGACGACCGCGGCGGATGTCAATGCGGCCGGACGGGGGGTCTGCCGTGACTTCACCCACCTGGCGATCTCGTTCTGCCGGGCACTGAACATCCCGGCCCGCTATGTTTTCGGATACTTGCCGGATCTTGACGTTCCGCCAGATCCGGCGCCGATGGACTTCGCGGCCTGGATGGAAGTGTGGCTCGGTGACCGGTGGTGGACCTTCGACCCGCGCAACAACATGCGCCGTAAAGGGCGCATCGTGATCGGCCGGGGCCGCGACGCGTCGGACGTGGCCATGGCCACAACGTTCGGCGGCCCGCTGCTGGAAACCATGGTGGTACACGCCGAGGAAGCGACCGGATGATGCTCGATTCCGAGCTGCTGCAGGCGCCGGTGCTCGATCACCACGGGCTGGACCTTGACGCGGCCGGCCGGGTTACCTACGTCATCCAGCAGAGTTTCCGCTACGAATACGAGACACCGGTGCGATCCCTGCGGCAGCGGCTGGTCATCGTGCCGCCGGCCCGGCACGGCAGCCAGTACCGGCGCGCGCACCTGCTGGAAGTGGACGGCGCCCGGGCCCGTCCCCGCCTGCGCCCAGACGTGCATGGCAACGTCGTCGCCTGGCTGCGGGCCGACCGCGTGGCCCAAGCCGTCGAGTTCCGGCTGGCCGCCGTGGTCGAGCGGGTCCGCGACGACGGGCCAGCTGTGCTTCCGGCGGAGGCCCTGCACAGCGCGGGCCTGCTGCGGCCCACCCGGCTCACCGCGGCCGACGACCGGCTGCGCGACCTGGCCCGCGACGTGGCCGGGAATGCTGACACCCCGATCGAGCGCGCCGAGCGGATCTGCGACCTGGTGCACACCGCTATCACGTACGAGCACGGCGTCACCTCGGTGCGGACCACGGCCGCCGAGGCGCTGGCCGTCGGCCGTGGGGTGTGCCAGGACTCCGCGCACGTCATGCTGGCGCTGTGCCACCTCGTCGGCCTGCCGGCCCGGTACGTGTCGGGCCACCTGCTCGGCCAGGGCGGCACGCACGCCTGGGTGGAGGTCGTGCTGCCGAGGGCACCGGACGCGGTCGCCATCCCGTTCGACCCCTGTAACGGCCGCCGGGCCGGCAGCGGTTACGTCACGGTCGCGACCGGCCGCGACTACGCGGACGTGGCGCCCACCTCCGGCTCCTATGTCGGCACCTCGCGCAGCCGCCTCACCACCGGGCGCCGGGTCGGCGTCCTCGCCGCCGCCTGACTCCACTCCCAGCGCCGGCCTGCTCCGGCAGCTCGTCATTAGCAACTCGCGGTGCGGTCGCGGGAACATGTGCCCTAAATAAGTCGTTGCAGCAGACATCACCCGCAGGTACTCTGAATAACAAGCAGCACGCAAGGCGGAAGGAACTCCCGTGAGACTCTGGCCAGTCGGTTACCAGCGAGACGAAAGGCATGCCTGCATGCCCGCGTTCTCGCAGCCGACAGGCAATCTGGGTATGCGGGGGGCTTCTGGATAGGGACACCTAGTTCCGGTCAGGAGCCGCTCGCAGGGAAACCTGCCGGGCGGCTTTTCATATGCGTAGGGATGACCCAGCGGTTAGGGATCCGGTCTCCAAAACCGGCGGAATGCGTGTTCGACTCGCGCCATCCCTGCGAAGCACCACCTCCGGGTGAATGTGCCTGAGCATTGACAACTCCACAGCGGAACACCATGAATGACATAGGCCACCCGGGACGGAAGTATGTGCGCCCGGACAAGGCCTGTGGCACGTCGGGTGCCCTCGTCCGGCGAGGGCACCCACATGGGCTGCTAGCTCCAACTGGAAGAGCGCCTGGCCTGCAACCAGGAAGTTCTCGGTTCGAATCCGAGGCGGTCCACGGACGGGATGAAGGGGATGTGGTGCCCCGCCTGGTCTGGGCCCAGGAGAAATGGCGTTCGAGTCGCTGCATCCCGACGCATGGTTCTCTAGCTCATCAGGCAGAGCGGCGGCGTGAAGTGCCGCAGGCGCGAGGTTCGAGCCCTCGGGGAACCACTCGCGCACACCATGCCTCACAAGCATTGCGGCGATGCGCCAGCCTTCCAAGCTGGTGAGCGGGGTTCAATTCCCCGGTGGGGCTCCAGGGCGAGTCGAAGCCTTCCGGTTACCGGACACCCTTTGGTTCAAATCCAAAGCCATCCCCCAGCCGGGATGGTAACTCCGGTCGGCGCTCCCACATTCGCCCTGGTCGCGCGCCGCTAGCTCAGAGGCAGAGCACCTGGCTCTTACCCAGGGGGTCCGGATATCGTAATTCCGGCGGCGTACCACGCGCGGGTACAGCCAATTGGCCGAGCGGCTCGCCTCAAAAGCGGGCGGATGTGGGTTCGACTCCCACCTCGCGCACCGGTGCCGGGTGGGACGATTGGCCTCCCAGCAGGACCCTGAATCCTGCCCACGCTGGTTCGAACCCAGCCCCGGCAGCAGCGCCGTCACACACGGCTTGTGACCTTGCCCCCGTAAGGCAGGAGACCCGGGTCGGCACCGGGTGGCGGCTCCATGTGCTCGTACTCCAACTGGGAGAGAGGTCGGCCCGAGATGCCGGATGTTGCGGGTTCGAATCCCGCCGAGCGCACGATGCCCTTCGGACCGGCGTCCACCTGCTCCTTGTAAAGGCGGCAGCCCGGCTCGGCACCGGGGAAGGGCTCTTGATGGCCGGTTGGCCTGTCGGCAGGGGCGACGTGACTTAGGCGGCTAGCCCGCGCGTTCGCAGGTGCTTGCGGACCGCATTGTCGGACACGCCCAGACTCTTGCCGACTGCAACCATGCTGCTACCGCCCACCAGGGCGAGCAGAGTCTCGTCATCGGGCCAGTTAATCTTTGGCTTCCGGCCGTGGGGCACTATCCAGCGCTTGCACGCAGGACACCTCTGAGCAGTCGGTTTCATTGAAGCAGCGCAGTGGGGGCAACGTGCGGTGAGTTTGGCTAGGCGTGCGAGTTCGCCCGAAGAGCGCCTGCGACGTCCCGCAAACGTTGCGGTCTGGGAGTGGCAGTTTGGGCAGAGCAGCCGAAGGTTCTCGCGGCGATTGTCGTTGTGGACACCGTTAGCGTGGTCGAGTTGCAGAGATAGGGGCCGGCCGTTCCATTTTGGACCTAGACCGCAGATGGCGCATCGCTCTGGGAGGCCACCTGCAATCAATCGCCGCTTGATCCAACTCCGGTTCAGGTAGGTGCTGTTTTCGCAGAAGACCAGTTCGTCGGGCCGCACTATGAAGCGCTGGATCGTATCAGGACCCGGTTGCGGAGGCTCTAGCCCAAACCGCTCAAGCGCTGCGTGAAATCCGCGGTAGTTGCCACCAGCGGCTCGCAGGCCAAGCAGCTCAAGCGCGCCCTTGACGGAAGTGCTGCTGACGATCGCATCGCATACGGCCTCTGCGTCGCGAAGAATGCTCGGGGTATAGGGCATATGGGTAATACTAGTTCGATCCGGGGTCGTTTAACGGTAGGACACTGCGTTTTGGCCGCAGTAACGTTGGTTCGAGTCCAGCCCCCGGAGCCTTCCGCAGATCACGGTACGACGCTGGTTCGAGTCCAGCCCGGTCAGCAGGTATCGCGCCTTCGTAGCTCCAGCGGCAGAGCGTCTCCCTGGTACGGAGAAGGGCGCCAGTTCGAATCTGGCCGAAGGCTCCATGCAGATGTAGCGCAGCAGGCAGCGCGTCGCCTTGCCAAGGCGAAGGTCACCGGTTCGATCCCGGTCATCTGCTCCAAGCCGATCTAGCCCAACTTGGCAGAGGCGCGCGGTTCAGGTCCGCGAGGTTCTCGGTTCGAATCCGAGGTTCGGCACGAGGTGTGGCGCGGATCGCCTTCGGGCGACATGGCGGGCTGTTCACCGTGGCTTGCCTCCGAACGCGCCCGAACCCCGGCTCGCTGGGGCGAACGGTGATCATGGAGCATTGGCTCAGTGGCTACAGCAGCGCCCCGCTAAGGCGTACACCGGGTGACCGGTGCGGAGGTTCGAGTCCTCCATGCTCCGCTCATGGAGGGTGTCCGGATGGCACGAGGAGCACGGCCGGAAACCGTGTACACGGCGGCGAGCCGTGCCCGGGTTCGAATCCCGGACCTTCCGCGCATGGAGTGGCTAGCCGACTGGCTGACGGCACCTGTCCCGAAAACAGGCGAGCGGCGGAAGCCGCCTTGAGGGTCCGACTCCCTCCCCGCTCCGCTCATGGATACGCAATCCGACTGGCGACGGAACCGGCTTTTGAACCCCGGCGAGCTTCACGGCCTTGCAGGTCCGACTCCTGCCGTATCCGCCCTGACCTGGTGTAAGCGGTTTGCATGGCCGTCTGATAAGCGGCCGGATCAGGTTCAACTCCTGGGGTCAGGACCACGGCGAGATAGCTCAGTCGGCAAGAGCGCCTGATTCATGCTCAGGAGGTCGGGGGGTCGGTGCCCTCTCTCGCTACTAAGGGCCGGTAGCTCAGCGGTAAGAGCTGCGTGGCGTGAGTCGCGAGTTCAAGCCTCGCCCGGCCTACTCCTCAAGGAGGAAGCGATGCAGGACAAACAGGCCCGTGGTATGGCGATCGCGGGCCGCTAACTCAATGGCAGAGTACCGGACTTTTAATCCGGGCGTTCAGGGTTCGACCCCCTGGCGGCCCACGCAAGCGTCATTAGCTCAGTGGATAGAGCAACTGGTTTCTACCCAGTCGGTGCGGGGTTCGAGTCCCTGATGACGCGCGCTTAGCAAGCCCCGTTAGGTTAACGGTAGACCTCCGGATTCTCAGTCCGGGAGCACCAGGTCAGCACTGGTACGGGGTGCGGAACGCACAATGCATGGCCCCATCGTCTATGGGTTAGGATCGGGGATTTTCACTTCCCGGGACGGGGTTCGAGTCCCCGTGGGGCTACCGCGGGCAGCAGCACCGGTCGTGCTGAACGGTTTCATAAGCCGAGCCAGCTGGATTCGACTCCCAGGCCCGCAACGATGGCCGGTCGCGCGCCAGGGCCGATGATATGGACGGCAAAGCGCGGCGTTATTCCGGTGTCGCCTAATGGCAGGGCCCGTGGCCGTTAACCACGTGATAGGAGTTCGAATCTCTTCGCCGGAGCGCACGTTCCACTGGTGGCTTAGCTCAGTTTGGCCAGAGCACCGGCTCGTCACGCCGGGGGTCGCGAGTTCGAATCTCGTAGTCACCGCCGCGCCCGCATAACTCAGTGGAAGAGTGCCGGCTCGACAAGCCGGATGCCCAGGTTCGGCTCCTGGTGCGGGTACCAAGCTCCGGTAGCACAACGGATAGTTGCGCCTGCCTACGAAGCAGGAGGGTGGGAGTTCGAATCTCTCTCGGAGCGCGCAAGCCCGGTTAGCTCAGCGGAAGAGCGCCTCGTTCACACCGAGGAGGTCCGGCGGTCGGCACGTCGATCGGGCACTGGGGATTCAGCACCGTGGTGGATATAGCTCAATGGCAGAGCGCCGGGATGTGACCCCGGAGACATGGGTTCGATACCCGTTATTCACCCCAGGCGCGAGTTGAGCAGGCGGTGTGCTCTGCGGGCCGTAACCCCGTCGCCTCGGCATTGAAGGTTCGATTCCTTCCTCGCGCACGATGCTTCCATGGTCCAGTGGACAGGACTCCGCTTTCCGAAGGCGGCAGCGCAGGTTCGAGTCCTGCTGGAAGCGCCCGGGGCTCATAGTGCAGGGGACAGCACGGCTTCCTCCTAAGAAGCAGGCGGACGTTCGAATCGTCCTGAGTCCGCAGCAGCAGGCGGACCTTCGGCTCGTCCTGAGTCCGCGCAGTGACCGCATGACCGAGTGGCTGAGGTAGCAGTCCGCAAAACTGCGCAGGGCGGTTCGATTCCGCCTGCGGTCTCACCATGGTGTTCCGCTGTGGGCTCATCGTGCTGCCAGGTGCCGGGCGAGTCGAAGCCGCGCCGGTTACCACTGTGAATGGGGAGGCTGCAGGTTCGAGTCCTGTCCACCTGGGGCGACCTGGGTGTGTAGCTCAATTGGCAGAGCGCCTAAACCCGGTGCGCATCCCCACATTCGCCCGGCACCAGGCAGCACGAACCTCGCCGACCACCACCCCATATCCGCACGACCGCAGTCCTCGCACGCCCACATCTGCCCCATCAGGGGCAGGTCGAACGAGGAGAGGTGAGCCATGGCACGCGACCCGCTGGCCGCGGTCAGCACCGTCAGCACGCCGCAGACCCGGCGCATCCCCGGCCGCACCGACCAGGTGCGCAACAACGCCGGCGGGTACGTGTTCGGCAAGGACCTGTGGACCAAGCTGGAAGACTTCCTGATCCTCGGCACCACGGGCGGCACCTACTACCTGCGTGAGGACCGGCTGACCGAGGCCAACGTGGACGTGCTGGTGCAGGCCATCCAGGAGGACGGCCCGCGGGTGGTCCGCCTGGTGACCGGCATCTCGGCGGCCAGGCCACCCCGGGCACCGAAGAACCGGCCGGCCGTGTTCGCCCTGGCCGCCGCGTTCGCCTACGGGAACCCGGCCACCGTGCAGGCCGCCAAGGGCGCCTTCACGGAGGTGGTGCGCACCACCGATCACCTGTCCATGTTCTTCGGCTACGGCAAGCAGCTCGCCGGCAAGTCCACCGCGCAGGGCACGGCGCCGGTGACCGGCCGGGCGCTGCGTTCCGCGCTCGGGTCGTGGTTCCTGGTCGCGGAGGTGAACCGGGTCGCGTGGAAGGCAGCCAAGGCACGCCAGCGGGCCACCCCGGCCCGGGAGGCCTTCGCGCTGCGGGACGCGCTGCGCATCGCCCACCCGAAGGCCGACACCCCGCAGCGCCGGGCGCTGCTCGGCTGGCTGGCCGGGAACGTCACCGATGACGACGCCCGGGGGCAGGTGCAGGCCATCGACGACTTCCTCACCGCGCAGGCGGTCGGCACGGAGGCGGCGGCGATCCAGGTCGTGACGGACCGCGGTGTGCCCTGGGAGTTCCTGCCGCCGGAGTTCCTCGCGTCGCCCAAGGCGTGGGAGGCACTGGCCGGGACGGTGGGCATGACCGCGCTGATCCGCAACCTGGCCCGGATGACCCGGATCGGCGCGATCGCGCCGTTCAACGCGACCGCGAAGCGGGTCGCGGAGCGGCTGACCGACGCCGACGCGCTGATCCGGGCCCGTGTCCACCCGATGGACATCTTCCTGGCGCTGCGCGTCTACACCTCGGGCCGGTCCCAGCCCGACCCGCGAGCGGACGTGCAGACCTGGCACCCGGTGCCTGGCATCTGCGACGCGCTGGAGGAGGCGTATGAGAAGTCGTTCGGTCACGTGCCGCCGTCCGGGAAGCGGATCCTGGTCGCGGTCGACTCGTCGGGCTCGATGAGCTGGAGCGGCGCCCAGATCACCTTCGGTGGTTCGCCGATCGGCACCCCGTACGAGGTCGGCTGCGCCATGGCGGTCATCCTCAAGCGCATCGAGGGTGACAACGTGCACGTGATCGACGTGGACACCGTCGTTCACCCATCGAAGATCACCGCGCGGACGAACCTGCGCGAGATCAGTACCTGGCCCGCCAGGGGCGGCGGCACTGACCTGGCTCTTCCGTGTAGCTATGCGGGGCAGTCTGGTCTGCTGCTGGACGGTGTGGTGATCTTCACCGACGGTGAGACATGGGCAGGCCGGAGTCACCCATCCCAGGCGCTGGCGGCCTACCGGCGCCAGTGCAACCCGGAGGTCCGGGTGGTGGTCGCGGCCATGGCGGCGGCCGGCCATACCATCGGCGAACCCCAGGACGCAGGTGTGCTGAACGTCGCGGGCATGGACGCCTCGCTGCCGAGGGTCGTTTCCGCGTTCATCCGCTGAGCCGGGAGGGCCGCCTTGGTCCCACTCGCCGTGGCGGCTGAGGTTGCCGCCAGCGGCGCAGTCAAACGCCCCGGACGGAGTGATCCGCCGGGGCGTTTGGCGTGCTGCGGGACCAGCGTCAGGGGTGGTCACGCGATCCGGGGGCAATCCCAGCCGCGGGCCCGGCCTGGCTTCTTTCCGCCTGCCGCCGCCAGAGCATGCGCCACATGGTGGCCAGTCCTCAGCAGCAGCCTCTTGTCGGCCGACCGGCGGGCAGATGACCCGGGACAAGGCGCATGCCGCGTTCAGATCCGGATGACCTCACCATCGGGCCTGTCGTCGTAATCTGAGCACGGACATGTCGGCCAGAGCCCGCCGGGAAGTCACCACGGCAGATCGTCAGTCGTCTCGGTCAGGGCCGCCCGCAGTTCCTCAGCCAGGCCCGTGGGTACCGGGACCCAGGCGAACCAGGTCGTGGCCGATCTCTGCTGCGGGCAGCCACTGCCGCCGCCGTGCCAGCGGGATGATCTTCGCAACGGGGCGGTTGGCCTTGAGAACCTCGATCTCCTCGGCCGCCTCAACACGTCGCAGCACTTCCGCGGCGTGTGGTTACGGAGATCGCGTGCGGGAATGGCACTCATCCTCGGATCACCTACCAGCGCACATCACGCGCGTTCCCGCTGGTCGATGGTGGGTCGCATGAGACGGTCGCAGGATTCACCGGGACCGTGGATCGTATGGGTGCGGGGTTGCTTGCGGGCGGTTCTGCGCCCGGCCGGGTTCGGCGCCCCTTCGGGCCGCTGGCGGCCTCAAGGCCGTTGGCGCGATGGGGTGGGACTGTCGCGGCGTGCCGGGCGCGGGCGATCATGAGCGCGCTGGCGGCAACGCCGGTCCAGCCGAGGACGGTCAGCCGCGGGTCGGACTTGTGCACGCCGTAAACGCCCCAGCAGAGGAGTTCGGCGAAGATGAGCTGCCAGGTCCCGGACGAGATCCCCGTCGGCCGGTCGGTGCGGTAGGCGGTCCAGACCGACGGCGCGACCTGAAGCACAAACGACGCGGCGAGCGCGGTGCCGAGCCCGGCGCGGCCACCGGCCGCTGCGGCGAGGGCGAGCAAGGCGCCCCAGCCGGCGGTGGCCGCCGCGGGCCGGCGCGGGACGCCACCGCGGCGGCCGAGCAGGACAGCGAGCGCGCCTGCCAGGACGGTCGAGGATGTCGCCGGCACGAGCGCTGTCCAGAATCGGGAGAGCGCGAAGTAGGCGATCCACCCGCCGTTGCTCACGCTCGTCAGCGCTGCCCACGACCACGACACCCCGGCCGCGTCGCCAGTGCGCCAGACCAGGGTTAGCTGCGGCAGGAACTGCGGCACCGCGAACACTGCCGCCGCGACCGGAAGCCAGTCCAGCACTGCGTCCACCTGTGGATCGCCTTCCCCGGCCACAGGGGCTATGGCCGCCTGGCGGTGAATATATGCCAGTTCTGGCCGTTCTTTCTTGCGGTCTTATGCTCACTGGCGGCCTCAAATGCAAAGATCATGCGCATGGACGCGATTGACAGGCAGATCCTTGCTGAACTCCAAGTCGAGGGCCGGCTGACCGTCACCGAGCTCGCCGAGCGGGTCCGGCTCAGCGCAGCGCCGTGCCACCGGCGGCTGCGCGTGCTGGAGCGAACAGGAGTGATCAAGGGGTACCGGGCCGTGGTCGACCCGGCTGCGGTCGGCCTCGGGTTCGAGGTTCTCGTCAGCGTCACGATGGGCTGCGAGGACGCCGCCACCATCACCGAGTTCGAGGCGGGGCTCGCCGCCGTCCCCGAGGTCCGGCACGCGGAGCGGCTGTTCGGCGATCCCGACTACCTGCTGCGCATCGTCACGACCGATCTCTCCGGGTATGCTGCGCTGCGCGACGAAGCACTCGCCACCCTGCCCGGCGTGCAGCGGCTCACCTCGACCATCGTGATGAAGCGCGTCGTCGATGACCGGCCACTCCCTCTCAAGCCGACCGCAGGCCGCGGCCCGCAGCGCGCCCTTCCGCGCAGGACACTCTGAGTCCCGTGACGCGCCTGCCTGGAGGTCAACGTCGTGGGAACATGGCTGGCCTGCCGCGCCGCCGCCCCGCCCATACGGGCAGTCGGCCACGCCGGGCGGCAGGGGCCCTGCCCAGATCGGCGGAGAGTAGCGCTGCCGCCTGTCGAGGCTGATCGCGATGCCGCGGGCCGGCGCGCCGCCTGCGGCTCAGTTAGGAGCCGCACTCCTGGGGTAGCCCGACTGGCGTTGGGCCGACCGGGGCTGGTTTTGTACTGTCCCTGCGGGCAGGCTAGGCCCAGCGCGTCTGCGCCTTGACCGTGAATGTGCTCGCCCAAGGAGATGGCCAACATGACCGAGAACGATCCGGCCGGATCAACGCCACCCGAGGAGGAGCCGGCCTTGTCGCGCCAGGAAGAGCCGGACATCTCCCAGCCCGCCGAGGATCCCGGATACCTCACGGAAACGGGCGAGGCGGTCGGCGAGGACGGCTCGGTCGCTCCGATCATCGGTGGCCTGCCTGCCGTCGAGGGTTCGGCCTGGGATATAGGCGCCCCGCGGGACGAGCGCGGTGCGGGCCTGGCTGATGAGCAGGCCAGCCGGGCGGACCAGGATTGACCATGATCCTCCGCCTGCTTTCGAGCGGCGAGGAGTAACAGATATGGACGGCCCCGCTGACCCGGAGCCAGACACA
This sequence comes from uncultured Streptosporangiaceae bacterium, assembly GCA_964412845.1. GTDB lineage: Bacteria > Actinomycetota > Actinomycetes > Streptosporangiales > Streptosporangiaceae > JAWWPY01. The sequence goes on from CAYPQM010000069.1 coordinate 26,967, forward strand.
ACCGAACAGATCGAAGCCTTAGCGAGTTTTGACCGCCGGAACCTCCATTACGTTCGGGTGACCATGCCAGCGGAGTTTGGCCCGGCCTCCGGGCCCAGGTGAGATGCTGAGTGAGTGGTCAGGGGCGGGGTTGAACCGCCGATCTTCCGCTTCAGGTGTAGGAGGTGCCCAGGTCGTAGGGATCGCCGCAGCGTGGATGGTTGCCCACGTGCGCCTCTAGGCGGGACTGGTTGCCGACGTTGCCGTCACGGTTGCCGTCACGCAACCGAGAGCACGGGCGGCCGCTGCCAGGTGGTCAGCATGCCGCGCACCGGCCGCGCCGGGTCGGCCGGGACAGGCCGCACGCCCGGCGCGAGCGCGACCGGACGGTGCCCTTCCTACGCAAGCACGACTAGATCTGGCAGTACTCAATGGCCTCTTCGTCCCGAAGCCAACCAGCTGCCTCCGTTGACAGACTTTGCTGTGCCCGGCCTGCACGAGGTCGTCCGCTGCCGTGCGCTGTTGTCCGCCGTTATCGGCGGCGATCGTTACTCACATGGTTACTCGGTCTAGCGATCGGGGTCATCGCGGTGGCCGAGCAGCCATCGCCCTGGGCGGTGGAGTGGCGCCCACCAGGTCTCCTCGCAGCGGGGGTCGTTGCATTGGACGTGCGCGATCGTGCAGCGTTAGGTGCGCTCTGTCGATTCGCTGCTGCTCAGACCGCTCGAACTTCGGCGAGCCGCTTGACTGCGAACTGGTCGGTCCCGCTGGGGTCCCAGCAGACGGCGGCTTCCCATGCGGCCCACGCTTGCGCGGCGATGTCGTACGCGTCGTCGTCGAGACCGGCGGCGTTGTGCGGCAGTGCCAGGTCGAGGTCGGGGACGTCGACGTGCGACTCGTCCCAGTCGATCATCGCGACGCGATCCGCGGTCATGCGGATGTTGCCCGGGTTGGGGTCGCCGTGGACGACGCACGTCGTGCGACCGGTGAGTCGCGCCCACGCTGCTCGGCATCGAACGACACCCTCAGGCGGCATCGCGCCGAGGTCGACCTTCGTCCCGGTCTCGGCGTGCAGAAGGTCGGTCGACGATCGCCAGCCCGGGCGTTGGGGCCAGCCGTGCGTGAACCGATGCAGCTGGCGGAGTGTGTCGGCGACGCGACGCCAGTCGGCTTCGGTCTCGGGCGATCCGCCCTCCACGTAGGTCATCACCACCAGACCGTCGGCGAAGTGCCGGCCGTCCGTGGTTGGGATCGGCACCGGCACCGGCATCCCTTCACGATCGAGGTGTCGCAACAGGTCGGTCTCCCACGCGAGATCAGCGTCGCTGCGTTGGCCGAGACGACCGACCGCGAGGTGCCCGTTGACGCGCACGCTCCACACCTCGTTGACGCCAACTCCGCCAGTGAGCGGTTCGATGCGAACGACGTCGTCACCCCACTGCTCGAGTGCCTCCCATCCCACCGGCCACATCTTCGCAGAGGGTCATGAAGCGCTCGACGAAATTACGAACCCGTGTTCAAGGCCCGTCCCAACCCGGTCCCGCCGGGCCGGGACGGTCCGCACTGAGTCCGCACAACAGCCCGAGACAGCGCGAGCCAGGAGAAGACGTCGGCAGCTTGCCCGCAGGTCAGGCAGCATTCATCCACCTCCGTGAAGTTGCCCGGATCAGCTACGGAGCGCAGCGTAGTGGTTCCGGTCCTCCCCCGCCCTCCTGATAGGTGCCGAGGTCTTGCCGAGGAAGATCACACTCAAGGGTGGCGCGTCGCGCCATCGCGGAAGCGACGTGAGCGCAGCGAGCGCCCTTGACTGTGATCTAAGCGCCTGGCCAAGCTGGCCGCCCGGGATGTCCGGGTCTTCATCACCCGCATCCGGGCCCAGTGCCTGTGCTGCAAGCACGGCGTAGATGCCGCCCGCGACAAGGCACGATGCTGCGCACGTTCAGGCGGCGAGTGCTGCGAGTCCCGCCTCTCGGTTCGCATGGTCCAGTCCATTCACGCCGTGCTGAGAAACGCGCTTGAGTCCGCCGTCCGTGAGGAAGTGATCCCGCGAAACGTGGCCAAGCTGGTCCAGGTCACCGCGCCGAGATACACCGTCAACCGAGGACTCTCCATCATCCAGACGCGCCGTGTCCTCAAGGCGGCCAAAGCCGACCGTCTCTACGCGCTCTACGTCCTGGCGCTGTGCCTCGGTCTCCGCAGAGGCGAGCTGCTCGGGCTTCGCTGGGAGGACATCGACCTCGGCTCGGGCACCCTCGAAGTGGTCCAGGCGCTTCAGCGAGTCGGCGGGGCATTGCAGTTCGTGCGGCCCAAGACCGAGGACTCCGCACGCACCGTCCCGCTTCCGCCGCTGTGCATCGATGCGCTTCGTGAGCACCGGCGGCGGCAATTCACCGAACGGGCCGACGCCTGGCCCAACTGGCAGGAGAACGGGCTCGTCTTCCCCACCCGGATTGGCACCCCGATGGAGCCCGACAGCCTCCGCCGGAGCTGCATCCGCACCGACGCCGGGCTGACCGGCACCCGGTTTCACGACACGAGGCACACGTGCGTCTCGCTCCTGCTGCACCTGGGCGTGGCCCCGGACATGGTGCGGGAGATCGTTGGCCATAGCGATATCGAGGTCACGATGACGATCTACGCCCATACGTCGCTGGATGAGAAGCGCAGGGCACTAGGCAAGCTGGGTGACACATTGGCCTAGCCAACACAGCTACCGAAGCTGGCCGTTGCCGTCACGGTTGCCGTCAAACGCCCCGGACGGAGTGATCCGCCGGGGCGTTTGGCCTGCTCAGAAGGGGTGGTCAGGGGCGGGGTCGAACCGCCGACCTTCCGCTTTTCAGGCATCGTTACCTTCCCAGGTCAGACCCCATGCGATGGCTGCGCGTGCCGCCTGCGTGCAGCTTCAGTGCTTGATCACGATGGACTTGGGCAGGCGCGCAGCGTCGCCATGCGCGGCCAGGTCAGACAGGGCGGATGCGATCTCGGCGTCTCGGCCGTCCACAGCGTGCAGGTAGCGGTGGGCGGCGGCGGGCGAGGCGTGGCCGAGACGGCGCATCAGGTCCTTGATCGTGGCTCCGGCAGAGGCGGCTAGGGTTGGCGGTCACTTGCCGGGAGGTCTAGACCGCCCTCCTTTGATGTCGAGCTCCAGTTGATGCGTTACAGATCGATGTCAGATGATCCGTAACACCTCCTGATAGATGATCTCGTGCGGTCAGGGTACCCGGGTCGGGTTGGACAACCGGGGGTTAGCGAGGTCAGGAGCGTCGGCAGCCCGCGGGGAGGGTGTCTGCCCAATCGGCGGGTTCGGCGGTGACCCTGAACCGCTGCACTGTCGAAGTGCCGGTGCGGTCGAACTGCGAGGGCGGCTAGGGTGCGGAGATGAGGGTGCCCGACCGTTGCTTGGCGGACCTGCGGGAGCGGGGTTACCTGCTCTTCGAGGGTTTCCTCGAGGCTGACGAGCTGGCCGCGGCCCAGGAAGCTCTGTGGCTGCACTACCCGCGGCCCGAGGTGTATTTCGCCGACCCAGCTGCTCATGCGTGGTTGGCGACGGACCAGTGGGCCGGCGAAGTCAGCGGACCGTGGCGATCCTGGAACCTGAACCGACTGGCCTTCCACCCGGACCTGCTCGACCTGGCGGAGCGCTTCCTGGGCTCAGCCGACCTGCGGCTCTACGAGGCGTCCCTGTGGGCCAAGTACGCCGGAGCCGTCGACTACGACCAGCGCCACCACCGCGACTTCGTCAACCACAGCCTCGTCGTGCCCAAGCGCTCCGAGCCGGCCACGCAGATGTTGAGCTGGATCCTCCTGTCCGACGTAGGCGATGATGACGGCCCTACCAAGATCGTTCCGCTGTCGGTCGGGCAGAGCGTCCCGTACTGGCCGGTCCCTGGGCATCACGACATCACGAACTACCTCCCCGAGGGGATGTTCGCCGAGGAGGAGGTCTCGATGACCGGTCCGGCAGGAACCCTGTTCGCTTTTCGGTCCGACGTACTTCACCGTGGGTCGCGCATGACCGGCGAACGATCAGCCCGCTTTGCGCTCCTCGCCGACTACGATGTGTGGGCACCGCGCTGGACCGGCCGGGTCGCCTGGGCCGAGCGCGCGACGCGGTCAGACTGGTTCGAGATCGTCGAGCGGGCCTCTCCCCGGGAGCGGTCGGTGTTCGGCTTCCCAGCTCCGGGCGATCCGTATTGGGACGAGCAAACCTTGGCCGACACCCAAACGCGCTACCCCCGGGCCGATCTGACGCCCTACCGCTAGAGGACCGGGCAGGTACGACAACCGCCCTCCTTTGATGCCTAGCTCCACTTGACCTGCGACACATCGGCTCCGCTTGACGTGCGACAGACCCTAGGTTTTTACGCGCCCGCGATGCTAATCGGGGCTGGGGACAGTACGCGGAGCGGTCCGCCCGTTCACCGAGCTGGCCGTCACCTGCGTTACATCCCGGGTGCTGGCGGAGACCGCCTCCTCCAACTGGGTCAGCCAGGCCAGATGACCCTCCAGCGCCTGGCGGCCTTCCGCGGTGAGCCGGAACCACGTGCGCGGCCTCCGGCCGACCGCGCCCTTGCGGACTTGCACATACCCGGCGTCTTCGAGCACGACGGACTGTTTCGACAGCACCGAGTCGCTGATCCCGGCCGCATCACGCAGCGCGGCGAACTCGACCCAGTCCGCGCCGGCCGCCAGCAGCCCGCAGATCGACAACCGGGTGATCGGATGAATGAACGGGTCCGGCTTGGCGGTCACACCGCCAGTCACGCCGCCCCTCCGCCGTCTCGCAGGTCCTGGCGGATCCCCCGCAGAGCGGCCTGCTGGAGGGCCACCTCCGCCGCGACCGCGAGGGCCGCGACTACGATCGCGGCCGCGAGCAGGCCGTGGCGGATCAGGGAGGCCTCGGTCACGATGGCGGCGAGGCTCACCACCATCATCGCGATCCTTGCGGGACGGCCCGGCCGATAGTAGAAGAGGCCGTCCCGCAGCACGCGGAGGGGCCGGGGGCCCACCTTCATGCCGGTGGCCCGGTCCAGGCCCCACTGCAGCAAGCAGGCCACCGCCAATGCGGCGACCACGATGGCCCAGTAGTCACCCCGGGGAAGGTACCGCGAGCTGAAGGGACTCGCGAAAACCAGTGCATACAGGATGGCGACACCGGTCAGGTACCACCACGGCGGCCGCATCCGGTCCGCCAGCCGGCTCCGCTGCGCCCGCAGCCGCTCCAGCGCTACCGGGTCTCTTGCCACATCGCGCATTCAGGCTCCTCCGTCATGTACTTTCCATTAAGAAAGTACATGACAGGCCCGCGCGCGGCAAACCCTAGCGGCCGCGCGCAAGCCGGCCGTGACGCGGCGGTGGCCTCAGATGACGCCTGGCGGTACCTCAGGGCTGTAGTTCGATGCTTTGTGCCGCCGGATGTCGCTGCTGGTGGTGCGGTGATGGTGATGCCGGGCTCCACGGTGATCTGGCAGGTGTCGGCTTCCACGGTGACCTCGGCGATCTTGCGGGCATGAGCCAGGCCGACCTGGATCTTCTGCCCGCCGATCATGATCGCCCCGCGGACCGACACCCTCCGCGTCACCACCACTGGCTCAGGGAGACGAGGCGGCTGGGCTGTTCCGGCGCGTGCTCCGCGCAGCCGGGACCGGGCTTCTGGCGGGACGGGGCAGGCGATGGTGCGGGCCAGGATGCCGCCGGACAGGATGTGGGCGACCGGGCCGTCTAGCCGCAGCGTTACCCGCTGCCCCGCTAGCGGCAGCCCGGCGCTGACCATGTGATTGCCCAGGCTGACGTTGCCCGAGGCATTCACGGTCCGCTCGACCTCGACCTCGATCACGTCACCGGAGGCCGGGGGCAGCGGCGGCGGCCCCGCCCGGCGGGCACCGGCCGCAGCCAGGCGAACCAGGCCGCGGGCATCCAGCCGGGACGGCAGCGTCTTGACCCGGCACCCGTCCAGCAGCACGTGCACCCGGTCCAGCCCGGCCCACAGCCGGACAGTGCGGCCCGTCATCGCGGGCCCGAGCCAGATCTGCTGGCCTGCCAGCCACAGGTTCCCCGACGGCGGCACCACGCGGTCCAGTTCCACCGCCAGGCGGAACGCCGGGGACGGCCTGGCAGCGTCGTCCGGATCGTCGTCGCCAGCAGGTGCAGGCTTGCCCGTCCGCGTGAGCTCGGCCGGTACCCGCAGGCCCAGGACCTCGGGGGCGGCGCGGATGAACCGGGCCGAGGGGAACGCCATGGCCAGTGACTGGTGCGGCCTGGTGGTGTTGTACTCCTTGCGCCAGGCATCGACTGCGGCCTGAGCGTCCTCGATGCTGGCGAATGGGCCCTGCACGTTCAGCAGCTCCTGCTGCAGCGTCTGGTGCAGCCGCTCGATCTTCCCCGTGGTCGTCGGCGACCGGGGCTTGGTCAGCCGCTGGGTGATGCCGTTCTCCCGGCAGATCCGCTCGAACAGCACCTCCGCCGGGCGGGGCCTGCCGAACCGCCCGGTGAACTGCTTGCCATTGTCGCTGAGCACTTCGCCGGGAATACCGTACTCCTGCATCGCGGTCACGAACGCCGAGCACACCGCGCGGGCGGTCGCCCGGAGCACGACGGTGGCGATGACGCAGAACCGGGAGTGATCATCAATCCCGGTGATGACCTTGCATTCGCGGCCATCGGCCAGGAACAAGCTCGCGGTGACATCCAGCTGCCACAGCTCCATCGCCGCCGAGCGCTCCCACCGGCGGTACTGGTCCCGGCGCCTGCGGCGCGGCACGGGCTCGAGCAGCTGATGACGGACCAGCACCCGGTAGACCGTTGACCGGGACACGTCCGGGTGACCGCGCTTAGCGAGCTCGAAGACCAGGCGGCGCGACCCCCACCTGCGATGCGAGCCGCGCAGGTCGCAGATCACCGCCTCCACCTCCGCGCTGATCCGCCACGGATGCGACCTCGGCGCATGAGACCGGTCAGCCAGGCCATCAAGACCGCCGTCCCGGTAGCGGGCCATCCACCGGTGCACCGTCTGGCGGGCCACCCCGAACCGCTCGGCGACCTCGGTTACCGGAATGCCATCCAGGACCTGCAGCACGGCCTGGTATCTCTGCTCGACCACCTTCAACTCCCGAAGCATTGCGGGAGTGTCGTGTATCAATTGGAGCCACGGTGTCGCATATCAAGCGGAGCCTGACACCGCCCTCCTTTGATGCCGTGACAACTTTCTCTACGGTTTCAAGGGCACGCCCTGCGGGCGCGCCGGGCGGTTCCGGCCCTGGTCGGTTCGCGCGTGATCGCGGCGTGCTGTCCGGGTTCGTGAAGCGGCCCGAAGGACACTCACCGCGTGCCTGGCAGGATGAGCGCAGGGGCAGCTCGCCGCAGGGGGCGGCGGCCTGCCCGCGGCCTATGGGCGGTAGCCCTCCGGCCACGGGCGCCGCCGCCGCGCCGCTGCCCCGCATCCGCAGGCAGGTGGTGCCGGGCCGCAACGACCCATCAGCTCCGCGAATGCGCGAATGGCCGGGCCGTCCTCCGGTCGCCCGGCAGTCTCTCACCGTGAAAGATCACCATCAAGGGCGCGCACGGCGCGTCCCC
>CAYPQM010000070.1:0-15336 GCA_964412845.1 uncultured Streptosporangiaceae bacterium
CCCTGAAACCGGGCGGGGCCTTCTCAGCAGGGCGGCGCTCATCCGCCGGCGAAAACTACGGCGATCCCCGGCTGCGGAAAGGATCTCCGCGATGTTACGGCGCATGCTCCAAACTACATTCCTGGCGACGATCGCCACCGTTGGCGTCCTGTCATTCTCCGTCCCGGCCGCCCTCGCGGCGCCGGACACTCAGCCACCGGCGACGCCGGGGACGCCGGCCGCGAGCAGCATCACCACCACCCTGGCGTCGCTTGCCTGGGGCGCCTCCACTGACAATGTGGGCGTCACGGGCTACACCGTTCAGGAACTGAAGAACGGCGTGTGGATCAACTACACCACGGCGGCCTTCATCAACGTGGCCACGGTCTCCGGGCTGTCCGCGGGCACCTCGTACACCTTCGCGGTCATCGCTCATGACGCGGCAGGCAACAACTCGGCCCGGTCCCAGCCGGTGACATTCAGCACCTTGCCCTACGGGACGGGGCTGACCTGCTCGATCTTCATCCAGTCCTTCCCCGGTGGCTACACCGTGTCGGGAAACCTCATCAACATGGCCCCGACCACGAGCAACGGCTGGACGCTCACCCTCACCCTGCCGGCCAGCCTGGGCGTGAACTCTGTCTTTAACGGCAGCCTGACCCGCGCGGGTAACCAGGCGACCATCGTCAACGTGGTCTACAGCGGCGCCATCAGCCCTGGGTACTCCCTCGCCATCGGATTTACCGGCTCGTACACCGGAACATTCACCCAGCCGACAAACTTCGCGGTCAACGGTGTGTCGTGTCCCATTACGGTCAGCCACTGAGGCAGCCGCCGGTTAACCGAGGCAGGCCGCTCGGTGAGCCGGCCGCCCCGCGGGTCAGGTGGCATCGCGCATGGCGGCGGTCATGAGTCCCGCCACGTGGGCGCGCAGCGTGCTCGCCGGACCCCCGACGGCGGTCACGTGGGTCCCCGCGGCCGCCGGGCCGACAACCACGAACCGCACCGAGGGAAAGCGGGCCGCCTGCGCGCTGACCGCCGCCACCTGGGCCGCCCCGGTCGCCACCACGATGGCGCAGTGCCGCTGCAGCAGGCTGGCCAGGTAGGGGCCGGCGGCCGCCGCCGTCGAGCCGGACATGACCGGCAGGTACTCGACTTTGGCGTGGGTCGCCAGCGATGCGTCCTGCATCCCCGCCCACACCTGCGCCGCCTGAGCCGCCGCGATCCCGTGTGAATCGGTCAGCAGGCACGCGGTGTAGGCCAGCCACTGGAGGGCCCGCGGCGCGGGACTGCCGCTCGCCGACGCCCATACCGCCGCGGCGGCCACCAGCACGATTAACGCTGCGCCGCCGACCCCGGCCATCCAGCGCCGCGATCTGGCCAGCGACCGCCACCAGCCACGCAGCGCCGCGGCCGGCGGCCAGGCGGGCGGCCGGACAGCCCGCCCCCGGCGCCGGTGACCCCCCTTCCGCTGTGCCCGCGCGGCCGCGCGCATCCGCCCCCGCTGTCTGCCAGCCGGCATCCCCGTAGCCTCCATGCCGCGCAGCAGCGCACGGCGGGCCCACCCCGCGGCACACCTCACGGCGACTGGAGCATAACGGCAGGAATTGGCACTGCGCCAGTGCGGCCCTGAGCCTCAGCCCGGCCCTCGCAGGCCGCCAGGGAACCGGCGTGGGATACCTGGGTATCCGGGCTCTTCCAGCAGGCCGGCGGTGACCTGGCGCCGCTCGCGCATCGCGGCGGCCAGCTCCATGCTGCCTGCCATCAGCCCGGCCGCCAGCGGCCAGAACGCGATGGCGCCGCGTGAGGCCAGCGCAAGCTGGGCCTGCATGTGCGCGCCGGCCCGCAACGTGCCCAGCAGGTGGTGGAATGTGGCGAGCCCGGACTGCTCCCCTATCCACAAGGTGATGAGCCCCGCGGCCAGTGCGCCGATGAGCACCGCGGCCATCGCCAGCGGGCCATGCCTGCGGACCGCGAGCCGATACCCGAGCAGGCCGGAAATCACCCCGCCGGCCACGCAGATCAGGCAGTACCAGCCGTCGGCGGCGATGAACGCGTTGGTCTCGGAGTTGACCACGTCGGCGACCCCGGGCCCGGTCACCACCAGCGCCGCCCGGGGGGCCACGGCCGACCAGAGGAAGCCGCCCGCCACGCCGAGCACGGCGGTGCCGGCCACGACCGCGAGGGACGCGGCGAGGGCCCGCCGTAGCTTCACCCCGGTCCGCATCGTCTCGGCCGCGGAAGCTCCGCCGGGGGCCGGGCCGCCGGGTGCCGGAGGGCCGGCCGGCGGATATCCGCCGGCCGGATCAGGGAACTGCATGGGGTGGGTCATCCTCCGCAGAAGCGTACGTGACGGGCCTGACCGCCGACCCGCCAGGCCGTCCGAATCCGCCCCCGCCGGGCAGATATTGCTACGGTGAACCTAGACCAGGGGGGATCCGGCCACACCACCCAGAGCCGCACAGAGGGAGCCATGATTGAGGCACGGGATCTGACCAAGCGCTACGGGGACAAGCTCGCGGTCGACCACCTGTCGTTCACCGTCGAGCCGGGCCGGGTCACCGGTTTCCTCGGACCGAACGGCGCCGGCAAGTCCACCACGATGCGGCTGATCCTTGGCCTCGACAAGCCAGCGTCAGGCAGCGCGGCGATCAACGGCAAGCGCTACGCCGACCTGGCCCAGCCGCTGCGCACGGTGGGCGCGCTGCTGGAATCCAGGGCCATGCACACCGGCCGCAGCGCCTACAACCACCTGCTATTCCTCGCCCAGACCCAGGGCCTGCCGCGGAGCCGGGTTGATGACGTGATCGAGCTGGTCGGCCTGAAGGAAGTGGCCCACAAGCGCACCGGCGGCTTCTCGCTGGGAATGACCCAGCGGGTGGGCATCGCCGTGGCCATGCTGGGTGACCCGGAGATCTTCGTGCTGGATGAGCCGGTCAACGGGCTCGACCCGGAGGGCATCCTGTGGATCAGGAACCTGATGAAGCAGATCGCGAGCGAGGGCCGCACCGTCTTCGTGTCCAGCCACCTGATGAACGAGATGGCGGTCACCGCCGACCACCTGATCGTGATCGGCAAGGGCAAGCTGATCGCGGACTGCAGCACCCAGGAGTTCATCGAGCGGAGTTCCGAGAAGTCGGTGCTGGTGCGCTCCCCCGAGGTGGCCAGGCTCGCCGACCTGATCGCCGCGGAAGGCGGCAAACCGACGGCCCGGGAATCCGCCGACGGCCAGGCGGGAACGCTCAGCGTCACCGGGCTTGACGCGGCCCGGATCGGCGAGATCGCCGCCGCGCAGCGGATCGTCCTGCACGAGCTGACGCCGCAGCTGGCCTCGCTCGAAGAGGCGTACATGGAGCTGACCGCGGACAGCCTGGAGTACGGCGTGCCCGCTGCGGGCGGGCCGGTACCGACCGGCCACGGGCCGGCCATTGAACCGGCCGCCAGCACGGCCCAAGGAGGTGCCGAATGACTTCCGCAGCCTCGTCAGTGCACCCAGGCCGGGCTGGGGGACCTGCCGTGCCGCCCGCGTCCGGCCGGGTGGGGTTCGGCCGTCTGCTGCTCGCCGAGTGGACGAAGATCCGCTCGGTGCGGTCCACCGTCTGGTCGCTGATCCTGCTGGTCGTCATCACGCTGGGTTTCACCGGCCTGCTCACCTGGCTCACGGTCCTGCAATGGGACAAGAGCGATCCCACCCAGCGCGCGCGGATCATTGCCGACCCGGTCGGCACGATCCTCGGCTCCGGGCTTGAGTTCGGCCAGCTGACCATCTGCGTTCTGGGCGTTCTGGTGATCTCGGGCGAGTACTCCACCGGGGTGATCAGGGCCTCGCTGCTGGCCGTGCCACGCCGGATCCCGATGCTCGCCGCCAAGGCGACGGTGTTCGCGGCGATCGTGTTCGTGCTCGGCGAATGCGTGACGTTCTCGTCGTTCTTCATCGGGGCGGCGGTACTGCACAGCCACGCGCCGGTCGCGCTGGGCGACTCCGGGGTGGCGCGCGCGGTCTTCGGTGCCGGGCTCTACCTGACCGTGCTGGGCCTGTTCGCGATGTCGATCGGCGCCATCATCCGGCACTCCGCGGGCGCCATTACCGGCGTGATCGCATTCGTCCTCGTGCTCGCGCCGCTGACCCAGCTGATCCCTGGCACCATCGGCAAGTACATCCATGCGTACCTGCCATCGGAAGCCGGGCAGCTCATCGGCCAGGCGCACCAGCAAGCGAACCAGGTGCTCTCGCCGTGGCAGGGATTTGGCGTGTTCTGCCTCTGGACGGCCGTGCTGCTCGGCATCGCCATCTGGCTGCTCAAGTCGCGCGACGCCTGACCGGGCCGCGCGACTGCCCGGCCCAGCGCTGCGGGGCGGCGGCCCAGCCCGCCGCCGCGGGCCTGCTCGGCTCAGCCCACGCAGGCTGGGCCGAGCAGTTGCTTCAGGTCGGCCTGCAGCGCGGGCGAGGGCTTGACGCGGAGCTTGTCATCGAGCCGGACGACCGTCGTCCGTGGGCCATTGCAGAGTTTCAGGTGTACCTCGGCCAGCCCCGGATGGGTGCGCAGCACCTCTCTGAGCCGGTCCACGACCGGCGCGACGCACCGCTGGACCGGCATCGACACGACGAAAGGGCCGCTTCCGACCACCGACAGGTCGGGGACGCTCACCTCCATGGCGATCAGCTTGGGTGAGTCCTCGCGCCGGTCCAGCCGCCCCTTCACCAGCACCACCGCGTCCTCGGCGAGCAGGAGCGCGCAGTTCTGGTAGGTCGCCGGGAAGAACAGGACCTCAATCGCGCCTTCCAGGTCTTCCAAGGTCGCGGCCGCCCAGGGGTTACCCTGCTTGGTCACCTTCCGCTGTACCCCGGACAGGATTCCGCCGACGGTGACTGGCTGAGCGTCGCCGCGGCCGCCCTTGGTGGTGCGTTCTGCGTCTTCTGCGGCGGAGCCCAGCAGCTGGGCCACCGAGCAATCGGTGGCCGCGGTCAGGATGTGCTCGACGCCCAGCAGCGGGTGGTCGGAGACATACAGCCCGAGCATCTCCCGCTCGAAGCCGAGCAGGGTCGTCTTGTCCCACTCCCGGTCCGGCACGGGGACCTCGAAGGTGGCCTCAGTTTCCGCGTCGCCGCCGAACAGGGAGTCCTGGCCGATGGCCTCGTTGCGCTTGACGTCGATCACGGTATCGATGGCCTGCTCGTGGATGAGCGCCAGGCCTTGCCGCGGGTGCCCGAGCGAGTCGAACGCGCCCGCCTTGACCAGGGATTCGATCACCCGCTTGTTGCATACGTTGACCGGGACCTTGCGCAGGAAATCAGCGAAACTGTCGAACGCTCCCTTGGCCGCGCGGGTCGCCACGATCGACTCGACCACGTTGATGCCCACGTTGCGGATCGCGGCCAGGCCGAACCTGATGTCGCCGCCGACCGGGGTGAAGGTCGCCGCGGAGGAGTTCACGTCGGGCGGCAGCACGGTGATGCCCATCCGGCGGCACTCGTTCAGGTACAGCGCGCTCTTGTCCTTGTCCCCAGCGACCGAGGTCAGCAGCCCGGCCATGTATTCCGCTGGGTAGTTCGCCTTGAGGTAGCCGGTCCAGTAGGACACCAGTCCGTAGGCCGCGGCGTGTGCCTTGTTGAAGCCATAATCGGAGAACGGGACCAGGATGTCCCAGATCGCCCGAATCGCGCCCGCCGTGTAGCCGTTCGCCTTCATCCCGGCCGCGAACGGCTCGAACTCCTTGTCCAGGATCTCCTTCTTCTTCTTACCCATGGCCTTGCGCAGCAGGTCGGCCTTGCCGGGGGTGTACCCGGCCAGCTTCTGCGCGATCGCCAGCACCTGCTCCTGGTAGACGAGCAGGCCGTAGGTGTCATCGAGGATGACGGCCAGAGGCTCGGCCAGCTCGGAGTGGATCGCGGTCACCGGCTTGCGGCCGGTCTTGCGGTCGGCGTAGTCGTTGTGCGCGTTCGCGCCCATCGGGCCCGGCCGGTACAGCGCGATGACCGCGGAGATGTCGTCGAACCGGTCCGCCCGCATGGCGCGCAGCAGGGCCCGCATCGGCCCGCCGTCCAACTGGAAGACGCCGAGCGTGTCGCCCCGCGCCAACAGCTCGTAGGTCGGCTTGTCGTCTAGCGGCAGCGTGTCCAGATCCACGGTCACGCCGCGGTTGGCGCTGATCCCGCCGAGCGCGTCATCCAGCACGGTGAGATTGCGCAGGCCCAGGAAGTCCATCTTCAGCAGGCCGAGCGACTCACAGGCCGGGTAGTCGAACTGGGTGATGACCGCGCCGTCGGCCTCCCGTTTCCAGACCGGGACATGATCAACGATCGGCTCGCTGCTCATGATCACGCCCGCGGCGTGCACGCCCGCCTGGCGGATCAGGCCCTCCAGGCCGCGCGCAGTATCGATGACTTGCCTGACCTCGGCCTCGGCCTCATACAGCGCGCGGATTTCCCCGGCCTCGCCGTACCGCGGGTGAGCCTCGTCGAAGATCCCGGACAGCGCGATGTCCTTGCCCATCACGGCCGGGGGGAACGCCTTGGTGATCCGGTCGCCGAGCGCGTAGGGAAAGCCGAGCACCCGGGCGGAATCCTTCACCGCGGCCTTGGCCTTGATCGTGCCGTAGGTGATGATCTGCGCAACCCGGTCGTCGCCGTACTTCTCAGTGACGTAGCGGATAACGTCGCCGCGCCGGCGCTCGTCGAAGTCGATGTCGATGTCGGGCATGGAGATGCGCTCGGGGTTCAGGAAGCGTTCGAAGACCAGGCCGAACGTGATCGGGTCGAGGTCGGTGATGCCCAGGGCATAGGACACGATGGAACCCGCGGCCGAGCCGCGGCCGGGGCCGACCCGGATGCCGTTTCGCTTGGCCCACATGATGAAGTCGGCCACCACGAGGAAATAGGAGCAGAACCCCATCTGCTCGATGATGCCCATCTCAAACTCGGCCTGCCGCTTCCGCGGGTCGTCGAAACCGCCCGGGTAGCGGCGGGCCATTCCCTGCCAGACTTCCTGGCGGAACCAGCTCTCCTCGGTTTCCCCATCCGGCACGGCGAAATGCGGCATGAGGTTGGTCTTCTCAAAGGCAACGTTGGCCCGCTCGGCGATCAGCAGCGTGGAGTCGCAGCCGGACTGCCACTCCTCGTCCGCGGACACCGCGCGCATTTCCTGCGGGCTCTTCAGGTAGTAGCCAGTGCCGTCGAACTTGAACCGGCCCGGGTCGGCCATGTTGGACCCGGTCTGCACGCAGAGCAGCACCTCGTGCGACTTGGCGTCCGCCTCGACGGTGTAGTGCGAGTCGTTGGTGACCACGAAGGGCAGCGAGAGGTCCCGGGCGACGCGCCGCAGGCCATCCCGGACCCGATCCTCGATGGACAGGCCGTGCTCCATGAGCTCGACGAAGAAGTTCTCCGGCCCGAAGATGTCGCGGTAATCAGCCGCCGCTTCCACGGCCTTGTTGTACTGGCCGAGGCGCAGCCGGGTCTGCACCTCGCCCGACGGGCATCCGGTCGTCGCGATGATCCCCTTGGCGTGCGCGGCGAGGAGTTCACGGTCCATCCGCGGCTTGCGGAAGTAGCCCTCCAGCGAGGCGAGCGAAGACAGCCGGAACAAGTTGCGCATGCCCTCGGTGGTCTCCGCGAGCAGCGTCATGTGCGTGTAGGCGCCGGCCCCGGACACGTCGTCGTCCTTCTGCGCCGGCGATCCCCAGCGCACCGGCTGACGGTGCCTGCGGTGCTCAGGTGCGACGTAGGCCTCGATGCCGACGATGGGCTTGACCCCGGCGGCGGTGGCCTTGGACCAGAAGTCGTAGGCACCGTAGACGTTCCCGTGGTCGGTCATGGCGACAGCCGGCATCCCGGTCCGCAGGCACTCCGCGAACATGTCCTTCAGCCGGGCCGCACCATCGAGCATGGAGTACTCGGTGTGCACATGCAGATGGACGAATCCGCCGTCCGCGCCGCGTTCCGCCGCTGCTGCCGTCATGAAGAACCGCCTCCTTCGGGCATGCGTCAGAGCGCCCTCGCAGGCGTCCACAACCGGGGCCGGGGGAAGTGACCGGCGCACTGCCTCGGAGGACCCACAGCCTGACAAATCCTCAACCGGCGGCCGCACCAGTCCGGCTTGTTGAGCCTAGTACAGAGGGCCGCGGTACACGGTGGTCCGACACTCCGGGATGCGCCACCGGTCCCGTTACGTCCCACGTGATCACGGGGGATTTGGTCAGCTCTGGTCGCGGAGGGTATCGAGCGGCTGGGCCAGGTCGGGCGGGTACTCACTGCTGAACTCCACCCGGCGCCCGTCGGCGGGGTGCGCGAAGCCGAGCCGGACCGCGTGCAGCCACTGCCGGGTCAGTCCCAGGCCCGCGGCGAACACCGGGTCCGCGCCGTACAGCCGGTCTCCCGCGCACGGATGCCGCAGCGCTGACATGTGCACCCGGATCTGATGGGTGCGCCCGGTCTCCAGGATGATCTCGACCAGGCTGGCACCGCGGAATGCCTCGACGGTGTCGTAGTGCGTGACGCTGTGCCTGCCCCCGGCGACCACCGCGAACCGCCCGTCGCCGGACGGATGCCTGGCGATCGGGGCATCGACGGTACCGCGCAGCGGGTCCGGATGGCCCTGCACCAGGGCGTGATACCGCTTATCCACCTCACGTTCCCGGAACGCTCGCTTGAGGGCACTGTAGGCAGGCTCGCTCTTGGCCACCACCATGAGCCCGGAGGTGTTCGCGTCCAGCCGGTGCACAATGCCCTGCCGTTCGGCCGCGCCACTGGTGGCGATGGTGTGCCCCGACGCGATCAGGCCGTCCAGGACGGTCGGCCCGGTCCAGCCCGGCGTGGGGTGGGCGGCCACGCCCGGCGGCTTGTCCACGACCACGACGTCGGTGTCCTCGTAGACCACGGTGAGCCCGGGGACAGCCTGGGGCGGCGTCGCGGCCACCGGCACCGGCAGCGTCACCTCAAGCCACAGCCCGGGCGATACCCGGTCTGACTTGGCCGCGGGCTGGCCGCCGACGAGCACCTGCCCGCCGGTGATCAACTCTGCCGCCAGGGTCCTGGACAGCCCGAACATCCGGGCCAGCGCGGCGTCGAGCCGCTCACCGTCCAGTCCGTCGGGAACCGGCACCCGGCGCTGGCCAGGTGTTGTCACGTGCTGCTGCCCCCGGCCGCTGGCGCGTCCTGCGGGGTCGTCCGGGGCAGGTCTCGTGTCCCGTCCAGCCGGACACCGCGGGCGGCGAGCAGGACCGCCAGGACACCGCCGCACACGATCGAGGAGTCAGCCACGTTGAAGACCGCGAAGTGCGGGAGCTGAATCCAGTCCACCACGTGCCCGCGCAGCGGGCCAGGCGACCGGAACAGCCGGTCACCCAGGTTGCCGGTGGCGCCGCCCAGCAGCAGGCCCAGGGTGATCGCCCAGGGCAGGCTGCGCAGGCGGCGCGAGGTCCGCAAGATAGAAATGATCACTGTGACGGCGATCAGCGTGAATACCACGGTCAGTGATGTCCCGATGCTGAACGCTGCCCCGCTGTTGCGCAGCATGCGCAGGGTGAGCAGGCCATCGAGAAGCCGCACCGGCGGGCGGTGCGACAGCGTGGCGACCACGATCGTCTTGCTGATCAGGTCGATGGTGAAAGCCAGGACGGCGACAGTCAGCAGCAGCCCGATCCGGCGCGGACGGGGCGGCGGATCTTCCTGGGGTCCGTGATTTCCATGCCCTTCGCGCACTTGGTGCACTCCCTGATTTCCGTGCACTGCGCGCACGAGGGGGTCTCGTTGCTCCGAGGGCTCAACCGGCCCTGCCGACGCCCCGGTCAGCGTCTTTCCTCGCGCTGTTTGCATTGCACGCACAGGGTCGCACGGGGGAAGGCCTGCAGGCGCGCCTTTCCGATCGGCAGCCCGCAGGACCCGCAGACGCCGTAGCTGCCCTCGTCGATCCGCTCCAGCGCCCGCTCATTCTGGGCCACCAGGTCACGGGCGTTCTCGGTGAGGGCGAGCTCATGTTCCCGCTGGAAGGTCTTGGCCCCCACATCCGCCTGATCGTCACCCGCGTCGCCGACGGCGTCACTGAGCCGCTCGGCAATCTCCGACTCGGCCCGGGAGATGTCCGCACGCAGTCCGGCCACCTCTGCCTCAAGTTCTTTGCGGACCGTGGCCAACTCCGTCTCGGTCCAGCGCTTCTCGCCTGGCCGGACAGCAAGTGCGGCGGCACCCGAGCGCGCGGCGGCGGTCATGTTGGCCCCTCTCTCAGCGAGTGTCGAGGATAATGGCTGCGGACAGTCGATCTTGACTGCGGGCAATCACCGGAGAATAAATCGCCGTCCCCGCGTCTGCAAACACATCCACGCGGCCCAATCATTCCGGCCCGGGGTGCTCCGGGGTAAAACCGTTCCGCTCCTGGCCAGGCCATCGGCTATCGTTAGGGCCCTGCGAAGGTGTTGATGGGGACAGCTGCCGCTGATCGCGCGGCCAGGAGCGACCCGGGGATGGTGGGAGCCCGGGGGCCGGCCCAGTGGACCAGATCACCCCGGAACCGCCGGAAGAACGGCTACGGCCAGGCATGGCCCGTGCTCAGTAGAACCGGCCGCAGGATTCTGCAGAGAGGGCCGCGGTCCGCGACAAGCGGGTCGCCGCGGTCAAGGAGGGTGGTACCGCGGGACCGCCGCCGGCGAGTCTCGTCCCTCCAGCGAAGCCGTTCGCACGAGCAGCAGGCCCGTCCGTGCGACGCCCCGCAGGAGGCCCGACCACCATGTCCAACCCAGCCGAGCCGCACGCAGGCCAGCCGCAGCCAGCCGAGCCGAATGCGGCTGACCGCCCGCGTTCCTTCCCTGACCTGCCCGCGGCCATCAACCTGCCCGCGCTGGAGCATGAGATGCTCGGCCGCTGGCAGGACGGCAAGGTCTTCGAGCGTTCGCTCGACGCCACGTCGGGCGGTCCGCTGTGGACGTTCTACGAGGGTCCGCCGACCGCCAACGGCATGCCGGGCGTGCATCACATCGAGGCACGGGTCTTCAAGGACGTCTTCCCGCGGTTCAAGACCATGCAGGGCTTCCACGTGCCGCGGCAGGGCGGCTGGGACTGCCACGGCCTGCCGGTCGAGGTGGCGGTGGAGCGGGAGCTCGGCCTTTCCGGCAAGAAGGACATCGAGGCCTACGGCGTCGCCGAGTTCAACGCCCGGTGCCGTGAGTCGGTGCTGCGGCACGTGGACGCGTTCGAGGAACTGACCGACCGGCTGGGCTACTGGATCGACCTGTCCCGTGCCTACCGGACCATGGACCCGAGCTACATCGAGTCCGTCTGGTGGTCGCTGAAGGTCATCTTCGACAAGGGCCTGCTGGTCAAGGACTTCCGGATCAGCCCGTACTGCCCGCGCTGCGAGACCCCGCTGTCCGACCACGAGATGGGCCAGCCCGACGTGTACCAGACCGTCACCGATCCCTCGGTGACGGTCCGGTTCCCGCTGCGCACCCTGCCCAAGGGGGCCAGCCCGCTGCTGGCCGGGGCCGACCTGCTGGTCTGGACGACGACGCCGTGGACCCTGGTGTCCAACACAGCGGTGGCCGTGCATCCGGACGAGACTTACGCCGTCGCCCGCAAGCCAGGCGGCGACGACACCGTCGTGGTCGTCGAGCAGCGCGTCCCGCACGTGCTCGGCGAGGACTGGCAGATCGTGGCCCGGGTAACCGGCGCCGATCTGGTGGGCGCTACCTATCAGCGGCCACTGGACCTGATCGACATCCCTGACGCGCACCGGGTAGTGCCGGGGGCGTTCGTGACCACCGAGGACGGCACCGGCCTCGTGCACATGGCCCCCGCTTTCGGCGCGGATGACATGGAAACGGGCCGGGCGCACGGGCTGCCGGTGGTGAACCCGATCCGGCCGGACGGCCGGTTCGAGGACTCCGTACCGCTCGTCGGCGGGATGTTCTTCAAGGACGCCGACGCGCTGATCGTCACCGACCTCGCCGACCGCGGGCTGCTCTTCCACACCGAGATGTACGAGCACAGCTACCCGCACTGCTGGCGGTGCGGCACTCCGCTGCTCTACTACGCGCTGCCGTCCTGGTACATCCGCACTACCCTGATCAAGGACCAGCTGCTGGCCGAGAACGAGCGGACCAACTGGCAGCCGCCGACCATCAAGCACGGCCGGTACGGCGAGTGGCTGCGTAACAACGTGGACTGGGCGCTGTCCCGGACCCGTTACTGGGGCACCCCGCTGCCCATCTGGGAGTGCGCGAAGCAGCACCTGACCTGTGTCGGCTCGCTTGACGATCTGAGCGAGCTGGCCGGCCTGACTCTCTCTGACCTGGACCCGCACCGGCCGTACGTGGACGACGTCGTGATCGCCTGCCGTGAATGCGGCGAGCCCGCCCGCCGGGTGCCTGAAGTGATCGATGCCTGGTACGACTCGGGGTCGATGCCGTTCGCCCGGCTCGGCGCACCGCGCCACAACCTGGAGGAATTCTCGCGCAGCTACCCGGCGCAGTTCATCTGCGAGGCCATCGACCAGACCCGGGGCTGGTTCTACTCCCTCATGGCCGTCGGCACCCTGGTGTTCGGCAGGTCGGCCTACCAGAACGTGGTCTGCCTCGGCCTGGTCGTCGACGAGACGGGCCGCAAGATGAGCAAGCACCTCGGCAACGTGCTCGAGCCGTTGCCCCTCATGGAGGCACACGGCGCGGACGCCATCCGCTGGTTCTTCGCCGCCGCGGGCTCGCCGTGGTCCACCAGGCGGATCGGCGCTGGCGCGCTCGATGAGATCGTCCGCAAGGTGCTCCTCACCTACTGGAACACTGTCTCGTTCCTGGTCCTCTACGCCAACGCGGCGGCCGCGCAGGGGACGGCCTGGGGACCGGCCCGGGCGGCGGCCGCGCCGCCGCCCGCCGCCAGGCCACTGCTGGACCGGTGGGTGCTCAGCGAACTGCACGCCGTCACGGCGGATGTCACCGAGGCGCTCGAAGGGTTCGACACGGCCGCGGCCGGCCGCAGGCTCGCCGCGTTCATCGACGACGTGTCCAACTGGTATGTGCGCCGGTCCCGGCGACGGTTCTGGGACGGACCGGCGACCCGGGACGGCGAGGCCGCCTTCGCCACGCTGTATGAATGCCTGGAGACGCTGGCCCGGCTGATGGCGCCGCTCGCGCCGTTCCTCACCGACTACGTCTGGGGCGTGCTGCGGCATACCGACGGGCCGGACTCGGTGCATCTGGCCCAGTGGCCCCAGGCCGATCACGCGCTGATCGACCGGCAGCTGTCCACGCAGATGGCGCTCACCCGGCGGCTGGTGGAGCTGGGCCGGTCGGCCCGGGCCGCGGCGTCGGTGCAGACCCGGCAGCCGCTCCCCCGGGCGCTCGTCGCCGCCTCTGGCTTCGCTGACCTGGCCCCGGAGCTGCGCGCCGAGATCGCCCAGGAACTCAACGTGCGGTCACTCGACCTGCTGACTACGGTCGCGGACGACCTTGTCGATCACGTGGTCAAGCCGAACTTCCGGGCCCTCGGCCGCCGGTTCGGCAAGGGGACTCCGGCCGTGGCGAACGCGCTCGCGGCGGCCGATCCTGCGGCCGTCGCGGCGCAGATGCGTTCGGCGGGAGAGGTCTCGGTCATGGTCGAAGGCGCCCCCGTGCTGCTTGGCCCGGACGACATCATCGTGACCCAGACGCCCCGGTCGGGCTGGACGGTGGCCACCGAGGGCGGCGAGACGGTGGCGCTCGAAGTGGCCATCACTCCTGAGCTGCGCCGTGAAGGACTGGCCCGCGAGGTCATCCGGCTGGTCCAGGACGCGCGCAAGAGCGACGGCCTGCACGTCAGCGACCGCATCCTGCTCTGGTGGCAGGCGCCGGACGCCGAGCTCGCCGCCGCACTGAGGCAGCATGGGTCGTTGATCGCGAGTGAGGTCCTCGCGACGCAATTCCATACCGGGGAACCCGGCCCAGGCACCGACGGCGAGCCCGTCATCCATGAACACCACGATCAGGACCTCGGGCTGGCTTTCTGGCTCCGCCGCGCCTGAACCGCCCCGGCCTTCAGGACGGGCCTGAACCGCCCCGGCCTTCAGGATCTGTGGGCGGAAGCTGCTGCCGCTGCAGCGAACGGCGTCCACCAACCCAGGCGACCCGGCCGCGGTGAGCCGCTGAGGATGTACGACCCGGTTCGTGGACGATAAACCGTGCGGGCCCCCCAGAGTGGCGGCAGCGCTTATCTCCACCCGTCCTGGGATCAGGCGTCGGCGGGCAGCTTGTCCGGCTGGCAGGCCCGACACGGCACGAAGCTGTCAGCCTCGGCGGCCTGCCGCGTCATGATTTCAAGGTCATCGGGGCCCAGGAACCGGATGAGGATGCACTCGCTGCGGTGGTACCGGGCGACCCCTGGCACCACCGTCACGTCCACCCTCGCGCTGGCCGCTTCAGCCGCTGCTGGCTCGCCGGAGTCAGCCGCACCGCGATCGCCATCAGGCGAACGCGGTGTGGCCGGCGCCGCGTCATCGTCAGCCTGGTGCGTGACGCCCGGCCCAGCGGTGCTCCCGGAATCAGGGTCATCTGCGGAGTCGCCACGCCCGGCCGGAACGGCGTCCTCGTCCGGCCCCGCCGGAACGGCGTCCTGCTCAGGCCCGGCCCGCCCGGCCCGGCCCTCATCCTGATCCGACCCGGCACGCCCCGCCGGAACGGCGTCCTGCTCAGGCCCGGCCCGCCCCGCCCGACCCTCGTCTGTGTTGAAATCGGCTGGCTCAGCCCGGCCCGGGTCCGCGGCGGTATCCGGTCCAGCATGGTCAGCTGACGGCTGATCCGGCGCATGCCCGGTCACCGAGTCCTCATCGGCCGCATCGGCCCAGTGAGCCGCGTCGGCCGCCGGATCCTCCCCGCCGTTGCCCGGCACGGCGGGCGAGGCGTCTTCGGCGCGGGCAGCCCCTGCTGGCGCATCGTCCTGGCCGACGGATACATCCGGCTTTCCTGCCGCTGGGTCATGCGGGCCGCCAACGGCGGCCGGCCGGGTGAACAAATCCGGAGCAGCCGGAGCAGCCGGGGCAGCCGCCCGGTCCGGCCCGCTGCGCTCACCGTGGCCCGGCCTGGATGCAGGTGAATCCCCGGCCCGCTGCTGCCCGGCCGCCGGTTCCCTGGTGTCTGGCCGCCAGCCGGCGGCTGCGGGCCATGCGGCCGCAGCGGGCCACGGCGCAGCGGGATCACTGGCCCGGCCAGCGGATGGCGGGTCGGCTGCCGGAGGTGAATTGGATGGCGGTGGCGGAGCAGCTTTCCTGAAAGTTTCATCAGCCGGAGGGCGCCACGCGGCCGCTCCGGGCCACGGCGGCTCAGCAGACCGCGGTCCGGATCGCGAGCCCGGGCCCGAGGGAGACCGCGAACCGGAACCCGCGCCTCGATCCGCCGGGG
>CAYPQM010000070.1:15436-34229 GCA_964412845.1 uncultured Streptosporangiaceae bacterium
GAGCCCGGGCCCGAGGGAGACCGCGAACCGGAACCCGCGCCTCGATCCGCCGGGGTCCGCGGGCCGACAGCCCCGCCCGGACCCGCAGCGGCTGGACCTGCGGTGGACGGACCTGCAGGGGACGGTGCACCAAGGCCGCGACCCGGGTCGGCCGGGGATCTCAAACCCGGATCCGCCGTCGCCCACGGGCCCTGACCAGCAGGGGAACGCGAGCCAGGACCCGCACCCGGACCGGCCGGAGACCGCGAGCCGGAGCCCGCATCCCCGCTCCCAGGCGACCGCGAGCCGGAACCCTGGGCTGTCTCAGGTGAGGCCGGCTCCGGGCGCTTCGGGTCCTCAGCCCTCGGCCGTCCGGCGGCGCCGGGATCACGCATGCCCGTCGAGCCGAATTCGTCGCTAACGCGCTGCCAGAAGGGGTCTTCGGCCCCTCGCATGGGTGCTGTCGCCGGACGCGGGCGGCCAGGCCCGCGTGGCCCGCCCTTCCCCGGGGGCGCGCCACCTGCTGGTTCCCGCCCTGACGGGCGTCCGCCCGGCGCGCCGCGCGGGCCAGTTGCCCGCGCTGGCCCGGACGCCGGGCCAGCGGACGAGCCGCTGGTGCTGGAGCCCGCCGCCCGCCCGGCGGGAGCGGAACTGCTGGCCAGCGATGGCCGGTGCGGCACCGGGACGGTCTCCTGCGGGCCGAGCCTGACGACTGCCCCTTGGGCACCGAAGATCTCCTGCCGGTGCCGGAACACGCCGATCACCAGCAACAATGCCGCGATGGTACATACGCCGATGGAGACGTAGACGAGCGGCAGGCTGCCGGCGATGACCCCAGAGATGAGCAGAGCGATCGCTGCGGCAACGAGGAGAGCGCTGAACCGGATCACGTGCGCTCTCCACGGGCCGTGCGGATGACCGGGCGGGTCGTATCTTGTTGCTGCCTAGCGGC
Organism: uncultured Streptosporangiaceae bacterium; assembly: GCA_964412845.1. Classification (GTDB taxonomy): domain Bacteria; phylum Actinomycetota; class Actinomycetes; order Streptosporangiales; family Streptosporangiaceae; genus JAWWPY01. The sequence goes on from CAYPQM010000070.1 coordinate 16,368, forward strand.
GTGCTGCCTAGCGGCGGTCGTGCGCTGAGCCATCGGCCGGGTGGAATCCCCCAGTGTGCGGTACGGACTCCGGCGCACCGGCGTAGGCACTGGCCACCGCGGGCTGGCCTCCGTTACGGGACTCCAGGCGTGGGATACCTGCGGACACCGATGGCTGCGGCCCGGTGGCCACGGACGGGAAGGTCCCGCTGTCGGTCGCACCTGCCTCAAGATCGCGCATCTGGCCTTCCAGGTATGCCTTGAGCCTGCTGCGGTACTCGCGCTCGAACGCGCGCAGGTCATCGACCCGCCGCTCAAGCTCTTCCCGCTGCTGGACCAGGGAGCCCATGGCCTGGCGATGCCGCTCCTGAGCGTCCCGCTCCAGGCTCTCGGCCCTGGCCCTGGCATCGCTGGTGATCTGCTCGGCCTGGCGCCGGGCCTTGCCCAGGATGTCGTCTGCCTCGCGGCGGGCCCGGCCCAGCGTCTCGTCGGCCTCGCGGCGGGCATCGGCGATCGCCTGATCTGCCGTCTGCTGCGCGAGCGCCAGGACGCGGGCGGCCGTGTCCATGTTGTCCTCGGCCGGCGGCATGCCCATCATCTGGGGCTCCGGGCGGCGCTCCGGCTCGGGCCGGGGCGGCTCGGGAGCCATCAGCTCCGGCGCCGGGTCGGCCAGGGGAGAACTGAGCGCGGACATCGGTACCTTGCCCCCGCGCAGGCTCTCGGCCAGCTTCGCCCGGAGTTCTTCGTTCTCCTGGATCAGCCGGTCCAGCTCGACCTCCACCTCGTCGAGGAAGGCGTCTACCTCTTCCTCGTCGTAGCCGGGCCTGAGCCTGGTGGTACTGAACTGCTTGTTCCGCACATCCGCGGGCGTCAGCGGCATCTCGTCTCCTCGGCGCGCCTGGACTGTGTTCCTGTCGGACGTTACCCGATCACAGCAGCGTCACGGCCTGCATCGCGAAAATGACCACGAAGAAGAGCACCATGAAGCTGAGGTCCAAGGCCACAGTACCGAGCCTGACCGTCGGGATGTACCGCCTTAGCAATCTCAGCGGCGGGTCGGTCGCGGTGAAGATGACCTCAGCGACGATCAGCAGCGGCCCCGTGGGAGTCCATGACCGGGAGAAAGTCTGTATCCAGCTGAAGATCAGCCTCCCGAGGAGAATCACAAGGTAGATCGAGAGCACGTAAAACAAAACTATCTTTACTATCCCCACATCCCTGCCCTGCTTTCACGGACGCCGGGATGACCACCGCGGGTGCCGTTGCTGTCGGCTCGTCACTGAGCGTCTAACTCTGGTTGAAGAAGCCTCGTTCGGCCATGCGCGCCTTGTCCTCGGCCGTCACCTCAACGTTGACCGGAGACAGCAGGAACACCTTGTTGGTCACTCGCTCGATGTTCCCGTGCAGCCCGAAGATCAGTCCTGCTGCGAAGTCGACGAGTCGCTTGGCGTCACTGTCGACCATCTCGGTCAGGTTCATGATTACCGGAGTGCCCTCGCGAAAGTGCTCTCCGATGGTACGGGCCTCATTGTATGTGCGCGGGTGCAACGTGGTGATCCGGGCCAGGTCGGCAGTCTGCGCTGTCGCCGTGATGCCACGACCGGACAGCGGCTGACCAGCGTCCACGCCAAACTCACCGCGCGTTCCCCGCGCCAATGACCGGTCGCCATCAGCTTCCGGGTCAGCCGGCTCTTCGTACTCCTGGTACTCCTCCTCATAGGAGTCGTAGCCATCGTCGTACCGGTGGTCGTCCTCGACCAGGCCGAGGTAGACCGCCATCTTGTGCATCGCGCTGGCCATCCTTCAGCCCTCCGTCATCACTGTCGCGCAGCCCCGCTGGGTCGGACATTACCTGACCAAGGCCGGACGGCCGCCGAGCAACGCCGTACCGACTCGCACGTGTGTCGCTCCGGCCGCGATGGCCGCCTCAAGGTCGCCGCTCATGCCAGCCGAGATCATGGCCGCTTCCGGGTGTATCGCGCGGACCGCGGCGGCGATCTCGGCGAGCCTGCCGAACGCGGCAGCAGGCAGGCTGTCCAGGGGCGCGACAGCCATCACACCGCCGAGCAGCAGGCCTGGCTCCGCCGCGACGGCGTCAGCAATCTGCGGCACCTGCTGGGCCACCGCGCCGCCGCGGCTGGTGTCCCCGTCGAGGCTGACCTGAACCAGGCAGCGCACCCGGCGGTCAGCCCGCCGGGCCTGTGTGCCCAGCGCCTGGACCAGCCGCAACCGGTCGACCGAGTGCACGACGTGGGCATAGGACACCACGCTGGCGCACTTGTTCGTCTGCAGCCGGCCCACGAAGTGCCAGGTGAGCGCGGGGCCAAGCGCCGCGCATTGGGCCGCCTTGGGTGCTGCTTCCTGGTCCCGGTTCTCCCCGACATCGCGCACGCCCAACTCACTGAGCAGGCGGACATCGGAGGCGGGGAATGTCTTGGTGATCGCGATGAGGGTGACCTCACTGGCGCCACGGCCCGCGGCCTGGCAGGCCGCGGCGATCCGGCGGCGCACCAGGTCAAGCCGGACAGCCAGTTCGGCGCTGCGGCGGCCCGCCTCCACCAGTGAGCGGCCCGGGTCCGCCGGTGAGCCGTCAGTCACCGGGACATCACGTCTCAAGCCAGACAAGGCCCGCGAACCGCCCGGTGCGCCCATCGCGCCGGAACGAATACAGGTCCGGCGTCTCGGCCGTGCACCGCGGGTCGTTATCCAGCTGCCGGATCCCGGCCCGGACCAGCTGCGCCGTGATGCCGGCCCTGATGTCCAGCCCCGGGGTGCCACGCCGGGTCCGGCAGGCCGCCTCAGGGACGGCCGCCGCCACCCGGTCGTGCAGCTGCGCGGAAACCTCGTAACAGCCGCCGCAGATGGCCGGGCCGATCAGCGCGCGCATTCGGGCCGGGTCCGCGCCCGCGCCCACCATCGCCGCCACGAGGGCGGTCACCACCCCGGCGGCCGTTCCGGCACGGCCCGAGTGGGCCGCGCCGACGATCCGGGCCCGCGGGTCGGTGAGCAGAACGCAGGCACAGTCGGCGGCCAGCACGCCGAGGGCCAGCCCGGGCACATCGGTGAAGATCGCATCGACCTCCTGGCCGGACGAGCCGCCATCCGCGTAGCTGACCCGCGGTCCGTGCACCTGCCGCATCCAGATCAGCCCGGCTGGCGCGACCCCGCAGGCCTGCGCCGCCCGGGCCCGGTTACGGGCCACGGCATCAGGCTCGTCGCCCACGGCACCGCTCATGTTCAGCGTGTCGTAGGGCGGCTGGCTGACGCCGCCGGAGCGGCCGGTGAACGCGGCACCCACCCCCGGCGCGAACTCAAACGCAGCCACCGGGCCAGCGGCAGCACCCAGCCCGTCAGCCGCCACGCTCACTTGAGGAAGTCGGGAACGTCGAGTTCGTCGTCCTCTTCGAACACCACGGACCGGCGCCGCGTGGTCGCTGCGTCAAACACCCGTGCCGCCGCCGCCGCGTCCGGCCGTGGCCGGGGCGTGGCCGTGGGCGCGGGCCGCGGCGAGGGAACGCCCTCCGCCCCGGCGTCCTGATCGGCGGAGGTATCTGCCACCGACGAGTACACCGACTGCTCCGGCACCGAGGCCGAGAACTCCTCATACGACGCGGACATGGCTGCGGTCCCCGCGGGCACCGCGGCCGATCCAGCGTCAGCCAGAGCCGACCGGTAGGCGTCGTCAGCCAGGGCGCCGGCCGAGCCGGACGCACCGCTGGCTCCCTGGCCGGTGACCGCCCGCACCGGCCTCGGCCGCCGGCTGCTGCCCTCGTCGAACCCGGCGGCGATGACCGTGACCCGGACCTCGTCGCCGAGGGCGTCGTCGATGACGGCACCGAAAATGATGTTGGCCTCCGAGGCCGCCGAGTTGGCGACCAGCTGGGCCGCCTCGTTGATCTCGAACAGGCCAAGGTCGGAGCCGCCCTGGATGGACAGCAGGACGCCGTGCGCACCATCGATGCTGGCCTCGAGCAGCGGGCTGGAGATCGCCATCTCAGCGGCCGCCACCGAGCGGTCGTCGCCCCGGGACGAACCGATGCCCATGAGAGCGGAGCCCGCGCCCGACATCACCGATTTCACGTCGGCGAAGTCCAGGTTGATCAGCCCAGGCGTGGTGATCAGGTCGGTAATTCCCTGCACACCTGAGAGCAGCACCTGGTCGGCGGCCTTGAACGCATCAAGCACACTCACGTGGCGATCTGAGATCGACAGCAGGCGGTCGTTCGGAATCACAATGAGCGTATCCACCTCATTGCGCAGGCGTTCGATGCCCAGTTCAGCCTGAGCTGCCCGGCGCTTGCCCTCGAAACCGAATGGCCTGGTGACCACGCCAATAGTGAGCGCACCCAGCGATCTGGCCACGTTAGCGACGATAGGCGCGCCGCCGGTGCCGGTGCCGCCGCCTTCGCCCGCCGTGACGAAGACCATATCGGCCCCCTTGAGGACCTCCTCGATCTCCTCGCGATGGTCCTCCGCGGCCCGGGAGCCGACTTCGGGGTTAGCACCAGCGCCGAGCCCGCGAGTGAGTTCCCGCCCGACATCAAGCTTGACGTCCGCGTCGCTCATGAGCAGCGCCTGCGCGTCCGTGTTGATGGCGATGAACTCAACGCCTTTGAGTCCCTCTTCGATCATCCGGTTCACGGCATTGACGCCGCCCCCGCCGATACCGACTACCTTGATGACCGCCAGATAATTCTGCGGTGCTGCCACGAGGAGGGCCCTTTCCGCTCGTTTGCCTCTATCGTGTTCCTGCCCGCCGTTTTCACGGCCGGTTAGGGTGCTAATCCCGGGAAACCACCGCCTCAGCGTCCTGCCGAAATACCGCCCCCATAGCGTTGGCTGGGCATTTCCCGCGATTTCCAGTGAGTCAAGACTCACTCTCAACTTGAGATTTAGAGTTATGTCATCCTGGCGATTGATACGGACAGTAGGGTTGCGCGGCACCTGGGTCAACTAACCACGCGCGAACGGGGTCGGCGTGTCGCGATCACCCCGGAACCACGGCCGTCGATTACCCGCCGGTCATCGCGGTCTCCGGGGCGCTGACGTCGTAGCTGCGGGCATGGGTGTGCATCAGCACGGTGAGTTCCTTGGCCTTGGCGACGGGCCGGTCCGGGCCGCCCCACACGATGGTGACCCCGTCAGCCAGGGTGAGTGTCACATCGGACGCACTCGGCGCGGCCACGGTGGTGACCCTGGCGGCCAGTCTGGCGGGCAGCTCGCGGAGCACCGCGGCGGCCGCGTACACCGCCGGGCTGTCCCGCAGCGAGGCGATGGCCACCACCGCCCCGGCTGACCCCGCCGGCCCGGGCTGGAGCGTGAGCCGCGGCATCCGCTTCGGCCTCGTCGCCGCCTGCAGCACCGGCACGCCGAACCTGTCGATCAGCTGGTACCCGCGGCCGCTGGGCACCGCGAGCACCGGCGTCCGCTCACGCACCGAGATCGTCAGCGCGTCCGGCCACGCCCTGGACACCCGCGCGGATTCGATCTGCCTGATCCGCTCGATCCGGTGCGCTACCGCTGCGGTGTTGACCCGGATCAGCGGAAGTCCCTGCGGCACAGCGGCCGCGGCCAGCACGTCGGCCCGCGGCACCAGGTGCGTGCCGGTGACCTGGATCGAGCGCACGACCAGGAACCGCGACCCCACCAGGGCCCAGCCGACCCCGGCGACGATCCCGAGGATGGCGAGCGCGAAGAACGCCGCCCGCCACGGCGTGTGCCGCTGGCCGGTCGCCGGCCCGCTGGCCGGCCCGTTCGCCGGGCCGCTGGCCGACCCGCTCGCCGGCGCGTTCGCCGGGCCGCTGCCCGGCCTGCTCGCTGGCGCGTTCGCCGGGCCGCTCACCCGTCCACCCCGGCCCGGGCGCGCAGCGCGGCCACGATGAGCGGGCCGAGGGTGGTGACGTCACCGGCGCCCATGGTGAGCACCAGATCCCCCGGTTTGGCGCTCACCGCCACACTGCCTGGCACGGCCGCGGCGTCCGGCAGGTAGCGGGCCCGCCGCCCAGGCACCTGGGCGGCCACCAGTTCCCCGGTCACCCCCGGTTCCGGGTCTTCCCTGGCCGCGTACACGTCGAGCACGAACACCTCGTCAGCGAGGCCCAGCGCCTCGCCGAACCCGGTGGCGAAGATCCGCGTCCGGCTGAACAGGTGCGGCTGGAAGACGGCGATGACCCGGCCGCCCTCGGCGATGTCCCGCGCTGCCCGCAGGTCGGCCGCCACCTCCGTCGGGTGATGCGCGTAGCTGTCCAGGACCCGCACGCCGTCGACTTCGCCCTTGAGCTCAAGCCGCCGCAGCGCGCCCCGGTAGGCCGCCAGCCCGCTGATGATCTGCCCGGCCGGAAAGCCCAGTTCGGCGGCGACAGCGAAGACCCCGGCCGCGTTCAGCGCGTTGTGCCGCCCGGGCACCCCGACGCCAAGCCGGACAACCCCCGGATTACCCAACGGACCGTCCGCCGGGACTGTCAGCTCCAGGCTCACCGCCATGCCGCGGGTGGTGACCCCGCTGACCCGGTAATCGGCGTCGGCGGACTCGCCGTAGCTGCGCACCCTGACCGGGAGCCCCGGGGCGGCACCGGCCCGTGATGCGGCGGCCCGGGTGGCAGCGGCCAGCGCGGCCGCGCCGGGGTCATCCGCGCAGGCCACCAGGAGGCCACCGGGACGGATCCGCCGGGTGAAGGCCGCGAAGGCCGCCTCGATCTCCGCCAGGCCGGGATAGTTGTCCAGGTGGTCGGCCTCGACGCAGGTCACCATGGCCGCCTCCGGCGAGAGCATCAGGAACGACCCGTCGCTCTCGTCCGCCTCCGCGACGAAGAAGTCCCCCGCGCCGTCGTCGGCGCCGAGCCCGGTCCCGGCCAGGATGCCGCCGATGACGTACGACGGGTCCGCGCCGCACTCCCGGAGCACCGTGGTCAGCATGGAGGTGCTGGTGGTCTTGCCGTGTGTGCCCGCGATCGCGACCCCGCGCCGGCCGAGCATGACCGAAGCCAGCGCGGCGGCGCGGTGCAGCACCCGCAGCCCGCGGCGGCGGGCCTCGGCCAGTTCGGGATTGCTGTCCCTGATCGCGGTGGACACGACCAGGGTGTCGGCGTCACCGACGTTGGCCGCCGCGTGCCCGACGTGCACCTGGGCGCCGAGCGCGGCCAGCCCGGCGAGCGCGTCGGAACTCGCCGAGTCGCTGCCGGACACGGTCACTCCGCGGGCCAGCATGATCCGGGCGATGCCCGACATGCCGGCCCCGCCGATGCCGGTGAAATGCACCCGTCCCAGCTCGTCCAGGCTCACCGGGTCCACCGGAGTCACCAGGCCCATGCCGCCCCCTTGCCGCACCCGTGGGTCTGCGTCACAGCCGCTCCCGCTGGTCGGTCATCGCTCGCCCCGCGAGATGGCGATTACCTCGCGGGCCAGCCAGGAGTCCGCGTCCCGGGATCCGATCGAGGACGCGGCCGCGGACATGGCCGCCACCAGTTCCGCGTCCAGCAGGATGGGCAGCAGCATGTCGCGGATCCACTGCGGGCTCAGCTCGGCGTCGGGCACGATCAGTCCGCCCCCCGCCTCTTCGATCGGCAGGGCGTTGAGCCGCTGCTCGCCGTTGCCGTGCGGGAGCGGCACGTACACGGCGGGCAGCCCGACCGCGGTCAGCTCCGCGCAGGTCATCGCCCCGCTCCGGCAGATCGCGAAGTCCGCGGCACCGTAGGCGAGATCCATCCGGTCCACGTAGGGCAGCGTGATGTAGGGCGGGCCCGCCGCGGGCATCCGGACATCCAGGTCGCTGCGCGGGCCGAGGATGTGCAGCACCTGGATGCCGGCGTCGCGGATCCACGCCGCCGCGTCGAGCACGGCGTAGTTCAGCGAGCGGGCGCCCTGGGATCCCCCGGTCACCAGGAGCACCGGCAGGTCGGGCCGGAGCCCGAAATGCGCACGTGCCTTGTCCGCGACGGCCAGCCGGTCCAGCGCGGCTATCTCGTGCCGCAGCGGGATGCCGATGCAGACGGCATTGGGCAGGTTGGTGCGCGGGCTACCGGTGAACACATGCCGGGTGAACCGTGCGCCGAGCCGGTTGGCCAGGCCCGGCCGTGCGTTGGCCTCGTGGATCACGATGGGCACGTGGCGGCGCCGCGCGGCCAGGTAGCCAGGCGTGGCGACGTAGCCGCCGAATCCGACCAGCACGGAGGCACGCGTCCGCTCCAGCACCTCGGCGGCGGCCGCCACCGCGCCGTTCAGCCGGCCGGGCACGCTGATCAGCTGGCTGCTCAGGCCGCGGGGCAGCGGGACCGCCGGGATCAGCGCGAGTTCATACCCGCGCAGCGGCACCAGCCTGGTCTCCAGCCCGCGCTCCGTGCCCAGGCAGGTGATTTCGATCCGGGGGTCAGCGCGCCGCAACGCGTCGGCGAGGGCCAGGGCGGGCTCGATATGGCCCGCAGTGCCTCCGCCTGCGAGTACGACGCTCAACGCAGACCCACCTCCTTGCGGGACCGGATCGGGCCCAGGCGCCGTCACGGCCCCTGGCCCGGCCCAGCGCGGCTTATCCGCGCCGGCCGGTCAGGCCAAGCCAGCTTAGGACGCGGAGCGGCACACTGGGGCCCGCAGCGGCAAGGGTCTGGCTGGCGCCGGGCTCGCGCCGGGCGAACGACATCAGCATGCCCAGCGCCACCATCGTCACCAGCAGCGATGATGTCCCGACCGAGATGAGCGGGAGGGGAACGCCGGTGATCGGCAGCAGTCCGAGCACCGCGCCGATGTTCACGATGGCCTGGACCACGATCCAGGCGGTCGCGGCGGCCGCGGCCAGTTGCATGAACGTGTCCTCCACCCGGCGGGCGATCCGCAGCCCGGCGTAGGCCAGTCCGCCATACAGGAAAGACACCAGCAGCGTGCCGACCAGGCCGAGTTCCTCGCCGAGGATGGCGAAGATGGAGTCCGTGGTGGAGTTCGGGACCCAGCCCCATTTCTCCCGGCTCGCGCCGAGTCCCACGCCGAACCAGCCGCCCGAGCCCAGCGCGTACTTGCCCTGGATGCTCTGCATGTTGGGGCCGGTCGGGCCGCCGGTCGGGTTGATGAAACCGGTCAGCCGCTTGACCCGCCAGCCGGCGACGACGATCAGGATGAGCAGCACCACGCCGATCAGCGCCAGCATCCCGCTGTACAGGCGGCCCGGCGTGCCGACCACCCAGAGCAGGGCGAGCAGGATGACCATCATCATGAACGTGGTGCCGAGGTCATCGCCGATCATCACCAGCAGGCACAGGAATCCGGCGCCCGGCAGCAGCGGGATCAGCAGTTGCCGCAGGTCATCAAGCTGGCCCAGCTTCTCCTTGCGAGCGAGCAGGTCCGCCCCCCAGAGCAGGAACGCGAACTTGGCCAGCTCGGACGGCTGGAGCTGGAGCGGGCCGATGTCGATCCAGCGGGTCGCTCCGCCCGACGTCTGGCCGACACCCGGGATGAGGGTGAGCAGCAGTCCCAGGATGGACAGCCCCAGCAGCGGGTAGGCGGCGGCCCGGAACAGGGTGGGCGAGGACCGGGCCGCGAACCACATGCACGTCAGGCCGAGCGCCACGCTGAGCACTTGCTTCTGGAAGCCCGACCAGGGCGAGCCGCCCTGGATCAGCCCGGCGATGGACGACGTGGACAGCACCATGACCAGGCCGAGCGCGAGCAGCAGCGTGGTGATGCCGAGGACCAGGTAGTAGGAGGTGAGCGGCCGGTCGAGCAGCCCGGCCGCGGCGGTGAGCCGCATCCGGGGGGTGACGGCACCCGGGTCCGTCCCGCCGCCGGCCGCCCGGCCAGCGCCGTCCCCGGCCCGGCTCGCGCCGCCGCGGCCGCGCAGGGTGACGCCGCCGCTCACCGCGCCCCTGCCAGGCCGGCGACCGCGGCCGCGAACGCGTCACCGCGCGCCGGGTAGTCACGGAAGATGTCGAAGGACTGGGCGGCCGGAGCGAGCAGCACCGTGTCGCCCGGCCGGGCCAGCCGGGCCGCCTCGGCCACAACGCGATCCATTACCCCAGTGTCGGTGCCCGCGGCCTCGACGACCGGGACATCTGGCGCGTGTCGCGCGAGTGCATGCGCGATCTTGGCCCGGTCCACGCCGAGCAGGACCACGCCCCGCAGCCGGGCAGCGGCGCCACCGACCAGTTCCTCGACATCGCTGTCCGCTCCCCGGAAGAGGCCGCCGGCGATCCAGACCACCGACGGGTACGCGGCCAGCGAGGCGGCGGCGGCATGCGGGTTGGTCGCCTTCGAGTCGTCCACGTAATCCACCCCGCCGACCTGGGCGACCAGGCTGATCCGGTGCGGTTCCGGCTGGAATGCCCGCAACCCGGCGCGGATCGCGTCAGGTCCGGCGCCGTAGGCCCGCGCCAGGGCGGCCGCGGCGAGCGCGTCGGCCACGTTGTGCGGCGCGGCGGGCCGCACGTCAGTCACCGCAGCCAGCCGGACGCCGTCGCCGAACGCCCGGTCCACCAGGAATCCGTCCGCCACGCCGAGTTCGCCGGATCCCGGGGCGTCCCGGCGGAAGGCGACGATACGGGCTGGGCCGGTGGCCGCGGCGGCGAGCTGGCCGGTCCGGGCGTCATCCGCGTTGCAGACCGCCACCGTGCCGCGCGCGTAGATGCGCCCCTTGTCCGCCGCGTAGGAGTCGATGTCACCGTGCCAGTCGAGGTGATGCCCGGCCACGTTGAGGACGACCGCCGCGAACGGCGTCACGGTGCTGCTCCAGTGCAACTGGAAACTGGACAGCTCCACGGCGAGCACCGGGCACGGATCGGTGGCGGTGACCGCGTCCACCACCGAGGTGCCCACGTTGCCCACGGCCATGGCCCGGTACCCGGCCGCGGTGAGCATGCAGGCGAGCATCCGCACCGTCGTGGTCTTGCCGTTGGTCCCGGTGACCGCGAGCCATTCCTGCCTGCCGCCGCCAGGCAGCGACGGCCGCAGCCGCCAGGCGAACTCGACATCCCCGATCACCGGGATGCCTGCCGCCGCCGCCGCGGCCAGCAGCGGCGCGTCCGGCCGCCAGCCCGGGGACGTGACGACCAGGTCGGTCCCGCCCGGGGCCAGCTCGGTGAGCAGGGCGGCGCCCTGGGCCGGCCGTTCGCCGAGCGCCACCGCGACGCCGAGCCGCTCCAGTTCGGCGCCGAGCCGCCGCCGCTCCTCGTCGTCCCGGCCGTCGACCACGGTCACCTGGGCGCCGAGCCGGGCCAGGGTGCGGGCGGCGGGCGGCCCGGACACGCCGAGCCCGGCCACGCAGACCCGCCGGCCGGTGAACTCCCCGCCCGGCTCGGTCACCTGGGCATCCATTCGACGTAGAAGATGCCGAGGCCCAGGGCCACGAACATGGCGGAAATCAGCCAGAACCGGATCACGATCGTGGTCTCGGCCCAGCCTTTCAGCTCGAAGTGGTGTTGCAGCGGCGCCATCCGGAACACCCGGCGCCCGGTCATCTTGTACGAGCCCACCTGGATGATCACGGACAGCGCGATGACCACGAAGATGCCGCCGAGGATGGCGAGCAGCAGCTGGGTCTTGGTGCACACGGCCAGGCCCGCCAGCACCCCGCCGAGCGCGAGCGACCCGGTGTCGCCCATGAAGATGCGGGCCGGCGGCGCGTTCCACCACAGGAAGCCGAAGCAGGCGCCGAGCACCGAAGCGGCCACCACGGCCAGGTCCAGCGGGTCCCGCACCGGGTAACAGTGCGGGGCGAGGAAGTTGGTGCAGTCGTTGCGCAGCTGCCAGTTCCCGATCAGCACGTAGGCGGCCAGCACCAGGCAGGCGCACCCGGTAGCCAGGCCGTCCAGGCCATCGGTGAGGTTCACCGCGTTGGAGGTCCCGGCGATCAGGAAGACGATCCACAGCACGAAGGCGACCAGCCCGATGGACGGCCCGAAGTCGCGCAGGAACGACAGGTGCGCGTCCGCCGGAGTGATGTCGAACCCGTTGGCGAACCGCTGCTGCAGCACGAGCAGCGCGAACAGGACCCCGACGATGCCCTGGCCGGCCAGCTTGGCGCCGCTGCGCAGGCCGAGGCTGCGCTGCTTGTAGATCTTGATGAAGTCGTCAAGGAAGCCGACCACGCCCAGGCCGGCCATCAGCATCATCACCAGCAGCCCGGACACGGACGGCGCCTGGCCGGTGAAGATGTTGCCCGCGAAGTACCCGGCCACTGCGGCGATGACGATGACTGTCCCGCCCATGGTGGGGGTGCCTCGCTTGGTGGCGTGCCCGGCCGGGCCTTCTTCCCTGATCAGCTGGCCGTACCCGCGCTGGGAGAAGATCCTGATCGCCAGGGGTGTGCCGAAGAGCGCCAGCAGCAGGGAGACGCCAGAGGCGATCAGGATGGTCTTCACAGCGCGGCCTCCCCGGTCAGCGCGAGCGCGACACGCTGCAGGCCGGCCGCACGGGACGCCTTGACCAGAACGACGTCGCCCGGCTCGAGGCGGCGGCGGAGCGCGTCCACCGCAGCGCCGGCGTCGGGTACCTGCAGCGCCTCACCCCGCCAGGCAGGTTCCGTCTTGGCCCCGGTGAGCATCGGCGCGGCCTCGTCGCCCACCACGATCAGGCCGGCCAGGCTCGCGCGCGCGGCCAGCCTCCCCACCTCCTCGTGGGCGGCCGGCCCGCCAGCACCAAGCTCGGTCATGTGCCCGAGCACGGCGAATGCCCGGCGCCCGGTGGCCATCACGGCCAGCGTCCGCAGGGCGGCCGCGACCGCCTCGGGGTTGGCGTTGTACGCGTCGTTCACGATGGTGACCCCATCGGGCCGCTGGGTCACCTCCATCCGCCACCTGCTCCGCGCGGTCGCCGCGGACAGCCGCTCGGCGATCTGCTCCGGGGTCAGGCCAAGCTCGGCAGCGACGGCCGCGGCGGCCAGCGCGTTGGACACGTTGTGCTCGCCGTACAACCGCAGCCGAACGGCTCCCGTCCCAGCTCCCGTCACGAGGGTAAAGCGCGGCCGGCCGCGGGAGTCGAGCGTCACCCCAGTGGCCCTGACGTCAGCTCCGGGGGCCCGGCCGAACGTCACCACCCGGGCCGGGGTGACCGCGGCCATGGCCATGACGCGCGGGTCATCGGCGTTGAGCACGGCCACCCCGTCAGCCGGAAGCGCGGCAGGCAGCTCAGCCTTGGCCCTGGCTACTTCCGCGATGCCGCCGAACTCGGCCTCGTGGGCATGCCCGACGCAGAGCACCACGCCGAGCCGGGGCGGTGCCACCTGGCACAGGTGCGCGATGTGCCCCTGGCCGCGGGCGGACAGTTCCAGCACCAGGTAGCGGGTCTGCTCGGTGGCCCGCAGCACGGTCAGCGGGTGGCCGATCTCGTTGTTGTAAGAGCCCTCCGGGGCCACCGTCGGCCCGAGTGCCTCGACGAGCTGGGCGGCCAGGTCCTTGGTCGTGGTCTTCCCCGCGGACCCGATGATCGCGGCGATGGCCAGGTCCGGCAGCGCGTCCACCACGGCCCGGGCGAGCCGGGCGAGCGCGGCTGTCACGTCCGGGACCAGTAGCGCGGGGACCCCGGCCGGGCGGGTGGCCAGCACCGCCGCGGCCCCGGCCGCCGCCGCGGCGGCGGCGAAGTCATGCCCGTCAGCGCGGGTCCCCGGCAGGGCCGCGAACAGGGCTCCTGGCCCGGCCAGCCGCGAGTCGATCACCACTGGCCCGGTCACCAGCGCGGCCGGATCGGGTACGCCGTCCAGCGTGGCGCCGGTGATCTCAGCAATGGCCGCCAGCGAAAGCGGGATCACTCGGTGCCCTCCGTGGTCCATGCGTCCAGCCCGGCCTCATCCAGCCCGGCCGCGTCCAGCGCGGCGGAGCCGCGGGCCAGCTCCTCGGCCACCGCCTCAGCCGCTACTTCCCGGTCGTCGAACGGGATCACCGACCCGCCAGCGTACTGTCCGCGCTCGTGGCCCTTCCCGGCTACCAGCACGATGTCTCCTTTGCCCGCGGCCGCCACGGCCAGCCTGATCGCGGCGGCCCGGTCCGGCTCGATGATCACGTGCGCCCGATCAGCTTGCGGCACGGTGAGTACCCCTTCCAGCATCGCCGCCAGGATCACGAGCGGATCCTCGGTTCGTGGATTGTCACTGGTCAGGATGGCCAGGTCGGCCAGGGCCGCGGCCGCCGCACCCATCAGCGGGCGCTTGGCCTTGTCGCGGTCCCCGCCGCAGCCGAGCACGATGGCCAGCCGTCCCTGGGTGACCTGGCGCAGCGCGCGCAGCACCGCCTCGACCGCGCCCGGCTTGTGCGAGTAGTCCACCAGGACAGTGAAGTCCTGCCCGGCCTCGACCCGCTCCAGGCGGCCGGGCACGCCGGGGCAGGCCGCGACCCCGGCCACGGCCGCGGCCAGGCTGACCCCCGCCTCCACCAGTGCGACTATCGCGCCCAGCGCGTTGGCGACGTTGAACGGGCCGGGCAGCGCCACCGACGCGTCGGCCTCCACCCCGCCGGGGCCGACGACCCGGAACGTGCTCCCGTCCGCGCCGGCCCGGACATCGGCGGCTCGCCAGTCCGCGGCCAGGTCCCCGCTCGCGGAGAACGTCGTGATCGGGATCCGCGGCACGGCCGCGAGCCGGCGGCCGTACGCGTCGTCGATGTTGACGACCCCGATCTGGGCGTACCTGGGTGTGAACAGCATGGCCTTCGCGGCGAAATAGTCTTCAAGGCCGCTGTGGAAGTCTAGGTGCTCGGGCGACAGGTTGGTGAAGATCGCCACATCGTAGGAGGTGCCCGCCACCCGGCCGAGGGCGAGCGCGTGACTGGAGACCTCCATCGCCGCGGCGGTCACACCACGCTCCACCATGACCGCCAGCAGCGCCTGCAGGTCCGTGGCCTCCGGCGTGGTGAGCTGGCTCGGCCAGCTGTCGCCGGCCACCCTCGTCTCCACCCCGCCGGCCAGCCCGGTCAGGTGCCCGGCCATCCGCAGCCCGGACTCCAGCAGGTAGCTGGTCGTGGTCTTGCCGCTGGTGCCGGTCACGCCGATCATCATCAGCCGGCCGGACGGGTTCCCGTACACCCAGGAGGCGACCTCGCCCAGCCGCGACCTGGGGTCAGCCAGCACAAAGACCGGCACCCCGGAGTGCCGGGCCAGGCTCTTGCCGTCCGGGTCGGTGAGCACGGCCACCGCCCCGGCCTCGACGGCCTCCTGGCAGAACCGCGCGCCGTGGTAACTGCTGCCGGCCAGCGCGGCATACAAATCGCCCGGCCCTACCCGGCGCGAGTCGTGCGTGACGCCAGTAATCCCGCCGGATCCGTGGGGCCCATGGAAGGGCTCAGGCCCGGGCCGCCCGGTCATCGTCACGCCGAGTAGCACGGCAAGTCCGGAGAGCGGGCGCGGCGGGATGTTACGTGGACGAAGAGCCGCAGACACGCGCCGAGGGTACCGCTGATCACGGCGCCGTGAGCCGGACGTCCGGTCGCTTCGCACCATCTGGCGGGATCTGCAGGCTTTGCAGCGCGAACTTCATCACCTTGTAGAACACCGGGCCGGCCACGCCATTGCCGTAGTAACCGCCCTTGCGCGGATTCTGCACGTTGACCGCCACCACCAGTTTCGGGTTGCTGGCCGGCCCGATGCCGATGTAGCTGGATCCGTACTGGCACAGGCAGCCTTGGGCGTTCGCGATCTGGGCGGTCCCGGTCTTGGACGCGATGGAGTAGCCCGCTATCTCACCCCAGGGCTCGTAGGCCAGCGTGGCGTCGAGGTACGGCACCTGCTGGAGGACCCCCATCAGTTCGCTGGCGGTGCTGGCCTTGATGACACGGCGGCTGGCCGGCTTCGGGGCCGGCACGAACCGGCCGCTGGCATTCGTGGTGCCCGCGACCAGGGACGGCTGGACGCGTACCCCGCCGTTGGCGATGGTCGCGTAGACGCTGGCCATCTGCAGGGCGGTAGCGGCCACCCCCTGCCCGAAGGCCAGGGTGTAGCGCTCGTCCCCCCACCACTTGTCGGGCGGGTAGAGGATGCCGTTGCTCGTGGCGGGCAGGTTGAGCCCGCTGGGCTCGCCGATGCCGAACGCCTTGAAGTACTGGTACTGGACCTGGGGGGTGACGTGCTGGGCGACCTGGACCATGCCCACGTTGCTGGAATGCGCGACGATGCCGGCGATGGTGAGCCGTTCCGTCGGGTGATATTCCGCGTCCCGGAACGGGAAGCCGTCCATGACGATCTGATCGGGCACCGTATACGGGCTCATCAGCGTCTGGCCGCCGTGCTCCAGGGCCGCGGCGGCCGTGATCACCTTCGCGGTGCTGCCGGGGTCGAACACGTTCGTCACCGGCATGTCCGTGGTGGCCGCGAGGCTGACCGGGTGGGCCGGGTTGAACGACGGGGCCTGGGCCAGGGCCAGGATCTTCCCGGTGCCGGGTTCCATGACGACCACGGTGCAGTTGTCGGCGTCGGTCTCCCGGACCCGCGCCGCGCATGCCTGCTCCGCCGCGTACTGGATGTCGGCCTGGATGGTGAGCCGCACGTTGTCGCCGGGCACCACCGGCCTTGTCTTGTCCTCCCCCACCGGGATCTGCTGGCCGGTCGTGCCGATCTCGATCTCGCTCTGGCCGTCTTTGCCGGCCAGCACGGTGTTGTAGGACTGCTCGACGCCGGCCTCGCCGCGCAGGTCTCCGGCACCGGTGGGGTCAGCGAAACCGACGACGTTCGCGGCCAGGTCCCCGTTCGGGTAGGCACGGGTGTACGAGGGCGTCAGTCCGACGCCTGGCTCATTGAGCGCGGAGATGCGCGCCCCGACGGTCGACGAGACGCTCTTCTTGAGCACCACGTAGTCGTGGGAGGTGGGGATGCGCAGCAGCGCCAGGATCGCGGCCTGGGTCATGCCGAGCGGACCCGCCAGGGCGGCGGCCACGGCGGCAAGCGACCTTTTCGCCTGGGCGATGAGCGGCGGGTCGGCGAACACGAGGTCGGTCGGCACCGTGATGGCCAGCGTAGTGCCGTCCGCGGTGGTGATGCTGCCGCGCACGGCCGGCTCCGGAATGTAATGCAGGCGCTGGCGCTCGGCGAGGGACTGATAGCTGGACCCGTCCATCCCTTGCAGCTGAACGAGCCTGCCCGCCACCAGCGATAGCACGAAGCCGATGCACAGCAAGGTCGCGTTCAGCCGCCGCGAGGGGTTGCCCAGGCGCAGCGTGGGCCGCGGGGCGGGGCCCGGCCGGGGCCGGCCAGCGCCGCCCGGCCGCCGGCCGGAGCCAGCGGACGGCCTGCCGGAACTACCTGCCCGCCTGATGTCGCTGCCCAGCCGCCTGATGTCGTCACCCAGCCGGCCACCAGTGTCGGACGGCCACCTGCGGGGGCCGCCAGCGCGCCGGGCACCGGCGCCGTCTCCGGAACGCTGGTCGCCGGCGGGGCGGTGCGGGCGTACCCGCGAGCCGTCACCGCCGCCCGGGCCTGCCCCGCCCTCGCGGGTCCGTCTGGGCGCCCCTGGCCGGCGGGATCCAGCCGCGGCCCCCGGTGGCCCGGTCCGCCGCGGGCTGGCGCGGCCGTCCCGGCCGCCTCCCTCAGCACCCGTCACGGTGTCCACCCGGGCTGGGCGACAATCCCCGGGTCGGTCGCGGGCTGGCTGGTGATGTGGCCCGTCTTGAGGTCAAGGAATTTGATCAGCGGCGGCTGGACCATGCCCAGCTGGAGCGCCCGGTGCTCGATGACGGCCGGTGACCTGTCCGCCGCGACCTGCTGACTGAGCGTCGCGACCTGCTGGGTCTGCGCTGCGTTGGCCTTCTGCAGGGCGGTGATCTGGTACGAGCCCGCCGCCAGGACGGTGTTGATGATCAGGAGGCTGAGCAGCCCCCCGCCCAGGAGCCCGACCACGAGGAAGATGAACGGCGTGCGTGTGGTGGTCCGGACCGCCGCGGCGCGGCCAGCCCGCCGCGGGCTGGCCGCGGCCGCGGGCAGCCCGCG
>CAYPQM010000071.1:0-33670 GCA_964412845.1 uncultured Streptosporangiaceae bacterium
CTGATCCGTTCACGGCCGGCGAGTTCCCCGGGCATGCCCCGGCGGCATCATCCGCGGCGGCCGGCTGGGAGCGGATCTCCCCCCCCCCAGCCGGGCACCGGTCACTAGTCAGCACCGTCACAGCGGGACATTCGACGTCTGTGGGTGCACAGTGTTTTCGCCTCAAAGGCGTCTGGCCACGCGTCCGGCGCCCGCTGGCAAGGGAGCCTAGGCGACTAGTCAGCCATTTCAACCAGATTGGCGGCTAGGCAGGTACCGCCGCTTTCACGTGGCGGGGACGGCAATCACGATGGTCACATGAAACGCGATCATGGCGTCGCAGCGAACCGGCTTGCCGATGCAGGCCGGCCGGGCCGACGTCAGATGAACGGTGCTCGGCCGGGTGGCGACGAAGGCGGCCCCGGTCACCCCGCGCATCAGCGTAAAGCTGCCGTTCGGGCTGGGCCGCAGAGCGCTTGAGTCTGAACGGACCGGCGCCCACATGTGGGCCGGTGAGCCGTGCAGGTACACCAGTACCTGCTGACCCATTCGCAGGCAGAACGTGCTGCCGTTGTCGCGACTGCCGAGCGTCAGTGTGCTGCCCGACGGCGCGGGCTTCGCATTTCCAGCGCAGGTTCCGGGGGCGGTCGGGCTGGCACTCGCAGTGCTGGCGGCCGGGCCGCCCGCCGACGGACCTGCCGCCTGAGATCCGCATGCCGCCGCGCCCAGGGCTAGGCCCGTGATCAGGGCGACGGCACCTAGGACACGCTCTAGTGATCTGCTCGGCATGGCAGCCTCCTACGTCCGTCCAGCGAGGTCCGGACGTAGGTCCGGCCACGGCGCTCAGGTGAGGATTAGACGCCGGGTGACTGTCCCCGGTTCCGGATGCCGATGACCAGCGCTCCCGGGGATGATCGCGAGTCACCACCGAATGGGTGCTGGGGATACACCTGAAACCGCCCGGGCCTCGATCGCAGGACGCGCAGCATGCTGAACGTTGCCATGCTGACGGCACTGGGCAAGGGCGCTGAGCTGAAGCTGCGCCGGGGCACCGCACTGCTGAAGGCGCTGTCGAGGCCGGACATCCAGGTGCTGGCCGCCGCGCAAGCCCCGGGCCAGCGAGCATCTGGACATCCCTGCAGCCGCGCCGCCCCAGGGGCAAACCCGGAAGCAAACTGACGCCGGGCTCCATCGCGATGGCGGCACGCGGTGAACCCGCGCGGCAGCGCGCCGGGGCAGCCCGCCAGTGCCTGCGAGTCGTCAGCTTCTGAGGCGCTTGAGACCAGGAGCGAACGGCGCGGTCTTCTCCTGATCCGGCGTCAGCCACCCGGCGATGTCGGGCACGGTATTCGCTCGCGGGTTGCGGACGAGCCCCCACAGTCGAAGCTCGTCCGGGCATCGCTAACGCTAACGGTCTGGCCGGTCCCGATAGTGCGAACTCGGTAGCCTGCACCGAGCTGTTGACATGCAGCCTCCAGGCTGCATATAGTTATGCAGTCCGATAGCTGCATATTTAGATGGAGCGATCCGTGATGGACGAGGTGTTCAGGGCGCTGGCTGACGCCAGCCGCCGCCAGTTGCTGGACAGCCTGAACTCCCGCAATGGCCAGACGCTGGGCGAGCTGTGCGGTCAGCTCGACATGGCCCGCCAGTCGGCCAGTAAGCATCTTGCGGTGCTGGAGGAGGCCAACCTGGTCACGACCGTGTGGCGTGGCCGCCAGAAGCTGCACTACCTCAACGCCGAGCCGATCAGCGCGATCGCCGAGCGGTGGATCGGCCAGTACAGCCGCGAGCGCGTGCACGCGCTCGCCGACCTGAAACGAGCACTGGAGAACACGCCCATGGAACGACCCGAGTTCGTCTACACGACCTACATCAACACCACTCCACAGCGCCTGTGGCAAGCGCTGACCGAACCCGCCTTCTCCCGCCGCTATCTAGGCTTTGCGATCGAATCCGACTGGAAGGTCGGGTCGGCTTATGTCTGGGACGAGGACGGCCTGAAAATCGAACATCCCGGCCAGGTCATCCTGGAGTGCGAGCCCTACCGCAGGCTGGCGTTCACATTCCATACCTTCACGCCCGAGCTAGCCGCGCTTGTCGGGCTTAGCGGGGACACAATCACGCGCGCGGCCGGTGAGCGGCGCTCGAAAGTCGCGTTCGACATCGAACCGCACGGAGACCAGGTCAAGCTAACGGTCGTGCACGACGACTTCGAACCCGGCAGCACCGTACTTGAGCTCATCAATTATGGCTGGCCGGTCAAGCTCTCAAACCTCAAGAGCATGCTCGAGCAGTCACCTGCCGCTAGCGAGGCGCAGAAGCAGCTGTAACCGGCTAACACCCCGCCCGACCTCCCCTTTATTCGGCCCTGGCCAGGGTGGTGCTCCCGTACGCCCGAAATCAGCCCGCCCAACCACGCAAGGAGCCGTTGCTATGCACGAACACAAGACCGGAACCGATCGCAGGTGGAACCCGGCCTGGACGCTCGCCGTCGCCTCACTCGCGCTGATGATGGCGTTCCTGGACTCTCTCGTGGTCACGACCGCCCTGCCGACCCTGCGCGTCGCGCTGCACAGCAGCCTCACCAATCTTGAGTGGACCGTCAACGCCTACAACCTCTCCTTCGCCTGCCTGCTCTTGACGGGGGCAGCGCTCGGCGACCGCTTCGGCCGGCGGCGGATGCTCTGCACCGGCCTGGCGATCTTCACCGGAGCGTCCCTGCTCGCCGGGTCGGCACCGACGATCAGCGTGCTCGTGGCCGCCCGGGCGATGCAGGGCGCCGGCGCGGCGATCATGGTGCCGCTGACCCTCACTCTTGTCACCGGTGCGTACCCGCCCAAGCGGCGGGGATGGGCGATCGGCATCTGGGGCGGAGTCGCGGGCCTGAGCGGCGCGATCGGGCCGTTCATCGGCGGCGCCGTCGTGCAGACGATCGGATGGCACTGGATCTTCTGGATCAACCTGCCCGTCGGCCTGGCGCTGATCCCGATCGCGCTGCTGCGTGTCCGCGAAAGCCACGGCGGCCATCCACGCCTGGACATCCTCGGTGTCGGACTCTCCACTACCGGGCTGTTCGGGATCACCTGGGCCATCGTCCGCACGAACACGGCCGGCTGGGGCAGCTCCGAGGTCATCGCAACGTTGATCGCCGGTCTCGCAGTGATCGGGCTGTTCGTGCTCTGGGAGCGGCGCACTACCCACCCGATGCTCTCGCTTGCGATGTTCCGGCAAGCGAGCTTCACCGCTGCCAACGGCATCAGCTTCTGCCTGTTCGCGGGACTGTTCGGCGCCCTGTTCCTGATGTCCCAGTTCCTCCAGACCGCGCAAGGCCGCAGCCCGCTGCAGGCAGGCGCCGAGCTTCTCGTCTGGAGCGCGACCGGACTCTTCGTCGCGCCGATCGCCGGCCGCCTCGCCGGCCGCCACGGCAACCGGCCGTTCATGCTCGCCGGCCTGGTGATGCAAACGGCGGGCCTGGCATGCCTGGCGATCATCGCCCGCACACATACCCCATTCCTGGAGATGGCCCCGCTGCTGCTTATCGCTGGCGCCGGCACCGCAATGGTGTTCCCTACCGTGACGAACGAGGTCATGGCATCGGTAGCCCCGCACGAGATCGGCATCGCCTCCGGAACCAACAGCGCGCTACGCGAGCTCGGAGGCGTCTTCGGCATCGCCGTGCTCGCCTCCGTCTTCACCCGGCCCGGCGTCTACAGTTCACCAGACACGTTCGTCGCGGGCTTCAGGTCAGCACTGTGGGTCGCCGTCGCCTTCTCGGCGGCCGGGATCCCTCTCGCCCTATCACTCAAACATGCGTCGCCCCCGGCCGTCCCGGCCGCGCCAGGCACGCCAGCGCGAGGCCCAGAACTATCGCCTCCCCCCGTCCCCGTCCAAGCCGGCCGCGATGCCGCATCCTAGGCAGGACCGCCGACCATGATGATCGGGTCAGTGGCGGCCAGATTGCTGCTCACCGCCGTGTTCGCCGCAAACCAGGAGGGCCAGAGTGCCGGGCGCGGGCCATTGGTCCGTGGCTGCAGGCCAAGATCCAAGCGGCCGCCGGACACGCTGGATGAGCGCCGGCATGGCAGCGATGCTGTGACCTCCGACCCGGAAAGAGAAAAGGAGACGCCAGATGATGAAGCACAAAGTCGCGACACGCGAGGAGTGGCTTGCGGCTCGCAGCCAGCTGCTTGCGAAGGAGAAGGAATTGACGCGCCGCGGGGACCAGCTCGCTGCGGAGCGGCGCAACCTCCCCTGGGTGCCGATCGAGAAGGAATACCGCTTCGGCACCGACGAGGGGCCCAAGACGCTGCCAGAACTGTTTGACGGGCGCTCGCAGCTGATCGTCTACCACTTCATGTTCGGCCCGTCCTACATGGCGGGCTGCCCGACCTGTTCTTCGGCGGCGGACACCTTCAACGGCGCCGTACCCCACCTGAACGCCCGCGATGTGACCTTCACCTGCATCTCGCGGGCTCCGCTGGACAAGCTCCAGGCCTACAAGCGGCGGATGGGCTGGAGCTTCCCATGGGCCTCCTCCCACGGAAACGACTACAACTTCGACCTTGAGATCTCACGGCCGGAAGAGGTAACCCGCGAGCTCCTGGCCGGCAGCGTCCCCCCAGTTGCCGCCGAACTGGCGCAGCAGTGCGGGACCGGGCCCGCGGCATATCTGTCCGAGGAGCCGGTGATGAGTACTTACGCGCTTGAGGACGGGACTGCCTGCCTGACCTACTCCACGACCGCCCGCGGGCTGGAGTTCATGATGGCCTACTACGGCTTCCTCGACCGCGCCCCGCTGGGCCGTAACGAGGGGGACGCGCCCATGCGGTGGCTGCGCCGCCACGACGAGTACGGAACGCGAACCTGACCGGACAATACGGAAAAAGGGAGCCGCGTGTCCGACGGCGCAAACCGACCATCCGGGTCCCTGGTGCAGTGCCAGGCCAGCTACCGCACTGCCGTACAGAATTAGGCGGCTACGTGCGTACCTGCTGGCACCCAGGCCTGGCTACGGTACGTGACCGGCAGTCGCTGGGACCACTACAGGACAAACTCTCATTACGCTCAAACCACCAGGCCCCCGCCGTGAGGGAAATGAAGAATCCATGAGACGAAACCGTCCAAAAATCCATGAGACGGCCCGCAAGAGCCCAGGTCAGCGCGATCCCAGGCGAAAGGAACAATGAAAACCTACAGTCCTGCTGCACAGCGACGGTCTACTGCGGGATCCCTGCCGGACCGGATCAGAGGGCCCGAAGCCCGTCGAGGAGGTCCCGGAGCAGGCGCTGGTTGGCCGCCTGGCCTTCCGCCGTCATGCTAGTGATCTTAATCATCCCGAGCGCGCTCAGATCGCTCAGCAGGACGCGGAGCACAGCCAGCGGGAGGTCGATGTCAGCGGCCAGGTCCACGACGGTTACCGGCCGGCCACCGCACATCCGGAGCAGCCGCCGGTGCTCGGGGCCGGGCCGGAAATCATGATCAGGCGCCCGGCCGGTGGCCACCACGAGGTCGATCAGGCCCAGGGGTGCATCGCCACTCGGGCTCGTCCGCCCCTTGGTGATGGCATACAGCCGGACGACCGGGCCCGCGTCCTGGTCGAGCCACCGCTCCTTCGCTGAGTCCATGCCCAGATCACCCGGCGGCTGGTTCACGTCAGGCGAATCTCGGCCGCACCGCGATTAACTGGCCTGGCCGGTCCACCGGCCGGGCGGGACTTGGCCGGGCAGGCCTTGGCCAGGCTGTCAGCCAACCTCACCATCACCCGCCTCGTCCTCCGCGCCCCGGGCGCCGACCTGGCCCGCGGCTGGCGGCCCGGTGGCGGCCGACGGCCGGGCACCTGTGGCCGGCTCGATCTCGTCAGCTCGCCCGCGCTGCCATCCCTGCTGGAGGGATCGCATGAGGCTGCGGGCCTGGTCGGGCGTCCGGGCGTTGGCCGCGTCCGTCCCGGCCGCGGCGCCGCTCAGCACCGGCGGCGGACGATCCCGGAGCTGGGGGGCCAGGCTGGCCTGGCGAAGGCGCCGGGGCAGTCCGAGGTGCGACCCGGCGGCGGCATGACCACCAGGAGCAGGACCAGGAGAAGGACCAGGAGCAGGACCAGGAGCAGGACCAGGACCGGGACCAGGAGCAGGACCAGGAGCAGGACCAGGAGCAGGAGCACGAGCAGGAGCAGCCGACGGCACCATCGGCATCGCGGGCGACGGCTCGGGCGGGCTTGCCGTCCGGTGCCGTCCGGCTAGCGAGAGTGCCGGGGCCTGCTGCTCCGGCGACCTGGCGGCACCCGCCATCGTGGCCTCAGCCGGCTCGCCGGCTGAGGCCACGGCCTGGCCGTCGTCACCGGCCCCTGGAGTGGCGCTCGGCTCGCCTTCCGGCACCATGATGTCCTGTGGCACCAGCACGATCGCGGTTGTCCCGCCATACGGCGACTCACGCAACGAGACCTTGATGCCGTGCTTCGCGGCCAGCCGGCCGACGACGAAGATGCCCAGCTGATCGCTGTTGCTCACATCGAATTCGGGCGGGCTGGCCAGGCGCTCGTTGATGCGGGCCCGCTCGTCGGCGGCCAGCCCGAGCCCGCGGTCCTCAATTTCCGCGACGAAGCCATTGCCGACCGCATCGGCCTTGACCACGACCTGAGTAGCGCTCGGGGAGAACGCCGTCGCATTCTCGATCAGCTCGGCGAGCAGGTGAATCAGGTCGTTGACCGCGTTGCCGATCACCGCGTGCGTCGATTCGGTAAGCACGTCGACCCGGACGTAGTCCTCCACCTCCGCGACGGCAGCGCGCAACACGTCGACGACCGGAACGGGGTCACGCCAGCCGCGCGCGGGGACCGCTCCGGAGAGGATGATCAGGCTCTCCGCGTGCCGGCGCATCCGGGTAGTGATGTGATCGAGCTGGAACAGGCCGGCCAGCGCCGCAGGTTCACTGGTCTGCCGCTCCATCGCGTCGAGCATGGTGAGTTGCTGGTGCAGCAGCGACTGGTTGCGCCGGGAGAGATTGAGAAAGAGCCGGTTCGCGCCCTCACGCAGCCTGGCCTGGCCGACCGCGGCCTGCACCGCCGTCCGCTGCACGGTGGCGAACGCCGTGGCCACCCGTGCGGTTTCGGTGATCTTGCCGGGTGACGGCGGCGGGGACTCGGCCAGCACGTCAACCTCCTCGCCACGGCTAAGCCGGTCAACGATCCCCGGCAGCCGCTCTTCGGCCATGCTGCGGGCGGCGGTATGCAGCCCGGTGAGTTCCTGGGTAAGCCGCCGGCCAAAACGCAGCAAGACGAAGACCGACGCGGCCAAGGCGACCAGGCCAAGACCGCCCGCCAGCGCGACCTGGACCAGGAGCCGGTTGCTGAGCTGCCGGCTTCCCGCGGCCAGGGCCATCCGATCCTGGGCCGCAGCGTGATTGAAGGCGGCCAGGAACGTCGGGGCGACCGCCACCCAGGTGCTGGCGGTCACCGGCACGGGCCCGGGGTCGCCGATGCTGGCGCTGATCCGGTTCTCGATCGCCGCGAAACGGCGGTAATTCGGCGAGCTGTAGACCCGCTGGTATCCGGCCCGGAGGTTCGGGTTCAGCTGGGACAGCACGTCGCCTATCAACAGCCGCTGGTTAGCTACCGTGCTGGCGAAAAGCTCCCGGTCAGCGGTGCTCATCTGGTCGCCTAGGGTCGCCAGCGCCCCGCTGACCAGGGCAACCTCCCGGCCAGCCAGTTCCAGCGCACGAGCGCCCTCGACACCCACCACCGCCTGCTGGTACAGCGGGACGTCGTTGACCAGGATCAGGCTGTTATACAGCTGGAACTCGGCATCGACGATGCTGTTGTAGGCCCGGAACGCGGCGAGCGCGCCCATGCCGCCGGAGGCGTACTTGGCCCTGATCCTTTTGAGCTGGCTCAGTTTCGCGAAGAACCTGGCCAGAGGCGCTTTCCCGGACGCGAACATCGAGCCGCGCGCCGTGTCCGCTCCGCGCCGGAGCGCCGTGATCGCCCGGTCGGTACTCTTCTGCGCGGCGGCGAGCTGCCCTACCGGCTCCTGGCGGTTCGTGCTCAGCCACATGAAAGCCTGCAGCCGCTCCTGCGTGAGCTGGGCGGCCAGGGCGTCAGCGGGCGCGCCGATCAGCGCGTCCTGGACGCTGTAAGCGCGCTCCTGCAGGGCGTTTCCGAGCGTGACGCTCGCGGCGTATCCCCACAGGGCCAGCAGCGTGACCATGGGGATGATGAACAGGCCGGCGAGTGTGGCCCGGATCGGACGCGGGCGGGAAGCCATGGCACCCCTCACGATGACTCGGAACGATGTGTTCCGGACGCTGGACCGGACAGTCAGCAGGCCCGCGCGTGCTGGGCACGCCACAGCTGCTCATGAGCCGGACGCCATTCCCCGACAACGGCCGACGATGAGGACGTGAAAGGACGCGGGAATGCGGTCCGGCCGCCTCGGCCTGTGCGCGCCGATCGTCGGCTAGCGGTACCAGGCTGACGTACGCGACAACGCTAGAATCCCCGTTCGGACGGCTGCGCCCTATGACAGTAATATGGCACCAACACCCCGCTGTGCTGACACGCCCGGTATCGGGTTCCGGCGATCTCGCGCCGAAACACCGATTGGTCCGGCAGCGTAGCATCCGGTCAACCGGTTTAGGCAGCCAAAGCTGGACATATACCTAAAAATCTTGGCCAAGCCGGAGTGCCGCCAGACCACGAGATCACGGGCATCGCCGGCCGCGCGATACTGGTCGTCATGTCACACCGGCAGCGTGGCGGCAGTGGGCCGGTCGTCCGGCAGGACGTCGATTCAGGCGTCGTGGAGCTTGTCGCTGACCCCGACCGGCCCCGGGCCTGGACGCTGCTGGTCGATGGCACCCCCCAGTCACACGTTGACCTCGATGATCCGCAGCACCTGGAGTTCGAGTACATGCGGCGGCTCGGCCACCTGGCCGACCTGGCGGCGCCGGCTGGGGAGCCATTGCGGGTGCTGCACCTCGGGGCGGGCGGCATGACCCTGGCCCGGTATGTGGCGGCGACCCGGCCTGGGTCCAGCCAGCTGGCGGTCGAGTCAGACGCCGCGCTGGCCGAGCTGGTCCAGCGGCGGCTGCCCCTCGGCCCGCGCGGCCGCCGGGCGGCCGGAGGCCACGCGGGCGTAAGCCAGGCCGGCGGAAGCCAGACCGGCGGAGGCCGGGCCGGCGCTAGGCAGGCCGGCGCGAGCCAGGCGGGCACGAGCCAGGCGGGCGCTAGGCAGGCAGGCGCTAGGCAGGCAGGCCGGGTGCGGCTCCGGGTCGGCGATGCCCGGGCCGTTCTTGAGCAGGTGCCGGCCGGATCCTTTGATCTGGTGGTGGCGGACATATTCGCCGGGGCGCGCACTCCGGCGCACCTGACGTCGGCCGAGTTCACCGCCGCCGTGGCTCGGGCGCTGAGCCCGCCGGGCCTTTACGCCACCAACATCGGCGATGGCCCGCCGCTGGCGCACGCACGGACCCGGGTGGCGACAGTGTGCGCAGCCTTCCCGTATGCCTGCCTGATCGCGGACGCCGCGGTGCTACGCGGCCGCCGATTCGGCAACCTGGTGCTGGCCGCCGCGTGCCATGACCTTCCGGTGACCGAGCTGGCCCGGCGGGTGGCGGGCGACCCGTTCCCGGGGCGGCTGGTGCACGGCAGCGACCTTGACCGGTTCGCCGCCGGGGCGAAGCCGATCACTGACGCGCGGGCCGAGCCCTCGCCGGCCCCTCCTCCGGGCATTTTCAAGGCCGGATGATCCTTTCCAGGGTCAGTGGTCGTGGGACTTCGACGGACCTCAATGCTGGCTGGCGAATGAGTGGACTCTGACGGCTGCTCCGCCAGTCCGCCAGCAGTTAGAGTCCACGAACGGTTCGTGGCACCGGACCCTCCGTCTTGTTTGTCCTTTTTGTGGATTAACGTTCCCGCGGCCGCCGTGGACTCACTGCCGCGCGGCTGATCCGGGGAGCTGGCCGTCCGCCGCCCGGGCCCGGAGCTCGCGCTGAATCATCTCGACCAGGTCCGGGGACACGCTCAGGCCCCACAGGACATCCGCCGGAATCCCGAGCTGACGGCTGGCTTCCGCCACCGCTGACTGGATCATCCCGAGACCGGCCGCGAGCACCTCGTCACGCTGGTACGTCGGCGGCAGGTCATCGGGCTTCAGGTCAGCGGGCCGGCAGAATGCCCCGTCCGGCCCGGGCAGCCACGCGCTGCCCGACGCCGCTACGCCGATCGCCGATCTGATGGTCTCCCGGCTGGCGCCGGTGAACTCGTCGCGAACCGACTTCTCGACCACCCCGGCCACCAGGTGCCGGTTCGGGAGTAGCAGGACGTTCCAGACGTATTCGGAGCGAGCATGGGTCGGGTGCTGCAGCGCGAAGTCCAGGCCGTCGATCTGCGCTGCCGGATCGAAGCCATCGATGCCGCGCTCGTGCCGGGCGAACTCATCGGCGACGACGACAAATCCGGCCTGATTCGCCTGTCGTGCGCGAACCTGCACGTTGTCCCGGATACCCATGTCGCGGAGCTGAGCGAACCACGGCCCGTAGGAATCGTCGGCGAACCAGGCGTCCGGGTTCCCGTCGAAATAGATCTCCATGTATTTGGTCCGCTGGTACAGCGTGGTCGGCGTCATCAGGCGCGTCTCGCCCGTCGCGGCGTTCTCCCCGACGAGGAACGCGGTTTGCTGCAATTGGTCAAGAAGCTCGTGCCGCCGGCCAGCGGGCGCCTCGGCCAGCGCACGCACGACGCATTCCAGATCAGCGTCGTGCGCCGCGGCGTCCAGGTCCGCGACGTCCAGCCGGCGGTACCGGGGCAGGATGATCTCCAGTACCTCGGCCACGATGTCCGGCTCGGTGAACCCGAGCGCCTCCAGGAACTGCCGGGCCGGGGGAAAGTCCGCCACGCCGCGCCGCACGGTGGGAAAGCCTGCTCCGGCCGGGCCCGGGAGGTACGCGGCGGGCCGGTCCAGGGAGTCAAATGGGGTGACCTGGCTGCCGTCCTCGAGCCGGATAATCGGCTGGGCCCGGGCCGGGCCGGGCTGTTCATCCGGGAATCTGGGCGCCCGCCACAGAGCTGAGTTCTGCTGGAGGAACGCGTAGAAAAGCCTGATCCACTCATCTGACTGCACGGAAAGAAATTCGCGGCTCATTCTCTCGACCAGAGCGGCCGGGGTGACCTCATCGATACCAATCTCTTCCCGGAGGTACCGCCAGAGATGAGGTGTGTGGTTTTCCGTGATGGATTCTTGGCTGAAAGCGAGCGGCTGGCCGGCTCCGTAGAGCATGCCGAGCTGATCTGGGCGGAGCAGCTCGCGAAGTCCTGCGTCGCCGGCCAGTTTCAGGTCCGCGGCAGCGCCGTAACCGCCCTCGGCCAGCGGGATGACCTGCTCCTGGGCCAGCAACGCGTGTACCGAGTCGAACAAGGGGCGCAGCATCGCGGTGGGCTGGAACCGCGCCGGGTCAATCGGCAGCGCCTGCAGCACATCGACCGTGAGGAGCCCGTCATCGCGGAGTTCCCGGAGCACATCGGCGAGCAGCACGGCCGTCTCGCGCACCAGGGCCTGGTTCGACGGATCGTGTTCCGGGACGTTGTCGCGGGCGGGCGTCGTCCGGTAAGGCCCCTGGATCAAGAAGCCGAGGAAGGTCTCTTTCTCGGTCGGGAAGAACACGACCAGCGGGGAGGCGGCACGCCTGGCCAGCCGACGTTCCCCGGCCGCGGTGCCCACCGGGAAGGCGATCTCGACCCGCTGAGCCGGATGGCCCAGGTCGTCGAGCTGACGGTGCCAGACGAACCACTCCTGCGTCCCGCGCCCTGTGGTCAGCGTGACGTGACGGCTTGACCCGGTTCGGCGTACCGCCGCCCGCTCCAGGACCGAGCCGGCCACCCGCACGCCGCAGGTCCGCACGCATCCGATGGTCCTGAGGAACAGCAGGGTGGCGGGCTCGATCGTGTTCAGGGCGGCGGAGATCTCCGCCACGGCGGTCGCCGCGGACACGGTGTCGTGGTCGAAGGGGAAGACGAAGAGCGTCCCGGGCCAGGGTTCATCCAGCGGATCCGCGGCAAACGGGCGGACGTACTTCTCGATCCGGAAATGCTCCCCCGAACTGTGCACGCGCGGCGAGTTGGTGTACGCGTACACCGACTTGAAGCCGATGCCGAACTTGCCGATCTTCGTGAGATCCCCGGACTTCCCGCTCTTGGCGACCCCGCAGACGCCGCGAACGTCGGCCTCCGTGAAGGGCCGGCCATCGTGCGTCACCTCCAGGCGATCTTCGAAGAGCTCGAAGGTCAGCTCGGTCGCACCGGCATCCTCAGCGTTCTGGATCAGCTCGAAGATGAAGTGAGTGCGCTCGCTGTACAGCTGCCCGAGCAGGTCGAGCACAGCCGTGTCCCAGCCGTACCGGGCGATGTTCTCTTCGCGGATCTTCGCGTAGTCAGCCGACACCGATGACCTCCACTGCTCCCCCGCTAGGTGCCTGGCCCGGCCGACCAGGGGGTGATGGGCCGCTCGCGGCGTTCACCGTCCACGACGACGTCGACCCGCTCGTCGAAGAACGCGATCAAGCCGCGGACGCGCGCCGCGTCGTGCAGCGGGTCCTGGTAGGTCCAGCCGACATCGGCGAGCAGGTGGCCGCCGACCGCCACCGACCAGTACGTCGCCTGCCCCTTGTAGGCGCAGTAGGTCCGGGTGGCGCTCGGGATGAGCTCGGCGCGGATGTCCTCGCGCGGCAGGTAATACCGGGTCGGCAGCATGGTCTCAAACAACAGCACCGGCCGGGACGAGCGGGCCAGCGGCTCGCCGTCCAGCTCCAGGCTGACATCGCGTGAGCTGGCCAGGACGTCGATGCGGTGGAATGGGTCACGTGGATGCGCCACGTTGAGCTCGTCCTCTTCATACCAGGCGTCAAACGCACCGAAGTCCAGGACCACGTACCCGGCCAGGTCCGGATCAGCGGGGCGGAAGCCGGCGCCGGGCCGGTCCTGGCCACCGGCTCGCACGTCCACCACCTGCCCCTCGGCCGTGTGCACGGCGAACGGAATCGACGGATCGAGGACGGGCCGCCGGGACAGGCCGGGGAGACGCACGCCGATCTCATCCGTGGCCTCGGCGACCGCCGCGCCCGCTGCCACCAGCTCGGCGCGGACATCGTCCACCGGGACGGCGTAGCACGGCACCACCCGGCGCGGTTCCCAGACCAGCACCGCCCTGGTGCTGTCCAGGACGGTGCTGCCGCCCAGTACCGCCCGGATGCGCCTGGCTGTCGGTTCATGGCGTAGCTGGCCGAGCCCGCTGGCCAGCAAGCGGCGGATCTCAGTGCTCATCGCGTCCCCCGTCAACGTGACTTTGTACTCACGCACCAATTTCAACTGGTGAAAATCTATCGAATGATCATTGTGCCCATATCGGGCATGTGCCAGCGTCAGCCCTGTAGAGGCCCTGACATTCAACGCGAACCTTAGGCGCCCGCCAGCACATCGCGTAATCGGCCGCGGTCAGCCCTGCCGGGCTGGGGCCCGGGCGCCTGGCCCGGGCAGCACATCGATGTCCCTGGCCTGCATCGGCTGGTCGCAGAGCGAGCAATGCAGTTCGACGTGGCTGACCTCGCCGCAGGCGTGGTGCCGGTACAGCACCGGTGGCCCGTCCTCCCCCGTGGTCCATCGGTCGCCCCAGCGCGCCATGACGAGCAGCAGATCGCAGAGTTCGAGGCCCTTGCTGGTCAGCACGTACTCGTGTCGGGGCGGTCGGCTCGAGTACTCGTGTCGCTCCAAGACATCGTTCTCGACCAGCCACTTCAACCGCCCGGTGAGGACCTTGCGGGAGATACCGAGATCGGCTTGGAGCTGGTCGAAGCGCGCGATCCCAACATAGATATCACGCAGGATCAACGGCGACCACGGCTCGCCTATGACGTCGAGGGTCCGGGCGATCGAGCAGGCCATGTCGCCGAACTGGGTCCGCTGCATGTGGTGCGTGGCGGGCACCGTGCAATTGGAGCGAGTCTCGGTGGTCGCCGCTCCAGGCGTCACGCACATCACATTCTCAGTGGTCAGGTGACCGGAATGGCACCGGAGCAGGAGCGCATGCCCTTCCTGGCCATCATCGGTGAAACTGAGGGCCGGGCACCCGGATCGGAAATTGTCAGCTGGCCGTAATCGTCTTCCGGACCCGGCCCGGGAGGCGCAGCGGGCAGGCCGTCACTACGATCAGGATCGGCTGACACCTGAGCCGCAATCTCGGGCCTGGTCCGAGATGCGGGGTGGAGGAGGCACAGCGATGATGGACCTGCTGCTCGACCTGGCCAACATTGTCGGCGGTTTCCTGCTGGCCATAGCCCTTTTGCGGCATTCGCCCCGGATCGGACCTGCCCTAGGACGGGCCGCGGCGGTCGTCGCCCCCTTCGCCTGGCTGGTCGGGATCGTCGCGCTCGTGGCGGGCGGGTATTTCCTGATCGTCCATCTGACCTCAGGACCGCACGTCTTCTACTTCGAAGTAGTGGGAATCGCCGTCGGGGTCGCCCTGCTCTGGGACCGCATCACGGGACGGGCGGCACCCAGTGCGGACGAGCGCGGCGGCGTGACTGGCGTGCCGCTCCTGCTCGCCATTTTCGGCATCATCGCCATCATCGTTGGCGTCCAGGGCATCTTCACGCCGAACTGACAACTGCCCGGACTTCGGGCCTACCCGGCTCGCCGCAGGGTTTCCGTGCCGTCCGCCCACACTTGAGCCGGCACCGCTGCCCGCCAGGGCCTGCGCGCGGCACGGTGCCGATCCGGGGACCGGCCGGTTTGATAGCAGTAGTTAAACTATATATATTGTCCACATGACTCAGCGGGCGATGCAGGAGGCGACCTTCCTGATACTCACCGCGCTGGCTGCTGGCAGCCAGCATGGTTACGGGATCATCACCGATGTCCAAGCGATCTCGCACGGCCGGGTCCGGCTGCGCGCGGGGACCTTGTATACAGCGCTGGACCGCCTCCGCGCGGACGAGCTGATCGCGGTTGATCGGGAAGAGGCCGTGGACAACCGGCTGCGCCGCTACTACCGGCTCACGCCCAAGGGCTCGAAGCGGCTCGCCGCCGAGGCTGGGCGGCTGCAGGCCAATGCCACGGCGGCCCTGTCGCGGCTGGACCTGGCGGGAGGAGTCACATGACTGACTCGTCTGGCCTGGAACGGGGATACCGGCGGTTGCTCGCCTGCTACCCGAAAACATTCCGCCACGAGCAAGAGGAAGAAATACTCGCGGTGCTGATGGCGAGCGCACGGCCGGGCCAGCGGCGGCCGAGGCTGGCGGAGTCCGCTGACCTGCTCAGGAGCGCACTGGGGATGCGCCTTCGGGCCCCGAGGCCGGGGCCGCCGAGCCGGCCCTGGTCTGATGCACTGGCACTGTTCAGCATCGCGGCGCCGCTGTTCTTGCTGGTGGCAGACATCCTCGAAGTAGCGCTGCCCTACCACCTGCCGCCGACCACCCGGTATGGCCTTATCGCGCGGATGCTCGGCAGGCACGTCCGGATCGGCGGCCTGCCCCTGTTCAGCCAGCCCTTTTTCGACATCGCCGTCGGTTGCCAGGTGATCGTCTCGGCTCTGGTGCTGCTGGCCCTGCGGCGCCTGGCGCTGGCCGCGCTGGCCGCGGCCGCCGTTTACTGGATCGTGGCCCGCCACTCGGTCTCGTGGATTCCGTATCCGGTCCAGTTGCTCTCCGCCGGCGTCTACATACTGGAGGCGGCCGCCCTGATCGCCTCGCCGGGCCCGCGCCGTGGGCGCCACCTCATGAACTGGCGCCATGGGGTAGTTCTGCTTGTCGCCGCCGCCGCCGTGCAGGTCTCGACGCTCATGTATGACGCCAAGAGCCCTCCCGTGCGGTTCTTGGCCCGGAGGCCACCGGATACGACGGTGTACCTCGTGGGCAGCATCGTGCTCGCTGTGACTGTGGTGAGCCTGGCGGTGGCCTGGAAGCTGAACCGCTATTTCCTGCTGCTCCTCGCGGCTATGTGCTATCCCTACGCGATGCAACTGGCGTTCAGCTCGACCGGTGACAATACCGATTTGCTCGGGCTCCCCACCCCCGGTCACCTCGCTTTGCTGTTTCTCCCACCCTTGCTGTTCGCTGGCGGGGCCGTGCTCGTCGCCGTCACGCCACGCCGGTCCCGCGCTCTGCTGTCACCGGACTCAGGCCAGCCCGTCTGACCTGACCGGTACCAAGCAGCTCGGTGCCCACCCGGCATCGAGCGCACTGGCTCAGCCAGCGTTTTGAACCGCGAATGGTCATCGATGCCCGTGACGACCTTCACCTCCTGGCCGTCGGCCAGGTCCCGGGCCCGGGCCCCGGGCCCGGTCGTCTCCGGAGTCTGCCTGGCCACGTTCTGAGCGCTCCCGGCTGGCCTGTGACCTGGGCGGCAAGGTGAGCATCAAGGCAAGTGCAAGACTTCCGTCCAGGCGCGTATCGCACGCTTGTACTGCAGTCCCGGCAGCGGAAACCGCTGGCTGCCAGCTAACGAAGGGCGCCTTTCGTGCAGGTACAGATGGGCCGGCCCGATGGCCCGGACACGGTCAACGGGCAGACACCCCGGCGTCCGCGGGCGGCCGGGGCAGTTATGTGCAGTTCAGCGCCGGTGTGGCGCAAGTCCAGCCACAGCGGCAAGGGCAACTGCGTGGAGATCGCCTGGCACCAGGGCGCCGGAGGTATCAGCGTCTTGGTGCGTGACTCCAAGTTCCCCGGCCGGGAACCGCTTGTGTTCACGCCGGGCGAGTGGGCCGTGTTCCTGGAGCGGGTGAAGACCGGGGACTTTGATGTCCTGGCCAGCCCGGCGGCGGCCTGATGAGGGCACGATCGCAGAGATGACACCGGCCGGGCCCGCCCGTGGCCGGGCGTAGGCAGATCGACTCTCTCGTAGTGGACTGGATCGCTGCCTTCATCGCGGAAGCAGCCCGCTAGCTTCTGGCGGCCAGCGATGTCCAGGCTTTAGGTTCGGCCTGTGACTTCCGGATGGGCGTTCATACTTGAGGTCGGTTGAGCCCTCGGCGTTCTGGCCAGATCGGGGTGTCGCGAGTGCAGGCAGGTGACAGCGGCCCGGCCGCCTCAGGCCGGGCGTCTGTGCTCGCCGCGCTGGCGTGCGCGGGAGTGACGCTGCTGGTTCTGCGGCTGGGGTCCGGTCACACGGCGGCGAGCCGGCGCTTCGCGGCGCTGCCGCAGTTCGGTGTCTGGGTCTGGATCTACGCCGGGGAAGCCGGCGCCGCTGCGGCCCTCGGGATCGCCTCGTTTCCTGCCTTCTGGATTCTCGCCCGGACTACGGGATGGCGTGCGTCCGTCCGTGCCGTGGCTATCTGGCCGGTGCTGGGCGTGCTGCTGGCGCTCTTCGGCCCGCGGGCCGTGGGAACCGTCCCCTTGTGGCTCGACAGCGTGCGCGTCACCGCGGTCAACGTGATCGCCTGGACGTTCATCACCCCGGCGTTCGCCGGGCTCGCGCTCGTCCCGACGCGCCTGACCGCGCTGGCCCGGGAAACAGCCCCGGCCATGAACGGGGGCGACGCGGGCAGGCTCGTTGCCGAGCTGTCCTGGCTGCGGACAGCCATGCTGCGCTTCCTGATCACATTCGCCGCCGTCATCACCGCCGGGCTGCTGGCCCTGGGCGCCCTGCGCAGCGCGGCACTCGCTTTCGGCACCCCGGCCGCGCACGTTCCTCCCCTGCGGCTGCTCAGCTACGGCGGGGTGCTCACCGCGATCACCGCCCTGATCTTCCTGCCGGCCTATGCCGCCTGGCAGGAACGCGTGTCCGGGCTGCGCGACACCCTTTACCCCGTTCCCGGGGACGGACGTCCGCCGCATGACTGGTACCAGGCGCGCGACGACCTCGACACCCTGCTCGCCGCCCGGCCTGGCGCCAGCCGCGTCCTGGCCGGAGCGTTCGGCGTGCTGGCCCCGCTCATGGCCAGCTTCGTCTCCGCGCTCCTTTCGGCCAGCGGATGAAAAGAAACGAGCAGCGATGCGGCTGCGACCCGGGCCGCCGGCATGAAACGAGCCCGGGAAGATGATTCTCCGGGCCTCTGACCTGGTAGCGGGGGCAGGTTTTGAACCTGCGACCTCTGGATTTATGCGGTAAGTCGGCATTGTTCAGCATGACCTGGCAGCTTCTGATCGCGGACAGCATCGTTCACGGTCCGCTGCGCGCTATGCCCGATCAGTCGGCCCTTCGGTGGTCCGGACCACGCAGCGGAAACCGATGTGGGTTGATGACGTCTCAACAGCCTGGCCTTGGCGCGCGGCGGGCCGGTAGCGCAAGCAGTAGTTCGGAGCGCAGAGGTAGGAGCCTCCCTTGACGACCCGTCTGGGAATGTGTGTGTCAGGAGCCAGGCGGTCATGGCTGTGCTCGGGGGTCTGGACATGCGGGTCGCGAGGGACGCAGCACGCCGGTGAGCCGCTGGGATGCCTTGGGCTGAAGAAGTCTGAGGTCCACTCCCAGACATTTCCGGTCATCTCGAACAGGCCATACTCGTTCGGCGGGAACCGCTTGACTGGCGTGGTGCCTAGGAAGCCATCCGTCTTGAGGTTTTCCCACGGGAAGCGGCCCTGCCAGGTGTTGGCCATCATGCGGCTCCTCGGCTGGAAAACGTCGCCCCAGCAGTAGACGGCCCCCTCCATGCCGCCTCTGGCGGCCCGCTCCCATTCGGCCTCGGAGGGCAGCGCTTTGCCTGCCCAGACGGTAAAGGCGGCTGCGTCCTCGTAGGCGACGTGGGTGACCGGGTGCCGCTCCCGCCCCCGTAGCGTGCTCTCCTGCCCTTCCGGGTTCCGCCACTGCGCGCCAGCAACCCAGGACCACCAGTTGCGGGGATCGCGGAGGTCGACGGGCCGATCCGGCTGGTCAAAGACGAGGGAACCGGGCACGAGCAGTTCAGGCGCCACACCCGGATACTGGGCGGGATCAGGGGCTCGTTCGGCGATAGTCACATAACCGGTAGCGTTGACGAAGCGGCGATACTCGGCGACCGTCACGGCATGCTCGTCCATCCAAAAGCCGCTGACGCTGACCGGATGGACAGGGCCTTCCTCGGGATAGAAATCATCTGAGCCCATGAGGAAGGTACCGCCGGGCACCCACACCATGTCTTTGAGCAGTTTGTCATGAGTCATTCAGGCGCTTCTCCCGCGCTGCGGCAAATGCCCTTTTATGAGAGCGTTGATGCGCATTACACCGGAAAGTAAACGCGGTGAATCCGGACTTAATTGCTTTATTGATGCAGAAACGTCCTCGTGTAATGTGGCGATGGTGGCTTTATGTATTCAGAAGAATACCTAGCGCGACGGAGGATGGGATGGAGAATAAGAAGGGCGGGCTCTCGCGCCGACGCTTCATCCAGGGCGCGGGCGTCGCGGCCGCCACCGCGGGCATTGCCCAGGTCGAGCAGTCACATGCCGCCCCGGCGGCCGCCGCCACCACCTGGCCGTTCCGGCCGCGAGGCAGGCTGAGCCAGCGTCCCAACTTGCTCCTCATCTTGTGCGATGAGTACCGCTTCCCCGTAGCCTACGAGTCCAGCGCACTGCGGCAGTTCCGGGCCAGGTACCTCACGGCTGAGGAGTCGCTGCGC
Source organism: uncultured Streptosporangiaceae bacterium (assembly GCA_964412845.1). Lineage (GTDB taxonomy): Bacteria > Actinomycetota > Actinomycetes > Streptosporangiales > Streptosporangiaceae > JAWWPY01. The sequence goes on from CAYPQM010000071.1 coordinate 19,551, forward strand.
GACCACGGGCTAGAGTTCACCAACCACTACATCATGACCTCGGCCTGCGTACCGAGCCGGACGTCGATCCTCACCGGCCAGTACCCATCGCTGCACGGGGATAGCCAGACGCCGGGCGCAGCGAAGGGCAGCGTCGAGATGGACATGTTCTGGCTCGACCCGAACACAGTCCCCACGATGGGCAACTATTTCCGGGCCGGCGGCTACGACACCTATTACAAGGGCAAGTGGCACGTCTCCGACGCCGACATACACATCCCGGGCACCTACAGCCCGCTCCTGACCTTCAACAGCGCAGGTGAGCCCGACCCGCAGGCGGAGAAGGCCTACCTGGCTGCCGACCGGCTCAGCCCCTACGGGTTCAGTGGCTGGATCGGCCCCGAGCCGCACGGAAGCAACCCGCTCAACTCCGGTTCCTCGGCGGCCGGCGCCATCGGCCGGGACGAAAAGTTCGCGTCCCAGGCCGTGGACCTGCTGGACCAGCTCAGCGAACGGGGGAACTCGGGACGGCCATGGCTGCTGGTCAACTCCTACGTCAACCCGCACGACGTCACAGTGTGGGGAGCTTTCACCCTGGATAACCCGAGCTGGAACCTGCGCGGCCAGCTGACGGACAGCACGGTTCCGCACCAACTGTTCGAGCCAGCCCGGTATGCGGCCACCAGCAATGAGAACCTGGCCGGGAAACCGCAGTGCCAGCAGGACTATGTAGACCTCTATCCGGAGGTGTTCCAGCCGACGCCCAACACGGTGCCGTACCACAGGTTCTACTATCAGCTCCAGCAGAACGTGAACCAGCAGATCCAGCGGGTCCTCGACGCGCTCCACGCCCACCCGGACATGGCCGCGAACACCATCGTGATCTTCACCTCCGACCATGGGGACCTGCTAGGCGCCCATGGCGGCATGCATCAGAAGTGGCATCAAGCCTACGAGGAGACCACCCATGTGCCGTTCATCGTGCACAACCCGGTGCTGTTCGCAGGCCGACAGGCACTCGACGCGCTGACCAGCCATGCCGATCTGCTGCCCACCATGCTTGGCCTGGCCGACCTTGACCCGTCCCGGCTCCGGCACGAACTGGCCAAGAGCCACACCGAGGTCCATCCCCTGATCGGCCGGGACCTCTCCGGCGTCATCCTCGGCGAGACCAGTCCCAGCCGGGTAACGGGGCCCGTGTACTTCATGACCGAGGATGAGGTCAGCCGAGGGTTCTATCAGACGTCCACGCTCGGCTTTGAGTACCGGCCGGTGATACAGCCCAACACCGTCGAGACGGTCATCGCCTACCTGGCCACCGGTGCCAGCGGCAGCCGTGAGAAATGGAAGTACTCCCGGTACTCCGACAACCCCCAGTTCTGGAGCGCCCCCAACCCCTCTCCCGGCCCGCAACAAGATGCAACGACCCAGGTACACGGCAACATGAACCGGTCCGGTAAGAAGCAAGCAGCCACCACAGTCAAGACGCACCAGGTCCCCGACCAGGCCGAAGCCTACAACCTGTCCCAAGACCCGCTAGAGCTAGTCAACCTCATCCACAGCACGCACCCCGCCGTCCAGGCCACGATCAGTGAACTGGAAACGATGCTGCACCAGCAGTGCGAAGCCAAGCTGCTCAAGCCGAGCAGCGGCACGGTGCCCGGGCAGCCAGACTGCTGAGGCCTGTCTGGCCGAGCCTGGGGACGGAGCCCACGGCGGCGCAGTTTGCGGCCCGTGCCGCCCCGGCGCGACCAGATCGAATCAGCCAACCCTTCCGACAGGTCTGGCGACCCGAGGCACCACCACCCATCGAGGCTCTCCCGGCCGCCAACGGCTCGCGCAACCGCCGCCTTGCTGGCCTTCCTGTAAGCCGACGTGGCCAATCCGGCAGCGGACACCCTCAGAGGCACCGGCATCGGCGCGCGAAGCTACCGAGGGCGGCCCCGCGTGTCGACCAGAATCAGCGAAACGCTGGAGGGACTCCAACCTGGCGACGTGCTGGTCGCCGCATTTACCGGCCCTGCCTGCAACTCGATCCTGCCGCTGCTCGGCGCCCTTGTGATCGAGGTCGGCGGCGCAATGTCGCACGCCGCCATCATCGCCCGCGAGTACGGCCTGCCCGCGGTCATCGGAGCCTCAGAGGCCACTTCGCGCATCGCCGACGGCACGATCGTCGAAGTCGACCCGGCCCGTGGTGGTTACGTTCGCGAGAACGAGAGCCGGATGTTCGCCACTTTCGGCGCCAATTCCCTGGGCCGCCCGCGCGAATGAGCGCCACTTGTTGATCATGGCTAGGAGAGCGTCAAGGTCAGCACGGTTGAGCAGGTCACTCTCCGTAGACGGAGGTCGTGGGCGACGTAGACCGGGCCGATGCTCACTTTTAGCCGGTGTGAGCATGCCGTCAAGCGGCGACGCGCTGTTCGGCAACAACGGCTGCGGGTACATGGACGGCATGACGAGCCGTATCGCCGTGATCGCTATTGATGCAATCGAGCCCCGCCCCGTTGCCGAGTTCTGGGCGGCGGTGCTCGGGTGGCAAATCGTCGAGGAAGACGCCGACGGGATCAGCATCGGTCCGACTGACTCCGCCTGGCCGGCGATCGACGTATTTAAGGTGCCTGAGCGCAAAGGCATCAAGAACCGTCTGCACCTCGACCTGCGAGCTGACGGCACCACAGCGGAGGAGGAAGTGAAACGGCTCCTGGCGATGGGTGCCCGGCCGGTCGACGTGGGTCAAGGGTCAGACGCGTCGTGGACTGTGCTTGCCGATCCAGAGGGAAATGAGTTCTGTGTTCTGTCCCGGTCGGTGCAAGACCTGGCCGAGTCCTGAGGTAGCCGAAGTGACCGCATTTTTCTGCCGCAGGCAACGCGCGCCGTGTCCATTCACGGGTGGGGTAGCTAGTGCCGCATCAAGCTGGTTGGCCCGGTCGGTCATGCGGCGGAGTTGTTCGTCGTAGGAGTGGTAGCCGAGCCAGATGAGGTGGCGGCGGATCTTGCTGTCCCTGCTCCTAGTGGCTGGCATGGGCCGTGCCGTCTAGCGCCGATACCTGGATCCTCGATAGCCTGGTAAAAGTCGGATCCTGAGCGATCCGGCGGGAGCCGCTGAGACCCTGGGGCAAGGTTATGCGCGAAGACGATGCCCAGCGCCGTGCCACCGAGTTCCTCAAGGAGTTGTACGCAGCAGGCGACATCGACGTTGGGCAGTTTGACACCAGCGTCGCCGGGGTGCTGGGCGCCAGGACCGAACCAGAGCTCGCCAGCGTCGTGCGGTCGCTGCCTGCTCCGGTCGCACTCACCAGCCCGGACCGCCGGCTGACCAGGTCCCTGGAGATCCAGGGCGGCATCGGGCGATTGTGCCTCGCAGGGCGATGGCAGATCGCCAGGGAAACACATGTCAGCGCCGAGCCGACGAGGCCGGGCGCGCCGGCAGGACCTGTGAGGGTCAGGCTATTTCGCTGGGATGCGGACAACCACCACGGGGCACGGCCCGTTTCGGACGCAGTACTCGGCGACCGAACCGAGGAGCATGCCGGGATAGGCCGCGCGCCCCCGTGCGCCCACGACCAGCAAGGTGGCGTCGGCGGCCTGGGACAGCAAGGCCGGGCCGCCAGGTCCCTCGACCACGCGCTCGCTGACCGGGACCTCGGGGAACTCCGTGCGGATCTCGGCGACCACCTCCTGCACCGTGCGCCGGGTGTCGGCCTCGAGGTCAACACCCGGCGGTATCCGGGTCACGTAGTTCGGCCACCGCCAGCTGGCCACCGCCCTCAATTCCGCGCCCGCCATCCGGGCGTAGCCGGCGGCCCAGCGCACGGCATCCCGGCTGCCGGTCGACCCATCTACCCCGACGACGACCACGGGGCTGGCCGGGGCCGTCACTGGCCGGTCCCGGTCGCGTCCGGCTGTGGCGGGTCACGCCGGAGCGGGCGGAGCCGCCACCACACGGTGAAGAACACCCCGATGACGAGCATGCCGATGCCCATCCACAGGTTGATATTGATCTGGCTGGCCTTGGCCAGATCCTTCGATGAGGTGAAGAACCCGGCCACGGTGAGCATGACCCCGTAGACGAGGAATAGGCCGCCGATCAGCACCCGCAGGTCGAACAGCTTTGCTGCCGCCGACTGCGGGGCGTCGACGGCCGGGTCTGGCGCCTCGGACATGGCGCGCTCCTTGCTACGCGAAGATGATGGACAACACGAGGACGATGCCCAGGGCGGTCCCGCCGAGCAGCTTGGGCGACGCCCACCAGGGCGGCTTGGGCACGGTCGCCGGGTCGGGCGCATTCGGGTCGTGCACGCCCCAGACCAGGCCGCCGAGTTCGGATACCGGTTTCGGCTTGGTCACCAGGCTGACGAGCACCGTGACCGCCAGGTCAGCGACGAAGGCCGTGATCGCCCCGTAGAAGTTGAGCATCTGCGCGTTGATCGTGGCGTGGGTCGGGTCCAGCACCTGGTGCGGATAGAAATAGCCGATGTGGTAGCCGGCGAAGTGCATGACGGCGGCGCCGATCGTGCCGGCGGCCAGCCCGGCGACCCCCGCCCACGGCGTGCTGCGCTTCCAGAACATGGCCAGGATGAACGTGGCGAACAGCGGCGCGTTGAAGAACGAGAACAGCAACTGGATGTAGTTCATGATGTTGCTGTAGCCGGACGCGATGAACGCCGTGCCTATCCCGATCAGGATGCCGACCACGGTGACCACCCGGCCGACATTCAGGTAGTACCGGTCCCGCCGACCCTTCCTGATGTAGGTCTGCCAGATGTCGTAGGTGAAGACGGTGTTGAACGAGCTGACGTTCGCCGCCATGCCCGCCATGAAGGCGGCCAGCAGGCCGGCCAGCGCCACGCCGAGCGCGCCGTTCGGCAGGTACTTGCCCATCAGCAGCGGGATGGCGTAGTTGTAGGCGGCTCCCTTGGGCGCGCCCAGCTTGGGGATGACGGCCAGCGCGATCAGCCCCGGGATGATGGTCAGGCCAGGAATGAAGATCTTCGGAAACGCCCCGATCAGCGGTGTCCGCTGGGCCGCGGACAGGTCCTTGGCCGACAGGGCCCGCTGGACCTCGGCGAAGTTGGTCGTCCAGTAGCCGAACGACAGGACGAAGCCGAGCCCCATGATGATGCCGATCCAGTCGCCCAGCGGGTTCGTCCAGTGCCCGACCCCGATGCCGCCCCAGGTCGAGAAGGCGCTGGCGCCCAGCTTGGTGTGCGCGATCTTGTCCTTCAGGCCGCCGTAACCGCCGACGCTGTGCAGTCCGATGATGACCAGCGGGACCAACCCGGCGATGATCACGAAGAACTGCAGCACCTCGTTGTAGATCGCGCCGGACAGGCCGCCGAGCGTGATGTACGCCAGCACGAACAGCGCCGAGACGGCGATCGACAGCCAGATCGGCCAGCCGATCAGCGCGTTGATGACCAGCGCCAGGGCGTACAGGTTCACCCCGGCGATCAGCACCGCGGCCAGGGCGAACGTCACGGCATTGAACAAGTGCGTGGCCGGGTTGAACCGCCGCAGCAGGAACTCCGGCACGCTGCGCACCCGTGACCCGTAGTAGAACGGCATCATCACGACGCCGAGGAACACCATCGCCGGGACCGCGCCGATCCAGTAGAAGTGCACGGTCGGCATGCCGTACTGAGCGCCGTTCGCGGCCATGCCCAGGATCTCGATGGCGCCGAGGTTGGCGGAGATGAAGGCCAGGCCGGTCACCCAGGCCGGCAGCGACCGGCCGGACAGCAGGAAGTCCTCGCTCGTGGCGACAGCCCGGCGGGCAATCACTCCGATCGCTATGACCAGGGCGAAATAGATCCCCAGGATCGTGTAATCGAATGGGTTGACATGAAGCCTGAGCAAGCCGCATCACCTCCGCGTGCGCGGTCATTCCGGGTACGGGCTGCCATGAATCGAGCGGCCGTCAGGACCCCATTACATTCCGCCTCAATACCCACCTCTGCAACAGATAATGCCTCACCGACGCACGCGGTTGATGCTGGTCTTTGCGGGGGTCGGTGAGGTTATGTGGCGGCAGGTCGGCGACGACCAGGGCGTGGTCGCTGCCAGCAGCGATGCCCTCGTCGCAGAGATGGCTGATGTGCTGGACGGTCCAGTGGGCGGTAAGCCAGATGGAGTCAAAGAGCCGGCCGGTTCCGGGTGAGTTCCTTCACCGGCTGGGCGGTGAGTGATCGCCAGCGGGCCTGCCGGACGGTCAGCCAGCCAGCCAGGGGGGCTGCCTCGGCAGGATGATCAGCGAGCCAGCGCCGCAACCCGTCCTCCAGCGGGTGGATCTTGCCCGGTCCGAGGAGCAGGTCATCACCGGGCTCACCATTGAGACGGCGGCTGCCGGAGCGGCAATGCGTCCGCGTCTCGGCGAAGTCCACCGCGTCGACATCGGGGTATTGGCATCGGCATCCATCGGGACCGGCCCCTGCTGGGCCGGCACTTCGACCGGGGTCAGCGCTCTGATGACGATCCGGCGGGTCCGGGAGAAACGGTGGTATGACTGGGATCGTGGTCACGGCGGATCTGATCGAGCGGGCCCGGGATGGGGACGACCAGGCGTTCCGCGAGCTGGTCGGCTCCTATCAGCGGGAGCTGCAGGTGCACTGCTACCGGATCCTCGGCTCGCTGGCTGATGCGGAAGACGCGCTGCAGGAAACCCTCCTCGCGGCCTGGCAGGATCTGGCGGGTTTTGAGGGACGCGCCTCGATCCGGACCTGGCTGTACAAGATCGCCACCCACCGCAGCCTGAACGCGCTGCGGTCGGCCCGGCGGCGCCCGGAAACTGGCTGGCCGCCGCCCGGCCTCGCCCTCCCGGAGCCGACCCGGCGGGGCGAGGTGACCTGGCTGGAGCCTTATCCCGATGCCCTGCTGGACGGGCTGCCGGACCGCAATCCCGGCCCGGAAGCCCGCTATGAGGCCAGCGAGGCTATCTCGCTCGCCTTCATCACCGCGCTGCAGTTGCTGCCGCCCCGCCAGCGGGCTGCGCTGATCCTGCGCGATGTCCTCGGCTTCCGCGCCAGCGAGGCTGCCGCCGTGCTGGAAACCACCGAGGAGTCGGTGACCAGTGCGCTCAAGCGCGCCCGCTCCGCCCTGGCCGCCGCGGGCCGTCTTGAACCGCCGCCGCCTCCGGGGTCGGACGCCGAGCGGGGACTGCTGGCCCGGCTGACCCGGGCCTATGAGAGCCACGACATCGACGGGCTGGTCGCCTTGCTCGCCGACGACGTCCTGCTGTCCATGCCGCCTGCCCCGCTCGAATACCAGGGCCGCCCGCTAGCCGCCCGGTTCCTTGCCGCCGTGGTATTCCAGCCCGGCACCGAAATCCGGCTCATCCCGGCCAGGAGCAACCGCCAGCCCGCATTCGGCATGTACCGGCGCACACCGCCAGACGCCAGCTTCCACCCGGCCGGGGTGATGGTGTTCACCCTCTCGGGCAGCCAGATCAGCGGCATAACCCGCTTCGGCACCAGCCTGCTGCCCCGGTTCGGGTTCCCGCCAGCGATCCCGGGCTAGCGCCGCCGTCCGTGGTTTTCGATGCCTGAATGGGGAAGGACCCCTGACCAGCCATCCGCCGCAGGCTCGCCGCCAAGCGCCCAGCCAGCCAGCCGTCAGCCCTCCTCGTTCAGTCATGGCGGGCTGCTCCGCCCGCGGGTGTTGTCGCCCACGGCCCGGTTCGCCACGTCATCGGGTGGGCGATGGCCCGGCCGGGGGTTGCACCTGGTAGGTGAGCTTGACGATCTGGCTGAAGCTCTTGACCGATACCAGCCGAAGAGGAGCATCAAGATCCTCCCTGAGCAGCAGGCCGCCGTGCCCGGCCAGCAGAGGATGGATCGACAGGTCGATCACATCGACCAGGCCGGCGCGCATCAGCGCCTCCGCCAGGCGCGTATGACCCCAGATGAGCAGGTCTCCGCTGGTCGTGTCCTTGAGCCTGGCCGCCTCGGCGACCACATCGCCGCCGATGACCGTCGAGTTGTCCCATTCGGTGGTCTTCAGCGTGGACGAGAACACGTACTTGGCCATCGTGTTGAGCCGGTGAGCCCAGGGATGATCCGGCCGCGATGGCCACATGTTCGCCGACGCCTCATAGAAGCCCCGGCCCATGATCATGGCCTCGCTTGCCAGCAGAACTCCCAGCCCGTCGCGCAAATACGCGTCGTCGCGGAAGCGCATAAACCCAAGCCCCGCCGGGTCGGTGTATACGCCATCGACCGAGACGAGCGTGTACTCGATGATCTTGCCCATGTCAGCTGCTCCTTCGATCAGCCCGGCGTCCAGCACGCCGAGACGGCTCTCAGCAATACAGGCACCTGATCCACGCAAAACTGGGCGGCAAAGCACCACCGCGAGCCCCGCCAGCTGCGAGCGCTGATGCAAAGCCGGAGCGTGAGGCATCGAAGGCATGCCGCGCTGCGATAACCTATTACGAAAAGGGCCGGGCGCTCGGCAGCAGCGCGACCGGCTTGGACGTTATTGAGCAGCCGCGGTCGGCGCGGATGGTGAGCTGCCCGCGGGTGATTCCCTGCTTTGCCGCTGTCGCCGCGATCAGCTCTCCGCCCGGGCGGCCGACTCGCGGGTCGCGGATGCCGGCGATGCGCGTCAGACCTTCGCCGCGCGCCCGGTCTCCTGCCTCGCCTCAGTGATGTCCGCCGCCGGCATGCCCTGCATCGCTGGCCGCGTGGTGGGCAGCTTCGGTGGCAGCGGATACCGCTGCCTGGGTCGCGGCGTCGATCGAGGCCTGCACTGCCGCCTGGGTTGCCGCGTGGGTGGCGGCGGATATCGTTGCCTGGGTGGCGGCGTCGAGCGTGGCGTCGGAGCCCCTGGCAACATCAACCGCCGTCTTTGCCGCGTGCGTTGCCGGCCCGCCGCTTCTCCCGGCCGCCGCGACCCGCTTGCGCGCGGCACGGCCTGCGAAGCCCGGGTAGAGCAGGGACGGCAACCCGATCGCGCTGGCCAGCCCGGCCAGGGCGGCCTGCCCGGCATCGACGCCGTCAGAGCCGTACGCGATAGCATCCAGGCTGGCTCGCGCGGCGGCTAGCCGTCCGGCGTTAAGGACTGCCCAGTCAGTTTTCGGAATGAAGCCCAGGGCCTTGCGGTGTCCGGCGCGGATCGTCCCGGCGTTAGCGAGCCTTTCCAGGTATCGCCGCGTCAGGTCCCCGCGCCGATGTGCGACCCATGCCTTCGCCGCCGGCGGCCGGCGGCCACCTGCCATGCTCATCAGGGCCTCGTCGAGGAGCACATCACCAGTCGGCGTCTCATCGAGGATGATGATCCGGCCGCGTTCGATGTCGACGCGCCGTAGCGCCGCCAGGCGGACAAGTTCGGCGCCGGACAGGCCGAAGCGGAGCTTCGCCGCTGTGCTGATCACGCCGTCGGAGCGTATCGAAAGCAGGACGAGGTCATCCCCGAGCGTTTCCATGGCCGTGACGCTAGCCTGCCCCGCATTGTGCTGACAATGCCCCGGTAAAGGACGGCACAGGCCAGCAAGATGCCGCGTCTGCGGAGCAGGCCGAACCCAGCGCAACCGTTCGGCGCAGGCACCTGCCGGGCAAGATCATCTGAGACAACCTGGCACACATGCCGCCAAGGCGACGGCTACAGCCACATCTCCCAGCGGCCATTGTCTCAAACGAAAATGCCTGGCCAGGTCACGGCTTCTCTCGGGGTGCAAAGCGGACTTGCAGGTGCGAATTGACTGTCGCCGCTGGTCAGCCGGACGCGCGCCTTTGCTCAGGTGCGCAACAGCTGTTGTGCACGTGCTAGTAGCCTGGCAGCAGAGTCGCTGCCGGAGGACGCGCCCCCCCCCGGCCACCTGCGCCCGCTGCTGTCCCGGATGGCGAACGACTTCCGGGACAAGGCTCCGCTCAGCGCGGCCGGGGCGGCAAAAGTCATCCTGGACGGAGTGCGCTCCGGAGACTGGCGGATCCTCGTCGGGAAAGACGCCGGCAGGCTGGATGAGGCGGTACGGGCCAAGCCCAACCAGGCCTATGACTACGCCAGGCTTTTCAGCCAGATAGCCGCCAGTGCCAGCAATACCGCTAGTACGGACTGAAGATCACCCGACCAAACGTTGATCTTCACCGGGGCTCCGACCCACCAGTCGCGGTGAATTTCGCGACGCTCGCGCCACAGCAGCTTGAGCCCGGAAAACGGCTTGGTCATCCCGACGCGGCCATGCCAGGGTGGCAGGCTGTGGACTTCTGCCGCCGACGCCCGTCATCGCAGACCCTTGACTGGGTCGAGCGTGTCGCAGGGGCCAGGGTTGTGGCCTGGCGCAGGATGACAGGCGGCATCGGTTCTGTTGTTCACCGGCTAACGATCGACCACGGCAGCTACCGGGACGTGCTGGTCCTGCGCCAGTACGAGCACGCAGACAGCGACATGGCTGAGCGGTTCGCGCAGGCTGGGGCGGCGGGCGGGGCGGCGCTGGTCCGGTACGAGGCCGCGACACTTCGTGCCGTTCATGACGCCGGACTTCCGGCACCCGAGCCGATAGCCGCTGACGCGGACGGCCGCGAATCTGACGGGCACCCGGCCATCCTCATGACGCGTCTGCCCGGCCGGCTGGATGTCACGCCAGCCGACCCGGAGGGCTGGCTGCGCCAGATCGCTTCCATGGCCGTGCGGATCCATGATGCGCAGGTCGCGGCGGGACCATTCGAGGAGCGGATCGATGCAGCCGTCCCGGTCATCCCCGCCTCGGCGACACGCCCGGCGGTCTGGGAGGCCGCCTTCGGCATCCTGCGGCAGCAGGCACCTGAGCCCGCTACCTGCTTCATTCACCGCGACTTCCAGCTCTTCAATCTGCTCTGGCGGCGCGGCCGGCTGACCGGCGTCGTGGACTGGACAAGGTCCTGCACCGGTCCGGCCGACTTCGATACCGGGCACTGCCGGCTCAATCTGGCCGTCATGTTCGGGGCGCACTGGGCTGAGCGGCTCCGCCTGGCTTATGAAGCCGAGGCTGGTCGTGCCATCGATCCCTGGTGGGACCTGTACGCAGTTACCGCATACAGCGATGAGTGGCGCCGGTTCATCCCAGTCCAGGTTGCCGGCCGCGCTCCCGTCAATACCGCGGGCATGACATCCCGTGTCGAAGATCTACTGGAAGCGACGTTGGGCCGGCTCTGAGCCGGAGGTTCTTCTGGGTGTCACATGATGGCCGTCATCCCAGGTCGTGGCCCCTTCCCCGGGCCAGGGTTCATGCCACAGGTGTCGTGCACTACGAAGGGCCAACGGGCATCCGGTTGGCGAGCGTCATGAGGTCGCGGTTGGCTGCGCGGGCGGCGGTGAAGTCGTCGGTTCGTTCCTCGAGCTCCTGGCGCAGGTCGAGGACTTGCTGTTCGAGCTGGCCGACGCGGGTGCGGAATGCCTCGGAGTCGTCGGTGCGCCCGATTCCGCTGGCGCGGAAGACTTTCTCACCGAGGACTTCTGAGAGCCGGGCTGTGTGCTCGGTGTTCTGCCTGCGGAGCCTCTGGTTCTGCTCGCGGAGGTTGGCTAGATCGGCCAGCAGGGACTGCTTGCTGGCCGCCGTGGAAGCGGGGCTGCCGACTGGATCGGCGGACCGCGCGTGGATCTGAGCCCGGAGATCGTGGTGCCGGTAGAGGAACGACCGGTCGACGCCGGCTGCCCTGGCGACGGCTGACACGCTGATTTCCTGGCCGGCCGCAGCCAGCTGGCCGAGGGCGCTGAGAACGCGCTGGGGCGGCGGGTGGTATCACGGCGCCGGGCGGCATAAGGGACTCTGCCGCACCGCCGTTCATGCGAGGCCTTCTTGCAGCCGCGGGCGCCTGGCGGGCATGCCGAGATGGACTGCCCGCTCGCGCCATCCGTGGCTTGTGCCACGGCGGGTCCTGGAATCCGCGCCCAGCCCTCACTCTCCATCGGCTTCCCGCACTTGGAGGGAATCAGAGCTTTCAAAAGTCCGCAAGAAGTTGCCGTACCCGTCCTAGCAGCGGGACAAGGCCTCACGCAACGGGTCCAGGCCCATGGCGCCCAGGCTGAGCGCCCTGGAGTGGAAGTCTTTGAGGCTGAAGGCACCTCCGGCCCTGGCTTTGGCTTCTTCCCTGGCCTGGAGCCAGACTCGTTCGCCGAGCTTGTAGGACGGGACCTGCCCAGGCCAGCCGAGGTAGCGGTGCAGTTCGAAGCGCAGCCGCTTCTCGTCCCAGCTGGAGTGGGCCCGCAGGAACTCCCAGGCGCTCCCGGCGTTCCAGTGTTCGCCCTCCCGCCAGCCGGTGCCCTTGGGGATCTCCAGCTCCAGATGCACTCCGATGTCCAGGGCCACGTTGGCGGCAGGCATCATCTGCATGTCGAGCATCCCGAGGTACGCCCCCGGGTCGTCGTCTAGGTATCCGAGCTCGCCCATGAGCCGCTCGGCATAGGTCGCCCAGCCCTCGCCGTAGCCCGAGACCCAGGACATCAGCCGCTGCCAGCGGTTCAGGTTCTCCCGCTCGGTCAGGGACTGCGAGATCTGCAGGTGGTGACCGGGAACACCCTCGTGGTAGACGGTCGTGACCTCCTTCCAGGTCGCGAAGCTGTCAAGACCCGACGGCACCGACCACCACATTCGCCCGGGCCGGGACCAGTCCTCGGATGGCTCGGAGTAGTAGATCCCTCCGTCGTCGACGGGAGCGATCATGGCCTCGATCCGCTGCGCGGGCTCCGGGATGTCGAAGTGTTTTCCGTGCAACTGCGAGATGGTGCGCTCAGCCAGTTCCTGCATCCAGGCGCGGAAGTTCTCCCGGCCCTCGATGCGCCGCGCCGGGTCCTTGTCCAGGATCGCGATGGCTTCCTCCCGGGTGGCGCCTGGCCGGATCAGGCTGCTGACTCGCGCTTGCTCGGCGCGCAGCCGGGCGATCTCCTCCCAGCTCCAGGCGTAGGCCTCCGCCAGGTCCACGGCGGCGCCGAGGAAGTACCTTGACGCCCGGGCGTAGACCTCCGGTCCGCAGGCGTCCTTCTCCCGGGCCAACGGCAGCAGCTCGCGGCGCAGGAAGCCGCCGAGCCTGGCCGTGGCGGCCGTCGCCTCGCGGGCGGCCGCGTCCAGTTCCCCGCGCAGCGAGTCCGGGACCCCGGTCAGCCGCTTTACCAGTCCGCCGTAGAACGAGTCCTCCGGCGTGGCCCAGGCGGCGCACTGCTTGGCGACCTCCTCGACCTGCAGCCGGGCCGGGGGCCTGCCGTTCCGGGCCGCACCGAGCAGGGTCTGCGAGAACTGGCGGTAGGCATCCGGCACCGCGGCCATGCGCTTGGCGACGGTGGCGGCGGCCTCCTCGCCCTCGGCGGGCATCAGATCGAAGAGCTCGCGGACATACTGCACCCAGCTATCAATCACGTTGAGGTCGCTGGTGGTGTCCCCGGCGTCATAGCGCTCCACGGCCAGGGCCAGCCGCTCCTGCATCGCGGCCCGTGCGGTCTGCTCGCGCAGCCCGGGTGCCTCGGCCGCATCGAGGGCCGCGAGGGTCGAGCGATCCAGCCCGGCCCGTTCGGCGAACCCGTCAGCACTCAGATCCGGCAGCTCATGGTCGTGTCCGGCGATCCCAGCGAAGGTGGCGAGGGCCGGGTCCAAGGCGGCCGCCCGCTCCACATAATCCTCGGCGATGCTGTCGATCGAACGCATATCGAAGACCGTAGCCTGATACTCCTTCTCCCGAACAACCGTTTTCGCCTGATCCGCACTGACTAGGAAGCGGAAGCCAGGTGCGCCGCAGTCACAGCAGACGACACCCAGCCCGCCAGCCTGGCCCCTGGCGGAACGGCTAGCGTGAACAACCACTGCTCTAAAAGGAGATGCAGTCCCGGGCGACGCCGACCACGAAGGGAAGGGCAAGCACACCCTGCACGCCCGGCGGGTCGCCGAAGCGGTCACGACTGACGGGCCCTCCCGCTCGTTTTCTCAGCCTTGCTCGGCTGCGCGTCAGATGAAAAACACGCAACTGTGCGACTGCTCGGGAGGCGGCCCCGGCCGCACCCGGGCGGCCGCCTGCCGCGGTGAGAAGCCCGCTCAGGGCGCCTGCCGCGCTGAAGACCAGGACGCCCGGCTCAGCCGCGGTCGTGGAGGGTCACCTGATAGCCGTCGGGGTCCGCGAACGTGAAAGTGCGGCCGAACGGCCCGTCGACGGGCGCTGAGACGATCGTCGTGCCGGCGGCGG
>CAYPQM010000072.1:0-33437 GCA_964412845.1 uncultured Streptosporangiaceae bacterium
AAGCAGGGCGAGCTCGCGGTTGATACGACGGGCCCGGCGTACCAGCGCGGTCCTCGAAGGGGGGTCCTGGATCACAGGTCAAGCCTAATGAGCGCGTGGCCCGCACCGTGCACCGCGCAATGGTCGGGCCGGAACGGCACTCCGGCCGGATGGGGCAGCGTCAGGTGCCGGCCCAGCACGACGGCGGCCACCCAGCTCGCGCCAGCCCGCCGCAGCGCGGCGCTGGCCGACTGTACGCTCCCGCCGGAGGCCCAGGTGTCGTCCAGGAGCAGCACCGTGGCCCCGGGCAGCGGCTGCGCCGCCTGGAAGCGATCCGGATCGAGCTCACGCACCCACCGATGATCATTGCCGCGGGCGGCCAGGCCGGCCCAGGGTAAGCCGACGTACGGCGCGATCAAGGCGGCCAGCGGATGCGGCCCAGGCCGGCCGCGGCCGCTCGGCACCACGCACAGATGGGTGACCGGGGGCATTGCGGCCTGCCGCCGCAGGCACCCGCCATGGTCGCGCAGGAAGACGAGCAGCCGGGCGCGCAGCGCGGCCCGGGCCGCCGGAGCGCCGGCCCGGGCGGACTTGTACAGCCAGAGATCCCGGGCGAGATCGCTGCCCTTGACCGAGTAGGCGATCGGCAGCACGACATCCGCGGATCCGCCGGGAACGCTCTCGGCATGCAGGTCACAGTCGAAGCAGCGGGCGTACCCCGGGTGCACCGGCGCCCAGCACACCTCGCACAGCCCGGAGCCCGCGGCTGCGGGTGCGCGCAGGCCGGCCGCCTGCAGGCGCACCCGGGCACGCAGGTCCGCCCAGGCTGCTGACGGCCCGCTGAGCCGGCTGTGCGCGACCCCGCCCATGCGCGGATGCTACGGCGGGCCACCGACAGCGCGGCCCGCCGGGCCGACGACTTGGGGCCATCGCGGCAGACAAGGCGCTAAGCTGCTGTCACGGACACGAAGAGTTCCGCTAGCCTTACTCAGCGCAACGCATGACCTGCGCGGCATTGTCCGGTACTAACCTGAATAGCCAGGTACTGCAGTTCAGACGCCGGGCGGAGTTGCCAGATGAAGCCGCCTAGCCATAGCCAACCTTCGCCGGGATGACGCTGATGCCAACGCAGGGGACCGCCGCTAAGCCAGGAATACGCCTGGGCGCGGCGCTGCGCCGGCACTGGCTGCTCGCCATCCTGCTGGCCGCGGGCCTGGCCCTGCGCGCGGCGTCGCAGATTGCCTACCGGCCCGCCCTGCTCTACATCGACTCGATCAAGTACCTGTTCGGCGCCTATCCGGGGAATGACCCGCCCGGCTATCTGCTCGTGCTGAAGCCGTTCCTGGCGGTCGGCAATCTGGACCTGGTCGCCGCGGTGCAGCACCTGCTCGGGCTGGGCATGGCCGTCGCCCTGTACCTGCTCATGCGCCGCCGCGGCGTGCCCCGCTGGCTGGCCGCCCTGGCCACCGCACCCATCCTGCTCGACGCCTACCAGATCCAGATCGAGCAGACCATCATGCCCGACACGCTGTTCGAGGCCCTCATCGTCACCGGCCTGGCCCTCCTGCTCTGGGCGCCACGCCCCACCCCCCGGATGACCATCGCCGCCGGGCTCGCCCTCGGCGCCTGCGCCCCCGTCCGCCAGATCGGCGAGATCCTCATCCTGCCCGCCATCATCTACCTGCTCATCGCCATCCCCGGCTGGCGCACCAAACTCACCCAGGGCGCCGCCCTGTGCGCCGCCTTCGCCCTGCCCATCCTCGCGGTCAGTTTCCGCGACTACGTGACGATCCACCGGTTCGCACTGGCGCCGTATGCGCAGAGCACCATCTACGGCCGGGTGGCGCAGGCGGCCAACTGCCAGACGCTGCGGATGCCCGGGTACGAGCGGCCGCTCTGCCCGACCCGTCAGCAGAAAGCCTTCGGCCCTGACCGGCTCGACCACGACCCGCTCTCGCCGATCAAGACCTTCGTGCCGCCGCCTGGCGCGCACAGCTACAAGATCGTCTCCGACTTCAGCCACCGCGTCATCCGGCAGCAGCCGCTCGGCGTGCTCAGCGCTATCGGCCGGGACTCGGTGAAGTTGTTCGCCCCGACCCGGACCACCAGCCCAGGCGATACGCCGCTCAGCCGCTGGCAGTTCCAGACAACATTCCCCACGTACCCGCCCTACATCACGTTCGCCAGCGGGCAGCTCCATTTCGCGGTGACCACCACGACAGTGGGCGAGCTGAAGACCATCGGCAACGGCCAGCCCTTCGGGGGTGGCCAGCCAGTGGTAGCCAAACCGGTCGCCTCGTTCCTGCGCGCCTACCAGCTGGGGGGCGGCTACACGCCCGGGCCGCTGTTCCTGCTCGCTGCGGTAGCCGGGCTGCTCGGCAGCCTGAGCGCGGCGCGCCGCCGCGCCGCGCCGTCTCAGCGCGGGACGGCCAGCGCCTGCCTGCTGACGTTCCTGGCCGCCGTCGGGATCCTGCTCGGCTCCGACGTGTTCGAGTTCAGCTGGCGCTACCAGCTCCCGGCACTGGTCACCCTCGTGCCGGCCGGCGCCCTTGGCATTACCGCCGTCATCGGCTACCTCACGGCCGGCCGCCGGCCGGCCGCCGGACAGCAGGTTCCCCCGCAGGCGTCGCGGTCGGCGACCGTGCTGCGCGGCGAGCGTCCTGGCGTCGACGCGAGGGACCGCGCGTCGGCCGGTTAAGCTCGCTCCGGGAGCCCGACGATAACCGCCCTGCCAGGATGACGCTCATGCCACTTCGCTCGACAGCCGACGGCCCCTCGCCCCGTCCGGCTGCGGTCACGGTCGGCTCCCCCAGCCAGCCGGGCACCGGCCCACTGGAAACAGGCCCGCAGCCAGCCGGCCCGCGGCAGGCTGGCCGGCGAAACACGGGCCCGGGAAGCGCTGGCTTGCGGCGCGCCGGCCTGCGCGGGACGAGCCCAGGTGCCCTGCTGCGGCGGCACTGGCTGCTCGCCATCCTGCTGGCCGCGGGCCTGGCCCTGCGCGCGGCGTCGCAGATTGCCTACCGGCCCGCCCTGCTCTACATCGACTCGATCAAGTACCTGTTCGGCGCCTATCCGGGGAATGACCCGCCCGGCTATCTGCTCGTGCTGAAGCCGTTCCTGGCGGTCGGCAATCTGGACCTGGTCGCCGCGGTGCAGCACCTGCTCGGGCTGGGCATGGCCGTCGCCCTGTACCTGCTCATGCGCCGCCGCGGCGTGCCCCGCTGGCTGGCCGCCCTGGCCACCGCACCCATCCTGCTCGACGCCTACCAGATCCAGATCGAGCAGACCATCATGCCCGACACGCTGTTCGAGGCCCTCATCGTCACCGGCCTGGCCCTCCTGCTCTGGGCGCCACGCCCCACCCCCCGGATGACCATCGCCGCCGGGCTCGCCCTCGGCGCCTGCGCCCCCGTCCGCCAGATCGGCGAGATCCTCATCCTGCCCGCCATCATCTACCTGCTCATCGCCATCCCCGGCTGGCGCACCAAACTCACCCAGGGCGCCGCCCTGTGCGCCGCCTTCGCCCTGCCCATCCTCGTGTACTGCTCAGCGTCGTACCTGGACAACGGGCACTTCAGGCTGGCCTACACCGGGACCAACGAGATCTACGGGCGGCTCGTGCTCGCGGCTGACTGCCAGGCACTCACCCTGCCCGCGGATGAGCAGGCGCTGTGCCCGACCCGTCAGCAGGCGGTCGCACTGGGCATCGACGGACTTGAGCACAGCCCCGTATCGCCGCTGCGGCTGTACGTGGCGCCGCTGGGCATGAAGTTCTCGAATATCATCTCCAACTTCAACCACCGGCTGGAGGTGCAGAACCCGGTCGGCGTCGCGGCGGCGATCGGCAGGGACGCCGCGAAGCTGTTCGCCATCCAGCGGCTGCAGGACCCGGGTGACACGCCGATCATCCGCTGGCAGTTCCAGGACCACTACCCGCAGTTCAGTCCCTACATCACCATCAAGAACGGCCAGCTCCAGCTGGCCCGGCTGTCCACGGGGCAGATCCAGGTTCTCGGCGTCGGCCAGCCGTTCGGCGGCGGTAACCCGGTAGCGGTCAAGCCGCTGGCCACCTTCCTGCGCTCCTATCAGCTCGGTGGTGGGTACACGCCCGGGCCGCTGTTCCTGCTCGCCGCGGTGGCCGGCCTGCTCGGCAGTCTCGCTGTCGCACGCCGCCGGCTCACCGCCACGCAACGCGGCACGGCCACCGCCTGCCTGCTGGTCTTCGCGGCCGGGGTGGCGGTCCTGCTCGGCTCCGACGTGTTCGAGTTCAGCTGGCGCTACCAGCTCCCCGCGCTCATCACCGTGGTCCCCGCCGGGGCGCTGGGCCTCACCGTCATCGCCGGGTTCGTCGCGGCCCGGCGCCCCGGCGCAGTTCGGGACGCGCGCCGGGCCGGGCCCAGGACAGCGCCAGCACCACCGCCAGGGGGGACAGGACCAGCACGGGAAGCCACCCCGGAGCGTGGGCGGTGACCACGGCCGAGCCCAGCGCCCCGGTGATGATGGCAGCGAAGACGGCCACGCTGCGAGTGAGCCCTTCCGGTTTCCGCCCCGCGGTGAACGATGCCACCACCCCGGTGAGCGTTCCGGTCAGGTAGGTCGTCGACAGCTCGCCGAGCTGCCGGACGGAAGCCGACTGAATTCCCATTGACGCGGCCACAAAGCCGAGCACCACGAGCTGGCCGACTCCGCCTGGGCGGCCGCCTTGCAGCTCCCAGCCCACGCAGAACGCGGTCAGGGTGCAGAACTCGACCGCGAGGGCAGCCGTGACGCTGGGCGGCCAGATCGCGCGGGATCCGGCGGGCCGGCCGGCCCGCGACCGAGCGGCGATCGGCGCCCCGATGATCACCCCGCAGATGTACGCCGCAAGGCCCACCGCGCCGTGCTCCGCCAGGGCCGGATCGTGGGTCCCGGCGGCGATGCCCAGCAGCACCATGGTCCCGGTGACCACGCTGCCGAAGACGTGGCCCAGGTGCAGGAAGCAAGCGGCATCCACCACGCCGGTGGTCAGCGTGAGCAGCACGACCAGCAGGTCCCTGCGCTGCTCCGGCATGTCATGGGTCACGATCGGGCCCGCTGGCCACCCGGCCGCCGAGGCCGCGCTGCACCTCGCGGACCGCGTCGGCGACCGGCCGCAGGAGTTCCTCGTCCGGCAGCGGCAGGACGGCCGGCCGCTGGCCCGCGCGCACCGCGCGGGAGACCTCCGCCAGCGCCGCGACCAGCTGCCCGACACCGCCTGGTGACGGCCGGCCTGCGCCCAGGTCGGTGCCGACCGCCGTCGCGGTCACCTTGTCCATGACGTTCTCCAGGCCGGCCAGCGCGGGCCACCAGATGGCGGCCCGCCTGCTGACCGAGGGAGGTTCCGCCATGGTGCGCTGGAACTCGGTACGCAGATCCGACAGAGCGCGATGGGTCTGCCGGCGCAGCCGCGATCGCCCTGGTGAGCCGGTGAGGAGCGCTCGCTGTGCATAAAGGCCGACACTATCGATCGCCGTCGCGAACTGCCCCGGCAGGTGTGCATGCCAGCTCATCGGCCACGGTGCGTACCCGACCAGGAGCGCGATGGCGCAGCCCAGCAGGGTGTCCATCAGCCTGTTTTCGGCCAGCGTCCAGCCGGTCCGCGCGAGCAGGTCGATCAGCACGACCACGAGCGGGGTGAGGAAGATGCTGAACAGGCCGAAGTTCCGGATCCGCCCGTACGGCAGCAGCGGGGCCAGCACCGCACAGGGGATCAGCAGGAACGGGCCGTAGGGGACAGCGGCCAGGATCACCGCGCCGGCCACGGCCCCGACGATCGTGCCGGCGCCGCGCTGGACCGCCCGCACGAATACCGACCCGAAATCCGGCCTGAGCACCAGGGCCACCGTGAGCACAACCCAATACGATCGCTGCACGTCCAGGTCCTCGCTGATCACCGCGGCCACGCCGACGGAGACCATGAGGCGGATCGCGAACAGCCCGGCCAGCCGGCCGCCGAGAATGTCGCCGATCACATCGTTGATCCGCTCCCCCAGGCCCGGCCCGGGGGACCGCGCCGGTCCGGCCTCCTGCCGCCGCCCGGACGCGGCGGCCAGCACACCGGGCAGCGCGGCCCGGAGCGCCCGGGCGCCCGGGGTGCGGGCGAGGTACGGCGGGAGATCGGGCGCTGGCGTGGCGTACTGGATCGTGTCGGCAATCGCGTCGATCATGTTCGTCACATCTGAGGGCGGCCGGTTTCCCTCCTGGGCCAGGGTGGTCGCCGCCTCGGCCAGCGGATGAGTCTGGCCGAGCAGCGCCGCCAGCCGCACCTGCTGCGGGTCCCGCCCGTCGGCGGCCGCCCGCCGGGCGGCCAGGTCGTCGTAGGCCGCGTTGAGCGCGCTGACCACGCCCTGGCGTTCCTCGCTGGCCCGGCTGGTCCCGATAGCGCGGAGCATCGCGGCCAGGGCCCGGTAGGCTGCGGCGGTACTGCGCTGCTCCGCCGCCAACGGGGCGAGCAGCCAGCCGGGGATGAGCAGCAGCACCGCCCAGGCCGCCCCGGCCAGCAGCAGCCCTGGTGGTTCCCACCACGGCCGCACCGTGCCGAGCGGCCCGGTGCCGAGCGTGACATAGACGAGCAACTGCAGGCCGGCCGCGGACGCGGTGCTGCCCGCCACGCTGAGCAGTGCCGATATTCCGGCCACCGCGACCAGGGCGGTGACGGTAATCCAGCCCCGGCCGTGGATCAGGCCGCCCGTCACCAGGCCGACGCCGCCACCGGCGAGCGCGACCGTGACGATACGCCTGACCCGCGCGGGGTAAGGCCCGCCGCGGTCCACGACGACCACGAGCAGGCCGCCCAGCGCGACCAGCACGCCGCGCTGCGGATTGCCGATCGTGAGGCCCACCGCCAGCGGCCCGCACAGGGCCAGCGCGGCCCGGATCATCGCGCCCCAGGGCACCGGATCACGGCTCGGCCTGACCATCTCGGCCAGCCACGCGGGGAGGCTGGCATCAGCCGGGCGGGCCGCCCGGCGCGGCCACCCGATCACCGCACCCCCGCGGTGATCGCATATGCCCTCACCAACTCATCGTGCCAGAAACCGCAATTCTGACCAGTGACCCTGGTCACGGCGTCCTCGGAGACCCGCGCGGGGCACGAGCTGGGGCGCCGGATGCGGCGCTGGCGAGCCCGGCGGGGGGTCCTGACGCCGCAGGCGCTGGTTGCGGCGTCAGGACCGTTGTGGGGACCCAGGGACGTCCGGTGTCAGGTGGCTGGGCCGGCCGGCGGCCAGTGGTACTGAGCGACCTCACCGCCGTGGACGCAGACTTCCCCAGCGGCGGTGCGGGCATCCCGCCAGATCGTGTACTCGCCGGCGGGCAGCGCGGGGTACACCGCCGCCTGGCAGCCGCCCGCGGCCACCCGGCGCTCGCGGACGACCGCATGCGTGCGCGGCGACCCGGCCGGGTGCCGCGGGCTGACATGGATCTCCTGCCCCGCCATCTCGGCAGGCGCGTACACGATCAGGGCGCCGGTCCCGCTGCCGATGTCGAGCAGCACGGTTCCTGGACCCGACGGATCCGGGATCGTCTCTGGCATCCTGGCCGCCTCAGGACGGGTTGTAGTAGCCGCCGTAGGGCGTGCCGAGATACGGGAACGAGTGCTGATAGCCGTTGCTGACGCTGCTGGGCGTCAGGCCGTCGGTGATCAGCCCGGCCGCTCCGTCGGGCTGGTAGCTCTTGTTGATGAGCGGATAGGTCACCCCGGCGATCGCGCGCAGCTCGATCGTGACCACGTCGTCGAAAACGCGCCGCCCGTTGGGGAACCCGGCGGCGTCGCCGCCGATGAGGCCCAGGATATGAGGGCTGTGCGCGGGCGGGATGGCCGTATTCAGGCGGAGCATGTCAGCGAGGGTCGAGCCCATGCTGTTCTGGAAACCGGGAATGATCCCGTGCGGGATGCCGGTGAGCAGGATCGCCTCGAGGTCAGCCCGGGGCTGGCCCGATTTCACCAGCCCGGCCAGCTTCGGGAAGACGCCTGGGTAGAGCACCGGAAGCAGCCCGGCCAGCCCGGGATGCGCGAAGTACTCGGCGAAGTACTTGTCTTCCGCGGGGGCCAGCGTGTTCCACCTGTCCTTCTTGCCGAGCGGGATGAGAACCTCGTTGACGAGCGGATTCCCGAGCCGGGACACCTGCCGGAACGGGCCGCTGTCCACGTTGCGGCCGTTGTCGGCGTCCCACAGCCGCACCTTCTGCCGGCACGCCGAGGTCCAGACGCCGATCACCGCGCGCGGGTCGTCGGCCGACGGGTTCCTCGTCCGGGTGAGCTGCCAGTTGGGCACCTGGATGGCGATGGAGTGCACGTTCAGCCGGTTGGTGCCGTTCGCTCCGGGGGCATTCTTGCTGAATGCGTGGAAGCCGTACTGGTCGTGCAGGGTCTGGAAGGGCCGCAGGTCAGCCAAGTCGAAGATCGAGCCGAGGTCCACGTAAAACCCCTCCGCCCGCTGTCCGGCGAAGACCTTGATGTCGCCCAGGGTGTGGATGGCCTCAGCGGCCAGCGCCTTGTAGTTCGGCGTGGACAGCGGCCCGATGTTGCAGGGCGGGCAGGCGAGGCCGGAGCCCAGCACTTGCGCCTTGCCGTGCTGGATCCTGGTCACCGTGTAGAACTGCCGGCGGTTCCAGTTGCCGCTGCGCAGCGACGTGATCGGGCCGGTGTTGTAGAGGAACGTGTCCTCGTTGCGCGTCCGGGTGGTGAAACGGAACTGGTAGATGATGTCGGGCCGGCCGTCCCCGGTGTTGTCGATGTTGATGTCGTACAGCACGTCGTCACCGAACTCGTAGAAGTTCGGGCCACCCGCCGGTTCCTGCAGTGGAATGTAATTGGCAATCAGCGTGACCATTCCCGGGCGATCCGGGCTGACGAACGCGTAAACATCGGTACTGTCCGCGACCGGGTCCTGCGAGATCTCCGGCGCCTCACGATGTGATGACATTCTTGTTCACCTCAATGCTTGTCGGCTGAGCCAGTTGCCGGTCTCAGCCGGGCGGGTCGGACCGGTTACCTGGCGGCCTGGACAAGCCGGGCGGCCAGATCTGGGTCCACGAGCCGGGTCTGGCTGGTGCCGGCGAAGACGTCCATCTCGCCGGAGCGTGCGTTACGCACATGCACGACGACCTGCTCGTCGCTGGCTGGCCGTGGCGAGTCGGCTGACCTGGCCCGCTTCGCTGGCCGGGCCGCCGCGACCGCGGGAGCCGCGGTCCCCAGCGCTGCGCCGGCGATCAGGCTGGCCGCCCCCGCCCCCGCGGTGGTGCGCAGCATCGACCTTCGTGACATCGCCGGCTGGCTCACGGCCAGCGACTCGGCGTCAGCAGGTGAACCTTCTAGGTAATCGTCCCAAGGCATGACTGTCCCCCTTCGGCCCGCGCCGGTAGCGCGTGACCTTCCCCTGATGTGCCAAAAATGGGCAAAGCGGCGGTGAGACGCTCCCCAGCATCCCCCGTCGACTTGCGCCGTTGTATTACCCCAGTATTCGGCGCTCCGAACGGCGCGGATGGTAGCCACCCTGCGGCCTTGAACCAACCTTTACCTGGGAACCGGCCGAGCTGGAGAAGACCGGCAAACCGTCGCACCCAAATTAAGGCACACCAACCAGGGGCCGCGGCATGTGGCCATGCACCGTGGCCGCCAGGTCAGGCCCCAGCCCGGCGCCCCGGTCACGCAGGGCCGGTCACGCGCTACCGCCTGCCCAGGTCGCGCCGGACCATCTGCCCAGGTCAAGTCCGGACAGCATGATCAGGCGGCGTGCCGGGCGCGCGAGGCGGCGGCCCGCGCGGCGATCAGCTCACTGACTCCGCCGACCGCCTCACTAAGACCGCCGCGGGAAACCCGGCCGACGGCTCCCTGCGCTATTACCGTGGCTTCCCCCACTATCCGGTGCATTTCCGGCGATGCCCTGATTGCCCGCCAGGACGAACGCACCCGTTCCAGCCCATCACGGCCGCCATTCACGCCGACCAGGTAGCCGGCCACGAACCCGATGATCGTTTCCATTGTTCTGCCTGCCTTATCAGGGTCGGACGAGCGAGCGCCGCGCTTCCGCGCGCCGCCGCGGCTCGCGGGACTACATCTCGCGGAGCTCGAGGTAGCGCTTGATGTCCGGCAGCGACTGGATTATCGCGGCCAGCACGACCGCGAGCACTGCTGCCTTGATCAGCTTCGTGATCATGGATTGCCTCCTAGTGGCTCGACCTCGTCGGGTGCGAAGTACAGGAACCTGCCGTGGTTGCGCTGCATCTCGGCGGCCGGGTCGTCCTCCGGGACCAGCGCCAGATGGACGTGGCCATCGACGTCGAACAGCACGGCCTCCACCTGCGCGGTGCGGCCGGTAAGGAAAAGATCTTGCGCGTCAGCGCGCCGGGCACCCGGGCACATGCGGACCCGGCTGCCCCGGGCGACCCGGACGCCGCCGATCAGGACATGATCGGTCTCGGGGGAGACCGACCGGTCCGCACCTGGATCCCACCAGGGAGCCTGACCCGGCGTGGCCGGGTCCCCAGGCAGCTCACCGATCTGCGGGAACCCGCCGATCTGCGGGAACCCGCCAGGCTCCGGGAACCCGCCGATCTGCGGGAAAGCACCGTCCGGAATGCCGCCAGGCTCCCCGGGGCCACCCCGTCCCAGGCCCCCTGGCGTGACGGGCCTCAGGTACCGGATGGCCCCATGCATCCGCTCGAGCATTTCCGGCGGCAAGTGGTCCAGCCGGTCCAGCAGCGCGGCGGCCTTGGCATCGGTGCCGCGAGCCTGGCGCTTCTCGTCATCGGTCAGCGTCAGCGTGCGCAAGGTCAGAATCTCGTCAATCTCGGTCGAGTCGAAGAGCTCACCAGCGCTCTCGGCGGCGATCTCCGGATGGTCATAGAGGATGACCGGGGAGGAAAGCACCAGCTCGCGGCAGTCTTCCGGGCCCGCGAGCACCGGCCACGTGCTGGCATTGACACAGTCGCCGACCATGCCCGCCGCCCACTCAGGTGGCGCGGTCATGGACAGGAACCTGCCACCCGGCACGCCGATCAGGCAGTGCGCGGCGACCAGGGCGAACCGGAGGCCATCGGCGCGCCGCCGCAGCGGTCCGTCCGGCTCCGTGCGGTTCTCCACCTGGACCCGCAGCCGCAGCGCGCCGTACGGGCCGGGCAGCCGCTCCGCGCTCAGCCGGATGATCCCGTCCAGCGCCGCCCGCCGCCGGACCACCCGGCCGGCTGGCTGCCCGCCCGCGGCGGCGACATCGTGAGTCGCCTCATCGCCGGGGACCTGGAACGGGATCCCGGTTCCCCCGTCCAGCAGCGTGGCGAGGGAGGCAGTTGCCCGCTGCTCCCGTTCGGCCGCCTCATCCCAGGGGGTGACCTCGCAGCCGTCCACCTCCAGCGAGGTCACCTCAGTGAACTCGCCCGGCCGCGACGTGGCCGCCTGCACGGTCCGCCGCTGCAACTGCAGGAAGCGGAGCAGCACGGTGATCTCGGCGTCGTCGGCGCATTCGAGCACGCACTCGGTCTGGGTGGCGGATGGCTCGTATTCATCGATGGCCCGGTACGCCGGGGGCATCAGCACGCCGAACTGGAAACGCTCCTGGTTCTTCTGCGCGGACCCGCGATAGGGATAGAGCAGGTATCCCTCGTAGAGGATGGCGTCGGCCACCTGCCGTGCGTGCTCAACGAACCGGGGGTCCAGGGCGGCCTGCTCGCGCTTCATGGCTGATCCTCCGATTCCTGTGACGCCCCGGCCAGCAGGGCCAGCAGGGTGGCGTCCCAGGTGGGAATGGCCGTGCGGTTCTTGAACCGGATCAGCTCGTCCAGCGTCTCGCGGCTCATCCGGATCCACGCGCTGTTAGGGAAGTGCGCGTTGACGGAATCCCGCCACACGCTTACCGGCAGCCGGAAACTGGCTTCCTTGCTCCACGGCACCTGCTGGACCTGAAGGCGGCCATCCACGCGGGCGAAGATGGTCCCGCTGAACAGCATCAGCAGCGGGATCTCACCGGAATCCAGCGCGCTGAAGTAGCGGGTGGCGGCGATCTCCAGGTCGTAGCTGAACGGCACCGGCAGGTCTAGTTCGGTGCTGCCGGTGAAGGACGGCACCATGGCGGTCAGCAGCGTGAATTGCAGCGGCTTGAGCGTGTCGGACCATCGCTGCGTCTCGCCGAACAGGTCATTCAGCCGCTCCGCCTCGGCATCCGTGTAGCGGCGGCGTACCGGCTCGATCCGGATCTGGCAGCGCAACACGATCGCGTCGACCCGTTCGCCGGTCGTCTCGCTGATCCGCAGAGTCAGCGAGAATGACGGCACCACCGCATAGCGTTCGGCCCGGGCGCCGATGCAGTCGAAGGAGAGTTCGGCCATCTCAGGACTCCGGGGCGGAGTCTTTAGCGCGGGCCCGCACGCCCGCCAGGAACGCGTCGATGCTTTCCCGTGCCTCGGTGCCGCCGTCGAAGCCCTTCCACAGCATCCGCATCCGGCCGGCGAGTTCGTAACAGGCGTCGATCGGCACGATGAAGTACTCCACTCCGGAGGCCGATCGGCAGATCAGCACCGCCTCGACGTCCTGCTCCGCGGCGCGCAGCAGCGGGTGGGCCTCCGCCAGCCGCGCCCAGGCCTGCAGGTCGAGCAGGCACTCAGTGGCACCGGCCGGACTTGGGTAGAACCCGGTTACCTCACCCCGCTGCGAGCTGCTCAGGAAGAAAGCCAGCCCGACCGGGATCTGCAGGTCGTCCCACTCAGCCACGGACAGGGTCCGGGACGGGTCCCGGACATACCGGTCGGGTACCCCGCGGTATCTGGTGCCGCCCGCGCTGCCGTGCGTGAACAAGAGGTAGCACCCCCGGCAGACGCACATCAGGCTGGACTGCTCCAGGTCCGCCACATGGCTGTGGCGCGAGTCCACCTCGGTGGCGCACATCTCACAGCGTTCCTGCTGCGCGTCCGCCTCCCGGGGCGCGCCGACCCCCCGCGGCAGCACGACCGGACCGTCGGCGCCGCCGGCGGGTGGGCCGCCGGCGGCGGCCGGCGCCGCCGCGGGGGTGGCCGGCGGCGGCTCCAGGAACCTGCGTAGCCCAGCCTGGCCCGTCACGACGCCGCCGCCTCCAGCGGTGCCGGGATCGCGACCCGGACACCCTGGCTGTCGCCGAGCAGCGGAAGCGGGTCGAGATGGACGGCGGAATCGCCGAGGCCCCTGCCCGCAGCCCGCACGTCATATGTCGCGCCGCACTCGGCGCAATCGAGCTGCTCGCCCGCCAGCAGGGCCTGAGCCAGCGAGGATCCGCAGGCCGCACACGCGTCCCGATAGGCGTACAGGGTGCCGCGGACGGAGCAGATGAGCACCGGCACGTCACCCGCCAGCACCCTGACCGGCCGCCCGGTGGGCGGCCCGATACCCGGCAGGGTGACCCAGGAGGGATCACCTGGCCCGCCCGTGGCGCCCGCCGCGTCAGCTACCGGGCCGGGCGGGGGCGGTGCGCCCGGTGGGCCGCTGCCGATCTGCAGCAGCGTCTGCTGGCCAGGTGGCGGTTCGCTCACCCCCTCCACCACGACATCGGTAACCTCGGGCGCAGCCTCGTCGATCGCGCCCTGGATGGCCAGCCGGACCGTCACGGTGGACGACGGGCAGCCGTGGCAGCTGCCTTCCAGCCGCAGGTGGGCAACACCGTCGTCGGTCACGCCGAGGTACTCCACCCCGCCCGCGTGCGAGCCGAGGTAGGGCCGCACCCGGTCCAGGGCACGCTGGATCCTGGTATCGACATCCAGCGGATGCAGGTCATGCAGCAGCAGCAGGCTCTCCACCAGCGGATCTGACAGCAACCTGTCGAGCACGGCTTCGCCTGCGTCCCCCTCCTGACCCAGCGCCGTCATGATGTGGCCGAGCCCATCGCCATAGAGGCCAAGCAGGATGCGCACCAGTTCTTCCGCAGCCGGGGCCGCGGAGGAGTTCCCGCTTGATCGCAAAACGCCGAGCAACTCCTCGACCCGTGCCCCGACCTGCCGAACTACGGCCATCCGCCTCGCCTCTCCGTCAGCCCATCAGGTCATGCCGCACCGGGTCCTGCCCGGCCTTGCTGGCCGGGCAGGACCCGCATGCGGGTCAGGTCGCCAGAATGGCGGCCATCGGCGTGTGGATCTTTTCGAGCACCTTGCCGTTCCCGAGCGACATGTGCACGCCGCACGGCAGGCACGGGTCGAAACTGCGGACGGCCCGCATGATGTCAATGCCCTTGAATGTGTCCGGCGGGTTCTCCTCGAAGATCGGCGTGTTCTGCACCGCGTCCTCGTAGGGGCCGGGAGTCCCGTAGCTGTCGCGCACGCTGGCGTTCCATGGGGTCGGCGGGTACGGGTGGTAGTTCGCGATCTTCCCGTCGCGGATCACCATGTGGTGCGACAGCACGCCGCGCACGGCCTCGGTGAATCCGCAGCTGTTGGCCTCGTCAGGCACGTCGAACGGTTCCCAGGTCTTGGTGTGGCCGGCCCGTATCTCGGCCAGGCCCTTCTCCATGAAGTGCAGCGCCGCCGCGGCCGCGTAGGCCTGGAAGTAGGTCCGCGCCCGGTCCCGCTCGATGGCGTTGGACAGCGGCCTGCCCTCCTTGTCCACCGGGATCTTCCACTCGAAGGTGGCCTCGGGCCTGCTGACCGTCCGCGGCAGGTTGATCACCACGCTGTGGCCGGTGGACTTGACGTAGCCGAAGTCCACGAGGCCGCCCAGCGCCGTCGCCCACAGCCGGGCCAGGGGCCCGCCGCCGGTGTCGGCGGCCAGGTAGTTGGTGCCGTCGAACCACCGCGGCGACATGACCCAGCTGTACTTGCTGTCGAAGTCGCGCTTGGCCGGCCGCGGGATCGTGTGCTGGTTCCACGGGTGCCTGCGGTCCACCGGGTTGCCCAGGGGATCGCGGGTCACGAACATCTCCTGGTCTTCCCAGTCCTCGTAGTACGAGCTGCCGAGCAGGATGCGGATCCCTAGGTTGATGTCGACGAGGTCGTTGGTGAGCAGTTGCCCGTCCCGGATGACGCCGGGGGTCACGAACATCTTCCGGCCCCAGTCGGTCATGTGGTCGTAGCGGAAGTCGCAGTGCTCAGGGTCGTTCAGGCTGCCCCAGCAGACCATGTCGGCGCGGCGGCGGCCCACCTCCTCATACCCGGGCATGGCCTCGTAGAAGAAGTCGAACAGGTCGTCGTGCATCGGCACGACCCGCTTCATGAACTCCACGTAGCGCATCAGCCGGGTGAGGTAGTCG
This sequence comes from uncultured Streptosporangiaceae bacterium, assembly GCA_964412845.1. Taxonomy (GTDB): domain Bacteria; phylum Actinomycetota; class Actinomycetes; order Streptosporangiales; family Streptosporangiaceae; genus JAWWPY01. The sequence continues at coordinate 15,201 of CAYPQM010000072.1, forward strand.
GTGAACAGCTGGACCGTGGGGGTCGTCCCCACGCCGCCGGGGTAGAGCGTCGAGGGATGCACGTGCCGCCCCTCCATCAGGCAGAACATCTCCCTGGTGGACCGGCTGACCTGGAGCGCCTCGCGGTAGAACTCGCCTTCCAGCGGGTTGAGCGACCGCATGATGTCGCCGATGTACTTGTAGCCGTGCTCTCCGGCGTGCGGCGACTCGGTCCGGTTGGCGAGTTCGAGCACGCCCGGATTGGTCTCGCCGACCATCTTCGCGCAGAAGTCCACCCCGACCAGGTTCTCCTGGAAGATGTTGTGGTCGAACATGTACTCGGCGGCCTCGCCCAGGTTGATGATCCACTCGGCGAGGTGCGGCGGCCGTACCCCGTAGGCCATGTTCTGGGCGTACACCGAGCAGGTCGCGTGGTTGTCACCGCAGATCCCGCAGATGCGGCTGGTGATGAAGTGCGCGTCGCGCGGGTCCTTGCCCTTCATGAAGATGCTGTAGCCGCGGAAGATCGACGAGGTGCTGTGACACTCGACGACCCTCTTCTGCTTGAAGTCGATTTTTGTGTAGATTCCCAGGCTGCCCACGATCCTGGTGATCGGGTCCCAGTTCATCTCGACAATGCCGGTGCCCGTGTCCGTGGTCATCGCTTATCCCTCTCGCTGCATTCGGGCGCCGCTGCCCAGGGGCTGGCGCTGGTCGAGGTCACCAGGACTTCTGGTAGCCGGTGAGCAGGTCATCGCCCTTCTTCCGCCACTTGGGCTCCTCGTCGGCCGTCTTGGCCGTGAAGCCCCGGAGCGAGCGGATCACGGTGCCGTAGAGGGTGCTCGCCGTCATCGACACCCTGGAACCGGGCGGCTCGTCCATGAACGGCATGAACTTGTCCGGGAAGCCGGGCATGGTGCAGGCGATGCAGATCCCGCCCACGTTGGGGCAGCCGCCGACGCCGTTGATCCAGCCCCGCTTCGGCACGTTGCACTTGACGACCGGACCCCAGCAGCCCAGCTTGACCAGGCACTTGGGCGAGCCGTACTCATTGGCGAACTCGCCCTGCTCGTAGTAGCCGCCCCGGTCGCAGCCCTCGTGCACCGTGGCGCCGAACAGCCAGGTCGGCCGCAGCGCCTCATCCAGCGGGATCATCGGCGCCTGGCCCGCGACCTGGTAGAGCAGGTACAGGATGGTCTCTGACAGGTTGTCCGGGTGGGTCGGGCAGCCCGGGACGCAGACGATCGGCAGGCCGGCCTTGGACCGCCATTCCCAGCCGAGGTAGTCCGGCACCCCCATCGCCCCGGTGGGGTTACCCGCCATGGCGTGGATCCCGCCGTAGGTGGCGCAGGTGCCCGCGGCCAGGATCGCGGTGGCTTTGGGCGCCAGCCGGTCCAGCCACTCATTGGTGGTCATCGGCTGGCCGGTGGCCGGGTTGTTCCCGAAGCCGCACCAGTAGCCTTCCTCCTTGATCGCCTCGTTCGGGATCGAGCCTTCGACCACCAGGACGAACGGGTCCAGTTCGCCGCGGTCAGCCTTGTGCCACCACTCGATGAAGTTGTCGGCGCCCTGCTCGGGGCCGCACTCGAAGTCGATCAGCGGCCAGTGCACCGCCACCTTGGGCAGGCCAGGCAGCGCGCCAAGGACGATTTCCTCGATACTCGGCTGAGTCGCGGCGGTGAGCGCTACCGAGTCACCGTCGCAGCCGAGCCCTCCGTTCATCCAGAGGATGTGGACGACGGGCTCGGCCGGAGGCTCGGCCGATGTCGTGTCATGGGTCTGTTCGGCAGTGGCCATTGCTAGGCCACCTCCTCGCTGCGGTGTCGGCGGGATAGTGGATGCGTCGCGACCTGGAGATGAGGTACCTGGGGACCAGATGCTCGGAGGCCGGGCCCTGACCGCCAGTGCCCGGACGGCAGGTGCCCTGACGGGCAGGTTCTTGGGGGCCAGGTGGGGCAAGGTGCGGTAGCTGGGGCCGGCCGGCCCGGGAATGGTGAGCCGTTGGTGGGCGCCAGCATGAATCCGCCGCCTGGCGGGCCACTCTGACCGCCGGACGGCCCGCACCATGGGGAGCGCGACAGCGCCGGGAAACCGTTCATGGCAGGACCTGTCTGCACCGTGTGCAGACGCCGCCATGTTAAACCTGGCCACCAGGGGTGGCAAGACTGAACAGTCAAGTCAATGGACATAAATGTCCTGTCAACACGACAGGGCTGGGATCACTGCCCTCGCCAACTGCCTCGCGAGGGGACCCTGCCGCTCCCGGCCCAGAACTCCCACCAGGAACGCGGCATCCATCGCGGACGCGTACGCTGTCTTGATACTGGTCGGTATATATGACCGGGAAGCGTGATCCGGTTGACCGGTGACCGGAGGCATGACAAGGGAGACACCAGTGCCTGATCCGGCCGACGGGCACGGGGACGCGTCGATCGAGGTCGTCCCCGTAGTGGTGCTGTCCCAGACCTTTCCGGCGCGTCCGTCGTGGATCCCGGAGATCCGGGACTTCGTCCGCCGCTGCCTGGCCGAGTCGCCGCTGACCGAGCAGGGAAATCGTGAAGTCGGCGAGACGGTCTTCCGCGCCCTGCTGGACGCCGCCGGGCCGGAGGGAGCCATCCAGGTCTCGTTCCGGATCTTCCCTGAGCACGTCGAGGTCGACGTCCTGCACTCCAACCAGCAGTTCACTGGCGGCCAGCCCGCCGTCGGCGAGCCGGTGACCGCGATGCGGCCGTCCACGGCCAGCCGGGCCGCGCTACCGAGACGGCCGGACACCTTTGCCGACTGGATGTCCAGCACCCTGCGCCGGGAGGGGCTCACCCAGGAGGCCGCGGCCCGCCAGCTCGGCGTGTCGGTCAAGACCGTTGGCCGCTGGGTCGGCGGGGAGACCGAGCCGCGGCTCCGCGATCTGCGCCGGATCCAGGAACTCTTCGGCGAACTGCCGTTCCCGTAGCGGTACCCCCATCCGAGGGTGCCCGCTGGCCCCGGCATCCGCCGGCCCGGCCGTTCGGCCCGCGCTGCTGGCGGCCCCGGAGGGCGACCCGGCTGACCGACAGCAAGTCATCACTGTCCGCTGATCCACTGGACGTCCCCCCACAAGTGTCCTAACGTGCTGCCATGGCGGTTCCCGCTGGACACTACCGACTTGTCCCGGACACGGGCCGGATCGTGCTGCGCACTTCTCGCGACGGCCTGGCCGCGACGGCTGGCCACGACCTCACGATCGAGGCGCCACGGTGGTCAGGTGACCTGACCGTGCGGGACGACGGCAGCCCGGTCTCGCTGGAGGTGCGCATCGACGCGGGGGCGCTCAGCGTGCGCGAGGGCACCGGCGGCCTCAAGCCGCTGACCGACCGGGACCGCCGCGAGATAGGCGTGACCATGCGGCGCCTGCTCGGCACCGGTCAGCACCCCGAGGCGGTGTTCACCGCCACCCGCTTCGAGGCGGCCGGCGATGGTGGCGTGATCGAAGGGGACTTCACCCTGCACGGCACCTCGCGGCCGCTCACCCTGCAGGTCACCCAGACCGGGCCGGGCAAGTACCAGGCCACCGGGTCGATCGTGCAGTCCTCGTATGGCATCAAGCCGTACTCCGGGTTTTTCGGGGCTCTCAAGGTGCGCGACGCTGTCGTGGTTGAGGCCGAGGCGGAACTCCCCCCGCCGGACGTAGCCTGAAGTGAGATTCTTAAGGAAGTGACCGGACTGGTGCGGACATCCCCCGGAGACGAAGACGTCACCAGGCTGTTCGAGCGCCGCGCGGCGCCGATCCAGGACCTGGCCGATCACGCGGGCACGGTGGCCGCGGCCTGTCACGCCATGGCGGTACGTTTCCATCAGGGCGGCAAGCTGGTGGTGTTCGGCACCGGCCCGGCCAGCGCCGACGCCCTGCACGTTGCGGTCGAGTTCGTGCACCCGGTGATCGTCGGCAAGCGCGCCCTGCCCGCCATCTCCCTCACCGCGGACATCGCGACCGTGACCGGGCTCGCCGCCCGCGATGGCATGGGCGGCGTTTTCGCCCACCAGATCCGCTACCTCGCCCGGCCGGCCGACATCGCCCTCGGCATCTGCGCTAACGGGAACGGCGAGAGTGTCCGGCGCGGCCTGGTCACCGCGCACGATCTGGGGATGCTGACGATCGCCCTGGTCGGCGGGGACGGCGGCGCGATCGGGGTCAGCCCGGCCGTCGATCACCTGCTCGTCGCCCGGTCAGCGGACCCGCAGATCGTCAAGGAGGTGCAGGTGACCGCCTACCACTTGCTGTGGGAGCTGGTGCACGTGTTCTTCGAGCAGCCGGGCGTGCTCGACCCGGAGGTGGTGGGATGACCGCCGCAGGCCGCCGCGCGGAGGTGCAGTCAATCACCCAACCCCCGCCGGCGCAATCCCCGGGTCAGTGCCTCGACGAGGTTTGCGTGACCTGCTCGGATACAGCCGTAGCGGTGACCGTCGTCCGGCTGCTGGCCAGCGATCTCGCGATCGTGGACACGGGCTCCGGCGAGGAGGAGGTCAGCGTGGCCCTGGTGGCCGCGAATGTCGGCGACACGATCCTGGTGCATGCGGGCGAGGCGATCGCGGTGGTGCCCGGATGAGCTCCGTACCGCGGCACGGCAGCCCGGCCCGGCCGGGGCGCCCGGCCGGCAGCTCAGCGATGGAATCGCTGTACCCGTTCCTGTACCCGGGGAAGACCGATGTCGCCGCCGTGCTGGCGGGGGTCCGCCACTCGACGGTGGCCAAGCTGCGTGAGATCACCGAGCTGCGCACCGCGGTTGCCGCCCAGGACTCGGCGCGGCTGCTGGCGTGCGCGCAGGCGATGGCGGGGAGGTTCGCGGCCGGCGGGCGGCTGTTCGCCTTCGGCAACGGCGGCAGCGCCACCGACGCCCAGCAGATCGCGACGCTGTTCCTCAATCCCGGCCCGGCCGGCCGGCCGCTGCCCGCGTTCGGGCTGGCCAATGACACCGCCGTGGTCACCGCGCTGTGCAATGACATCGGCGTCGACGTGGTGTTCGCCCGGCAGATCGCCGCCTTCGGCGGCCAGCAGGACATCGCGATGGCCCTGTCCACCAGCGGCAGTTCGGAGAATCTGCTGCGCGGCCTAGACGAGGCGGCCCGGCGTGGCATGCTGACGGTGGGCATCGCCGGATATGACGGGGGGAAGATGTCCGAGCTAGCAGGCCTGGATTATCTCTTTGTCGCGCCCTCATCCTCGGTGCACCGGATCCAGGAAGCGCAGACCACGATCTACCACGCGCTGTGGGAACTCACCCTGGCCACCCTCGGCAGCGGCGGTGACTGAGATGACCGGCCGCACTCTGATCGCCTGCCTCGGCAACATCTTCCTCGGTGACGACGGGTTCGGGGTCGAGGTGGCCAAGCGCCTGGCTGGCCAGCAGCTTCCCGAGGGGGTCCGGGTCACCGACTACGGCATCCGGGGCATGCACCTGGCCTTCGACCTGGCCGCGGGATTCGACACCACGATCCTGGTCGATGCGGTGCAGCGCGGCGAAGAGCCGGGAACCGTGTATGTGATCGAGCCGGAGCCCGTGCCGCAGTCACCCGGCGGCGCCGTGACCGGAGACGGGGCGGGCGGCGCCGGAGCGGGCGGTCCCCTAGCCGGGATGAGCCTGTTCGATGCCCACGGGATGCAACCAGACGTTGTCATGGATATGGCCGGGCGGCTCGGCGCTGACGCCGGCCGGGTACTGGTGGTGGGCTGCGAGGCCGCGAGCCTGGCGGAGGGAATCGGGCTCAGCCCGCAAGTCAGCGCCGCGGTAGACGAAGCAGTCCGTGTCGTCGTCAGGCTCGTGACGACGACAGGACGGCGGGAAACCCCCCGCACGAGCACGAAGAGGTGATCGCATGTGTCTTGGCATTCCGGGCGAGGTGATCGAGTTCCTCCCTGGTCAGCCGGACCTGGCCCGGGTAGACGTCAGCGGGGTCAAGCGGGTGATCAACGTCGGGCTGCTGGCCGATGACCCGCCTGAGCCCGGCGAATGGGTGCTCATTCACGTGGGCTTCGCGCTCTCCAAGATCGACGAGAGTGAGGCCGCCGCCGCCCTGGAATTCCTGGAGGGGATCGGCCAGGCCTACGCGGACGAACTCGCCGCGCTGCAGGAATCACGGATCGAATAGGAGTGAGCGGGATGCGGTTCGTCGATGAGTTCCGGGACGCCGACAAGGCACACGCGCTGGCCGCGAAGATCGCGGCGCTATGTGAGCCGGGGCGCCAGTACAAGCTGATGGAGGTGTGCGGCGGGCACACCCACACGATCTACAAGCACGGGCTTGAGGACTACCTTCCCGAATCCGTCACCCTGGTGCACGGCCCGGGCTGTCCGGTGTGCGTCATCCCGATGGGCCGGGTCGACGACGCCATACACCTGGCGTCCGAGCCGGATGTCATCATGACCTCGTTCGGCGACATGATGCGGGTGCCGGGCAGCCAGGGATCATTCTTCGACGCCAAGGCGGCCGGCACCGATATCCGCATGGTCTACTCCCCGCTGGACTCGCTGAAGATCGCCCGGCAGAACCCGGACAAGCGGGTCGTCTTCATGGCCATCGGCTTCGAGACCACCACGCCGTCCACGGCGATGACCGTGCTGCGCGCGGCGGCCGAGGGCCTAGAGAACTTCTCGATCTTCTGCAACCACGTCACGATCATTCCGGCGATCAAGGCCATCCTGGACTCCCCTGACCTCCGCCTGGACGGCTTTATCGGCCCCGGCCACGTGTCCACGGTGATCGGCTGCCGCCCGTATGAGTTCATCGCGAGCCAGTACGGCAAGCCGGTCGTGGTGGCCGGCTTCGAGCCGCTGGACATCTTGCAGTCCATCTACATGCTGATGCTGCAACTGTCGGAGGGGCGCTCGATCGTGGAGAACCAGTACACCCGGGTAGTGCCGTGGGACGGCAACCTCGCCGCCCTGAAGGCCATCAACGAGGTGATGGAACTGCGGCCGTACTTCGAGTGGCGCGGGCTCGGCTTCATTTCGCACTCCGCGATGCGGATGCGGCCGGAGTACGCGGCCTTCGACGCCGAGCTGCTGTTCCAGGTGCCGGGCGTGCGGGTGGCCGACCCGAAGGCATGCCAGTGCGGCGAGGTGCTCAAGGGCGTGCTCAAACCGTGGGAATGCAAGGTGTTCGGCACCGCGTGCACCCCGGAGACCCCCATCGGCACCTGCATGGTCTCCCCCGAGGGCGCATGCGCGGCCTACTACAACTACGGCCGGATGAACCGCCACCGGGTGGTCGAAGTGAGCATCTCATGACCGGCCGCACCGCTCCCGACGCGGCTCCCGGGCCGCGAGCGGGCTGGGTGGACGAGGCCCTGCGTGAGCACGAAGAGCACACCAGGGCCGCCATGTCCCGGCCAAAAACCGCGGCGCCAGAACGCGAGCAGCAGGTCCTCGACCGGATAGACCGGGCCCGTCGCCGCCGGCCCAAAGTCCGCGAGGAGCGGATCACCATGTCGCACGGTGCGGGCGGCAAGGCGACCCGGACTCTCGTCGAGGCGATCTTCCTGGACGCGTTCCGCAATCCGCTGCTCGAACCGCTGGAGGACTCTGCCCAGCTGCACCTGAACGGGTCACGGGTCGCGCTGACCACCGACTCCTACGTGGTGTCGCCGCTGTTCTTCCCGGGCGGCAACATCGGCGACCTCGCCGTCAACGGGACGGTCAACGACCTGGCCGTGTCCGGGGCCACCCCGCTGTACCTGTCGGCCGGGTTCATCCTGGAGGAAGGCTTCCCCGTTGCCGACCTCAACCGGATCGTCGCGTCGATGAAGGACGCCGCCGCGGTCGCCGGTGTCCAGGTGGTAACCGGCGATACCAAGGTGGTGCAGAAGGGCAAGGCGGACGGCTGCTACATCAACACGGCGGGGCTCGGCGTGATGGAATACGACGGGCCGTCGCTGGGCGTGGCCACCGCCCGGCCGGGTGACGCGGTGATCGTCTCCGGGACGATCGGCGATCACGGCGTGACCATCATGCTGGCCCGCGGTGAGCTGGACATCGAAGCGGATGTCGTCTCGGACACCGCGGCGATGAACGGCATGATCGCCGACCTGCTCGCGGCCACCACCGGCGTGCGCGCCTTGCGCGACGCCACCCGGGGCGGCGTGGCCACCATCTTGAACGAGGTGGCGACCGCGGCGGACGTGAGCGTGGTGGTCGACGAGGACAAGATCCCGGTCCGCATGGAGGTGCGCGGCGCCTCGGAACTGCTCGGCATCGACCCGATGTACGTGGCGTGCGAAGGGCGGCTGGTCGCCGTGGTGGACGGGGCCGAGGCGGATAAGGCGCTGGCCGCGCTGCGCGCCCACCCGCTCGGCGAGCAGGCTGCCATCATCGGCCATGTCACGGCGGAACCGCCCGGCATCGTGCTCCTGAAGACCGCGTTCGGCGGCACCCGGATTGTCGACCTGCTGGTCGGCGACCCGCTGCCGCGCATCTGCTGAATGCGTGCCTGCCAGGGGCCGGCGGCTGGTGCGGACCAGCCGTCGCGCCCGGGGCCGCCGGGCGGGCGGGCCGGGCCCAGGCCAACCGCAGGAGGCGGCCCGGGTGCATGAACTAGCGATCACCGAGGGTGTCGTGGACGCGGTGACAGACCGGCTGCCGGACGCCAAGATCAGCTGTGTCCGCCTGGAGATCGGCGCGATGTCGGGCGTGGTCGCGGACTCCGTGCGGTTCTGCTTCGATCTGGTCACCGATGGCACCAACCTGGAGGGTGCCCGGCTGGAGATCAGCGAACTCCCGGCGCGGTGCCAGTGCCAGGATTGCGGGACGGAGTTCGAGCCTGATGGCCCGATCGCGCTGTGCGCGTGCGGGAGCGCCGAGGTGGCGATCCTGGCCGGGGCCGAGTTGCGGATCACGTCCGTGGAGGTGGCCTGACATGTGCGCGACGTGCGGCTGTGACGGCGACGCCGGGGTGCGGGTGCATGGCCCGGGCGGGCTCGCTCAGGATCACGGCGCCGGCCGCCCCCGGGACGCCAGGCATGATCATGACACTGGGCACCAGCATGACACTGGGCACCAGCATGACGCTGGACACCAGCATGACACCGGGCCCGCGGATGACCATGGGCACGACGACGGGGCCAGCCGGACCGTCGTGCTGCAGCAGAAAGTGCTGGCCAAGAACGACCGGCTGGCCGGGCGCAACCGCGCCTGGCTGCGTGAACGGGGCATCCTCGCGGTCAACCTGATGAGCTCGCCGGGCGCCGGCAAGACCACCCTGCTGGAGCGGACGGCCCGGGAGGCCGGCGCTGGCCTCGGCCTCACGGTGATTGAGGGAGACCAGGAGACCACCCTCGACGCCGGGCGCATCGAGTCGGCCGGCGCCGCCGTCGTGCAGATCAACACCGGCGCGGGATGTCATCTCGATGCGGCGATGGTGGCCCGGGGGCTGGCGGCGCTTGACCCGCGGCCGGGGTCCGTGCTGGTGATAGAGAACGTGGGCAACTTGGTCTGCCCGGCGCTTTTCGACCTGGGCGAGCAGGCCCGGGTGGTCATCGCGTCGGTGACCGAGGGCGCCGACAAACCGTTGAAGTACCCGCAGATGTTCCGGGCCGCGGACCTGGTCCTGCTCAGCAAAGTGGACCTGCTCCCGTACCTCGATTTCGACACCGCGCGGCACGCGGCCGACCTGAAGAGCGTGAGCCCGCGGGCGGAGATCCTGCCGGTCTCGGCCACCACCGGGGAGGGCGTCTCCGCCTGGTACGACTGGCTCCGCCAGCACACTCCCACCACCCGCTGACTTCACTCCACCCGCGCACCGTCGATCTCCGCTGGAAGTGCCGGCCCCCGGTCCGGGCGACACCGACTGCTTCGTAGCCTGCCGACGGCGTGGCGGTCACGGGACCACATGGCGTTGCGCGAGACTCTAGGCTGTAGGACGAGGTGATCGGCCATGACCGCAGAGGCTCACGGAGTCACGGGGCGCGGCGCCCCACTCCTTACTCCGCCCGGCAAGGACCCGAAGGCCATCCGTGCCGCGCTGCTGCCTGAGGATGTCGCCGACTTCGACGAGGAATTCCGGGCTGCCATGGACAAGGCAACCCGGACCATGGACCTGTCAGGGGTTAGTGAGTTCGTCGAACGATGGTGGCGGGTGGCCTGGTCCGCCACCGACCCGGAAGAGCATCGCGCAATGCTGGAACATGCTGACCAGCTTCTCGCGGGAGATGCCGTGCACACCACGCCCTGGGCGGAGACGCGCTCCGGCCTGGGGTTGTAGGTGTACGAGGTCGTATCCGACGACGCTGCCGGGCACCAGGTAGCAGCGCTGCCCGAGGATGCGCTGACCGCCTACGCTTCCTTGATCGACTTAATTGCCCTACATCCCTGGAGTGGCGAGCCACTCCGCAGCCGGGATGCCGCGTCTCCGATGCGCGCGCACACTTTTGGCCCCTACAACGCCGGCTTAGCCATCTATCTCATCCTGGAAGATCAGCAACGGGTCGTCGTCTTGCGGGTTCTCTGGGCCGGCTGAGCTTCAGCCATCGAGCTGCTGAGACCAGCTACCGGTCCAGCGGCGTTGATACCGGGGAGGGCGTCTCCGCCTGGTACGACTGGCTCCGCCAGCACACTCCCACCACCCGCTGACGCCGCAAGAGAGCCTGGCCAGCACGCTTTGGGCGGAGACGTGATCCAGGCTGGGTAGCAGGTGACCGAGTCGGATCGATGCTGACTGGTGGTGTGGCGGCGGTCAGACTCGGAAAACTATGACGCGCTCACGCTCGTCGCGTTCCGGTTCGTCAGCGAGCCGACCGCGTCAACTCAAGGTTGACGCAACCTTGCCGTCAACCTATGGTTGACGCATGACAGATGAACCTACCGGGCTTGACGACCTCATCCGCCACGTCAACGCACAGCACCCCGGCGACGACCCACTGGTCCATCTCAGTGACGCCGTGCTGGCCGCCCAGCGTCTCGACGATCTGGCCGACCAGCTGATCGGTCACTTCGTCGATCAGGCCCGCCGGTCCGGCGCACCGTGGAGCGCCATCGGCGAGGCCATGGGCGTCTCCAAGCAAGCCGCGCAGAAGCGCTTCGTGCCCAGCCTGCCCAGCCTTGACCTCCCGGACGGCTCGCTGAACCGGTTCACCCCCCGGGCCCGCAACACGCTCGCCGCCGCCATGCGGGAGGCCACCGCGATGGGGTCACGCAAGGCGGAGACCGAGCATCTCCTGCTGGGTCTGCTTAGCGAACCCGAGGGAGTGGCGGCCAAAGCGATCGTGGCCCTCGGCGGCAGCCCGGAACAGATCCGCTCCCGGATTGGCGCCGCCCGGGTCGTTGACTCGACAGCGGCCCCGGAGCGGATCCCGTTGGCGCCGCGGGCCATGAAGGTGCTCGAACTGGGCCTCCGCGAGGCGCTCAACCTGAACCACAACTACATCGGCACCGAGCACCTGCTGCTGGGCATCCTGGCCGAGGAGAAGGGCGCCGGCGGCAAAACCCTCAGGGATCTCGGCATCACCCAGGAGCGGGCGCGGGCCAAGATCAGCAAGGCCCTGGACGAGATGATGGCCGCCCGCGCGCAGGGCCAGTGAGCTGATCGCCGCGCATCATGTCCCGTAGTCGTCCGGCACCACGAAGTCCGCTAGCTCGGCCCCGCCCGGGCCCAGATCGGACCAGCCCCCCGCGAACGGCAGGACCGCGATCGCCGCGGTGGGAAACTTCAGCCTGACCCGCTCCAGCGTGTCGGGGGCACCCCCGTCGGCGACTTCCCCGGCCAGCCGCAGCGTCAGCCCGCTCATGGTCGGCTCGTGCCCGACCACCAGCAACGTCGCCACCGCGGGGACGGTCTCCCGGATCAGGTCCCCGAGCTGGTCGGTGCTCGCCTCGTAGACCCGCGGCTCGAACTGGACCGCTGGTGATCCACCCAGCTCAGCCGCGGCCAGCTGCCACGTCTCGCGAGTGCGCCGGGCGGTGGAGCACACGACCAGATCGGGCTGGTACCCGGCTTGCCGCAGCCAGCGCCCGGCCGCGGGAGCATCCCGGCGGCCCCGCTTGCCCAGCGGCCGCTCGTGGTCCGGCACATCGGGCCACGCCGACTTGGCATGCCGCAGCAGCACCAGCCGCCGGGTGGGATTCGTCATGGGAACAGCGTGCCAGAGTCCGCCGGGCCGCAGCCCGGCGGACTCTGGCCTACGGCGAAGACTCAGCCGGGATTCCAGTCAATCCGGAACCAGACCACGGCCCCCGGCCAGGAACCGTCCTGGTACCGGTGATGCCCCCAGCAAGCGGTCAGGTTCTGGACCACGGCCAGGCCGTGCCCGGACTCGGCCAACTCACCCGGTCCGGCCGCCCGGGGCGCGGGCCTCCCCTGCGAGCCGTCGTCGATCACCGCGATACAGGCCGAGTCCCGCCCGCACCACACGACCACCTCGAACATCCCGTCCTGGCCCGACCTGGTGTGCACAATCGCGTTGCTGACCAACTCAGAAGTACACAACACGGCATCGTCGACCGCTGGGCTGCCGTCCAGCACCTGGGCCACGAAGCGGCGGGCCGGCGCCACCTGATCCGGCTGGCCTGGGAACACGCGGCGCTTCGGGTTCGCCACCGACCAATCGTCCGGCGCCGCGAGCTGGGCCAGCGGGCCGGCTGGCGGGGCGGAGGATGGCATACCGGTCTCCCATTCGTCGCAATGTCGCGGGCTTGCCCTGCACAGGCTTCCGCTGTCCGGTTACCCTGCGCTAGAGGGCAGGCACCGTCAGCACATCTGTTGGGCCGGCCGCAATCCGGGTAGGGCGGTGTAGGAGGGATCAGGATGCCGTCACGGGAACCAGACGCCGGTGGCAGCCCGCTCGCGCTGTTCGGCGCGGAGCTGCGCCATTACCGGACCTCGGCCGGCTTAAGCCAGGAACAGCTCGGCGAGCGGATCGGTTATTCGGCCGCCCTGGTCGGCGCCGTCGAGACCGCCCGCCGGGTAGCTACCGAGGATTTCGCGCAGCGCTGCGATGACCTGGCCGAGCTGCGGACCGGCGGGGCGCTCGGGCGGCTGCGCGAGCACTTACGAGAACAGTTGCATCGTCAGGTGTGGCCGGCCTGGTTCCGGGAGTGGCCCAGCATCGAACGCGAAGCCCTCACGCTGCGATCCTGGGAGCTTGCGGTTATCCCTGGGCTGCTGCAAACCGCCGCGTACGCACGGGCCATGCTGCGGGGTGTGCTGCCCGACACCAGCGACGAGGAGGTGGAAGCGCAGGCCAGCGCCCGGCTGCAACGGCAGGAAATCTTACGCCGCCAGGACCCGCCCATGCTGTGGGCGATCATGGACGAAGCGGTGTTGCAGCGACGCATTGGTGGCGCAGCAATCATGCGTGCACAACTCACCCATCTGATCGAGATGGCCCAGAACCCGAAGGTAAAGATCCTTATCGTGCCAGCGTCCGCGAACGCGCACGTCGGGCTCACCGGGCCGTTCGTCATCGCCGAATTCCGGGAGCCGCCAGAGATGGCCTACCTGGACACCGCCGCGCAGGGCCAGATTGCCGACCACCCCGATATCGTGAAGGCCTGCGCGCAGGGCTTCGATACCCTGCGCGCGGAGGCCCTCCCGCCCAGGGCCTCGCTCGACTTGATCGCCGAAGTGAGAGACACATGGACCTGACCCGTGCCATCTGGCGCAAGGCGTCCTACAGCACGACCGGTAACTGTGTGGAGGTCGCGCGGAACCTGCCCGGCATCGTCGCGGTACGGGACTCGAAAGACCCGGACGGATCACCCCTGATCGTCACCCCGGCCGGATGGCGGGCCTTCACCGCCGACGTGCACGAAGGTCATTTCGAGCTGAGCTAGACCTTCCCTGCACCACACAGCCGACTCGCCGGGGTCCAGGTCGCACGGCGGCGACGGGGTCGGCCCGGTTCAGTTGCTGAGCGGTTCTTCGGACCGGAGGAGCACGTGCCGGCCGGTTCTGGCCGCCCGGACGAGACCGAGCACGGCGATCGCAATCGCGACGGCCACGCCGAGCAGCCCGGCCAGGGCGTAGATCGCCCGCGGGCTGAGCACCGCGGCGACCGCTCCGCCGGCCAGCAGCGAGACACCCTGGGCCCCGCCGAGAGCCGCGTTGGCGGCGGCCGATACCCGGCCCCGCTCGGCATCGGGCGTGCGGCTGACGAGCAGGGTCGAGAAGCACGCGGCCGCACACCCGTTCCCGGCCCCGCCGAGGACCGACAGCGGCACGAGCATCCAGACCGCCGGGACCACGGCGAACGGGGCGAGGGCGGCGCAGGCGACGCCCGCGCCCGCGATCGTCGCCCAGGTCTGGACGCGCTCGGTGCTGAGCCCTCCGGCGCCCAGCGCCCCGGCGACCATCCCGGCCATCCACGTGGCCTCGGCGACCCCGTACCAGAGACCTCCCGCGTGCAGCGTGGCCCGGATCAGGAAGACGAGCACCACGTCGACCATGCCGACGGACAGGATCACCACGACCAGGCCGATGATGAGCGAGGCAAGCACGCGGTCGGTGCGCAGGATCTCGAATCCGCCCCGGGTCCGGGCCAGGCGGCCGTCCGAGCCGGACCCGGCTGGGCTCCGCCGGGTGCGGACCAGCGCCGCCGCCCCGGTGACCACGGCGAAGGTGGCCGCGTCCACAGCCAGGGGCAGCCCGCTGCCGAACGCCCCGGCCAGCAGGCCGCCAACGGCCGGCGCGCCGACCAGGACAAGGGCGCTCAGTGACTGCTGGGCCGACACCGCCTGGGCCACATGGTCCTCGCCGGCGATGCGGGGGACGAGCGCCGACCATGTGCTGGCGGCCACCGACGCGGCCGCCCCGAGGAGGGCGACCAGCACCACGATGGCCTCCACCGAGTGCACCACGACCAGGGGAACCGTGCACGCCACTTCGATCAGCCCGGCGCCCACCAGGAGGCGCCGGGAATCGTGCGAGTCGACCAGGCGGCCCACCGGGCGGGCCAGGAGGAGCAGCGGGACGATCCCAGCGGCCAGCAGCAAGCCGACCTCGTAGGGCCGGGCGCCGTCGGCCTGCAGGCGGAGGGTGAGGGCGACCAGCGCCACCCCGTCGCCGAACGTCGACGCCGCCCGGCCGGCCAGGGCGATGAGCAGGTCTCTCCGACCAGAACCAATGTTAAGCATATACTGAACAGTATTTGCTGAACATCTTGCGGTCAACCGGTAATCTGTGAGACCGATGCCCGAGGACAATGACCAGGAGCGATCACCGGAGAACGCCGCTCCGCACCGCTTCGAGAATCCCCGCAGCATCCGGGCTCTGGCGCACCCGGCCCGGCTGGCCATCATCGACGCCCTGGCGGCGGGCGATGACCTGACCGCCACCCAGTGCGCGGAACTGACCGGGCTTAGCCCGAGCGCAACGGCGTACCACCTGAAGTTCCTGGAACGGCACGGGTTCGCCGAAACGGCACCCCCGAGACCGGACCACCGGGAACGACCGTGGCGAGCCACCGGGCACGGGACCCAGGTCGATCTGGACATCTCGACGCCCGCCGGGGCCTCGGCGGCCGCCGCCGTCGCGGCGGCCTACTTCGACACGACCCGTGCTCTCGCGGTCGAGTTCACCGAGGCCGGGCCGGCCGAGCCTGCGGAATGGCGGGATGCCGCCTTGTACAACGTTGACCTCTGGCTGACGGCCGAGGAGTTTCAGCGGGTGGCCGGGGAACTAAGAGCGGTGCTCGAGCCGTACCGGGGGCGCACGGGGCCTGGGGGACGCCCGGCGGGCAGCAGGCGGGTCAGGATAATGAACGTCGTCGTGCCGCACCACCGCGCTATACCGTAGCTTTTGTTCATCTGCACCTTCCGTTCATCTGCGCTGCATATCGTCAGAGTTCACGAAAACGCTCCTGCCGGGGCGGCCATGGTCCTACTCGTGCGACAGGGCGATGGGAGGGAGCGGGCGCGGTGTCACGCTGGTCGTTTAGCCGCGTCAACTCGGATGATCCACCGGCTGGCGACGACGAATCCGCCGACCTGAGTACCAGGCTCGTCCAGCGGACCGCGGAACTCCGCGAAGCGCGCTCGGACCAGGCGGCGGCCTGGGACCGGCTGACCCGGGCCGAAGACCAGGCGGCCTCGCTTGGCTGGCAGCTTGGCGTGATCAAGGCCAGCCGCAGCCACCGGCTGATCCGGGTCCTGCAGCAGGCGCGGTCGGCCCGCGACCTGCTCCGGATCCCCCGGGATGGCCTGCGGGTGCTGACCACCACCGTCGCCCCGCCGCCCCGGCCGCCCGAATCGAGCCATCGCGGCCGGGCCGAGCACACCCGGGACGGCTGGGCCGCCTACGACCGGGGCGACTACGACACAGCGCTCACCCAGGCCGGCATCGTGCTGGCCGATCACCCGCAGGATTACGCCGCCCTCGATCTCAAACAGAGCGCCCACTGGCAGCGGGGCGACCTGGCCGCCACGGTCAGCGCCCTGAGCCAGATGCGGATGGTGCACGACTCGCCCCAGGTCGCCCTGCGGGAGCGCACGGTCATCGGCTGCGCCCGGGAACTCGATCCCCGGTGGCGGCTCCGGGTGCCCGGACCCGCGAAGCTGGTCGACCCGCGTGATGGCGTCATCATGCACCTGGCCAGCGCGCCGATCCCGGATCAGGCCGGCGGGTTCGACCTGCCCGGCCGGGACATCGCGTCGGGTCAGCGCCAGGCCGGGCTCGACCCGTTCGTGGTCACCCTGCCCGGCCGGCCGCGCCGTGGCGGCGTGCCCAGCGTCCCGGCGGCTGAGGTGATCGACGGCACGACGTACCACCACCTCGACGGCGGCCCCGGCTACCCCCGGAACCAGCCGGATGACGTGCTGCTCAGTGACATGGCCTGGCTGGCCGGGCGGATCGGCCGGCCGCAGCGGCCATCGGTGATCCACGCCGTGACCGGGCCGCGCGGTTTCCAGGCCGCCCTGGTCGGGCTGGCGCTCCGGGAGCATCTGGGGCGGCCGCTCGTCTGCGAAGCCCGGTCCGGCCACGAGGCGACCCAGGCCCAGGACACCGCCGTGGCGCCGCGTGGCGAGCACGCAGCCGCCCGCCGCGCCGCCGAGAGCCGCTGCCTGCGGGCGGCTGATCTGGTCATCACGGACTCCGACGGGATGCGGAGCGAGATCATCGAGCGCGGGATCCTGGAACGCCAGGTTGCCGTGGTGCCGCCCGGGGTGGACAGCGACCGCTTCGCGCCCGGCGAGCCACCCGCCGCGCTCCGGGCGCAGCACGCACTGCACGGCAAGACCGTGCTCGGCGGCCTGAGCGACCGGGGCCAGCCCGGTGCGGGCCAGCAGGTCCTGATCGAGGCGGCCGCCCGGCTGCGGGCCGCGGGCCGGGACGTGCTGTGCCTGCTCGTCGGCGATGGCCCGGGCCGGACGGAACTGACCGGGCCGGCCCGCCGGCCAGCCGCCGACTCGGTGATCTTTACCGGCCAGCTACCCGATGACCAGGTCCGGGACTACTGCCTGCTGATGGATGTCTTCGTGATGCCCGGCACCGGTGACGCCGCGGCCCGGCCGACCGCGACGCGGCTGCTCCTGCGGGCGATGTCCCTGGGCCTGCCGCTGGTCGTCGCGGACGTTCCGGCGCTGACCGGGCTGGTCGCGCCGGACGAGCGCGGGCTCGCCTGCCCGCCCGGCGACCCGCAGGCGCTCGCCCGCACGATCGCGGCGCTGCTGGACGAGCCTGACCGGGCCCGCCGCCTGGCCGCGGCAGGCCGCCGCTGGGTTCTCGCCGAACGCTCCTGGACCGCCAATGGCCAGCGCTACCGGGACATCTACGGCCAGCTACTCGACGGATGGACGGCTGGCGAGCACACCGGGGCAGGTCCGTCGTGAGCCTGTACCTGCGGGGCCGGATCGCCGGCCGCGGGCCGCTGATCAACGACACGCTCCAGGCCATCCAGTACCTGGAGGCGCGGGGGCACGAGCACCCGGTCCTGATGGCCTACAACCCGGTAAGCCGGCTCAACCCGTACAGCGCGCTGCTCTACGCCCGGCTGTGGGAGCACGGGATCGCCCCCGTGCCGCTGCCGCGTTTTTCCGACCTGGGCACGCTGCTTCCGCTGCTGTCCGCAGGCAGCCGGATCATGCTGCACCTGCAGTGGACCTCGGACGTGCTGCGGCAGGCGGGCAGCGAGGCCGAGGCCAAGGATCTCGCCGCGGAATTCATCGCCGCGCTTGATGAGTTCATCGCGGCCGGCGGCCGGCTGGCCTGGACGGTGCACAACGTGCTGCCGCACGACTGCCAGTTCCCCGGCGTCGAGGCCGGGCTGCAGCAGGCGGTCGCCGACCGGGCCCACCTGAT
>CAYPQM010000073.1:0-3462 GCA_964412845.1 uncultured Streptosporangiaceae bacterium
CCCGCGCCGGCCATCGCGATCCGGACCGTCCCGAGCTTCTTGCCCACCACCCGCAGTGCGTTGGACAGCGCGGCCAGCACGACGATCGCCGTCCCATGCTGGTCGTCGTGGAAGACCGGGATGTCGAGCAGGTCGCGGAGCCTGCGTTCCACCTCGAAGCAGCGCGGTGCGCTGATGTCCTCCAGGTTGATGCCGCCGAACGCCGGAGCGATCACCTGCACCGTGCGGACGATCTCGTCGGTGTCCTGGGTGTCCAGGCAGACCGGCCAGGCGTCAATGCCCGCGAACCGCTTGAACAGAGCGGCCTTGCCCTCCATCACCGGCAGCGCCGCGTACGGGCCGATGTTGCCCAGCCCGAGCACCGCCGAACCGTCGGTGACCACCGCGACGCTGTTCCGCTTGATGGTGAGGCGGCGGACGTCCTCGGGATGCTCGGCGATGGCCAGGGCCACCCGGGCGACCCCGGGCGTATAGGCCATGGACAGGTCGTCCCGGTTGCGCAGCGGCACCTTCGCATGGGTCTCGATCTTGCCGCCGAGGTGCAGCAGGAAGGTCCGGTCGCTGACCTTGCTCAGCGAGACCCCATCGATCGCCGACAGCACGGCCACGATGGCCTCGGCATGGTCGGTGTCCCGGGCCGCGCACGTCACGTCCACCCGCAGCCGCTCGTGCCCGAACGGGGTGACGTCCAGGGCGGTGACCGCCCCGCCCACCTGCTCGACCGCGTGGGTGAGCTCGCTGACCGCCCGGCCCCGCGACGGCACCTCGAGCCGGACAGTGATCGAATACGACACGCTCGGCGCTACCGACACGTCTCTCCCGCCTTCCCGGCCTGCCTTGGCGCAGGACATCATCGTGCCATCTCCGGGCGGGCGGCCCGGCCATCCGGCCCAGCGGCCGCAGTAACGCTCTCGCCTGCATACCCTGGAAGGGTGATTGACGGCAGCACTCCTGGAAACGGGGCATCGGCGGTGGTGGATGCCCCCCTGATCGACGTGACGCGGCTGCGCGTGGCGATCGCCCGGGTGTCGCGGCGGCTGCGCCGTCACGAACTCGCCGGGCTGACACCCACCCAGCTCTCCGCGCTCGCCACGGTGGAGCGGGCCGGCCCGCTCCGGCTCGGCGACCTGGCCGCGGCGGAGGAGATCGCGCCCTCCACCCTGACCCGGCTGATCACGGTGCTGGAGGAGCACGGCTACGTGCAGCGATGCCCGGTGCCCGGCGACGCGCGGGCCAGCACTCTGGCCATCACGGCGGCGGGTCATGCCATCCTTGAGCGCATCCGGCAGGAGAGCACCATCCTGCTGGCCGACAGCCTGCGGACGCTCACCCCGGACCAGTTGGCTGCCCTGGCCGCCGCGCTACCCGCCCTGGAGCAGATCGCGGACGCTGACACGGGCGGCCCACGCGTCCGCTGACCATCAGACCCGCTGACCATCAGACCTGCTGGCTATCAGACCTGCTGGCTATCAGACCCGCTGGCTATCAGAACAGCAGGCTGGCCAGCGTGGACCGGGCCTTGGCGACCCGCGAGTCCCTCGGCGGGAAGATATCGAAGAGGCTGATCAGGTGCCGTCGCGCCTGGTCCCTGTCGTCGCCTGAGGTCCGCCGGACGGTGCCGAGCAGCCGGTCGAAGGCCTCCTCGATCCGGCCCATCGCCAGCTCCATGTCCGCGACCTTGCTCTGCGCCTCGACGTCATCCGGGTTCTCGGCCGCGGCGCGGCGCACCTGGGCCTGGTCGTAGGAGTTCACCCGCCGGATCAGTTCCACCTGGGCGAGCCCCATCGCGGCGACCGGGTGGCCAGGCGTCGCCGCGAGCACCCGCTCGAACGCGGCCGCGGCGGCGTCGATGTCGCCCCGCTCCATGGCCTGCTGCGCTTCCTCGAAGGCCGGCTCGACGCCCGCCCCATCCGGCCCGTACCTGTCCTCCATGCCCGGCGGGTAGCCGCCGGGCGGCTGCGGGCCGTCGGCACCGAAGTCGGCCCCGTCCAGGTCATCTTCCGGCCCTGGCTGGCCGCCTGCTGCGCCCGGGCCGACGCCCAGTTGCTGCGCCACCTGCATGAGCTGGCCGATCCACTGGCGCACCTGAGCCTCGGGCATGGCGCCAAGGAACCCGTCAACGACCTGGCCGCCGACCACGGCCATGACCATCGGGATGCTCTGGACCTGCAGCGCGGCCCGCAATTGCGGGTTCGCGTCGATATCCACCTTGGCCAGCACCCATGCCCCGTCGGCCTCGACCGCGAGCTTCTCCAGCACCGGGCTGAGCTGCTTGCACGGACCGCACCACTCGGCCCACAGATCCAGGATCACGGGCGCGGACCGCGACCGGTCGACGACCTCCACGTTGAAGGTCTCCTCGGTCACGTCGATCACGTTGCCGTCCGGCTCGCCGTCCGGCCCGTCAGTGCGAGACGCCGCTTGCTGGCTTCGCTGCGCGGCGGCCTGCCGCGCGCCCAGGTCGACGGCGCCGTAGAGCGAAAAATCCCGCGGCTGCTGCATGACTCCATCCTGCCGCATGCTCGCCATGCATCGACCGCCGAACCGTCGTCGGTGCTGTCATCGGCTGGCTGTCATCGACCCTCGTAATGTAGCACCTGTTGTGCTACATTACGCCCATGGGTAGCACCCGTGACACCACCGGCAGCCAGCGGCGCGCCAGCGGACCGCACGCCCAGCACCGGATCGGCATCCGCGAGCTCCGCCAGCACGCCAGCGTCTATGTGGACCTGGCGGAGAAGGGACAGATCGTGGACATCACCAACCGCGGTCGGCTCGTGGCCCAGCTCGTGCCCGCCAGAGAGCCGGAGAGCCCGCTGGAACGGCTGATCGCGGCGGGAATCTTCGAGCCCGCTGAGGATTCCGGCGACCTTCTCGACATCGAGCCCGCCCCTCCCGTGCCGCCCGGGCAGCCGACCGCCACCGACATACTCCTTCAGATGCGCGAGGAGGAGAGATATTGATCTACCTGGACTCGTCAGCCCTGGTGAAGCTGGCCGTGACCGAGCCTGAGTCAGCCGCGCTCACCCGGTGGCTCAGCGAGCAGCCGAACCTCGTCAGGGTGTCAAGCTCGGTTATCCGCGTTGAGGTTCCGCGTGCCGTGTGGCGCGCCAGCCCCACGGCCCTCCCGGAGACCTATCAGGTACTCCGGCGCACCGGGGAGGTGGGGCTGACCGACGAAGTGCTCAGCAAGGCGGCGAGCGTGCGGCCCCCGACGCTGCGCGCGGTCGACGCGATACACCTGGCCTCCGCGCTGGCCATCCGGCGCGAACTCACCGCGTTCGTGGCCTATGACAAGCGCCTGCTCGCGGCGGCCAGGGACGCGGGGCTGCCTACGGTCAGCCCCGCATAAGGCAGACGTTTCCGCGGAAACGTTTCCGCGGAAACGTGCCCAGGGACCCGTCGCCCGGACCCGGGCCGGTGACCGCACCGGGCCGGAGGCTGGACCGGGCCGGAGGCTGG
>CAYPQM010000073.1:3562-10039 GCA_964412845.1 uncultured Streptosporangiaceae bacterium
ACCGGGCCGGAGGCTGGACCGGGCCGGAGGCTGGTCGTCAAGAACGCCGGGGTCTCGTGGTCTAGAACGCCGGGGTCTCGGAGTAGCCGCCCCACTCCTCGCGCAGCACGCCGCAGATCTCGCCCAAGGTCGCCTCGGCGCAGGCTGCGGCCAGCATCGGCGGGATCATGTTCGCGCCCGATCGCGCGGCCGCCAGCATCGAGGCCAGCGCCGAGTCCACGCCCGCCTGGTCCCGTGCGGTCCGCCGCAGCGCCAGGTCCCGGACCTGATCCCGTTCCACGTCATGGCTGACCCGCATGATCTCCACCGGCTGCCCGACTGTGTCCGGGTAGCAGTTGACGCCGACAACCCGCCGGTCGCCCTTCTCCACCTTCTGCTGGTACTCGAAGGCCGATTCGGCGATCTCGGCCATGAACCAGCCGTCCTCGATCCCGCGCAGGATCCCGCCCGTCATCGAGCCGTCCGGGCTCATCGCGCGGATTCTGGCGAAGACGGCCTCAGCCTCGGCCTCCAGCCGGTCCGTGAGCGCCTCCAGGTACCAGGAGCCGCCGAGCGGGTCGGCGACACTGCACACGCCTGTCTCCTCCATGATCACCTGCTGGGTGCGCACCGCGATCTCCGCCGCTTTCTCGCTCGGCAGCGCCAGCACCTCGTCCAGTGCGTTGGTGTGCAGCGAGTTGGTCCCGCCGAGCACGGCGGCCAGCGCCTCGATCGCGGTCCGGACGATGTTGTTGTCGGGCTGCTGCGCGGTGAGTGACACGCCCGCCGTCTGGGTGTGGAACCGCAGCCACTGGGCGCGGGCGGTGGTCGCGCCGTAGCTGTCCCGCATCCAGCGCGCCCAGATCCGGCGCGCGGCACGGAACTTGGCGATCTCCTCGAAGAAGTCGATGTGCGCGTCGAAGAAGAACGAGAGCCCGGGCGCGAAGGCGTTCACGTCCAGGCCCCGGGACAGGCCAAGCTCGACATACCCGAAACCGTCGGCCAGCGTGAACGCCAGTTCCTGGGCGGCGGTCGAGCCCGCCTCCCTGATGTGGTACCCGGACACCGACAGCGGCTTGTACGCCGGGATCTCGCGCGCGCAGTACTCCATCAGGTCGCCGATCAGCCGCAGGTGCGGCTCCGGCGGGAAGAGCCATTCCTTCTGCGCGATGTACTCCTTGAAGATGTCGGTCTGCAGCGTCCCGTCCAGCGTGGCCAGGTCCGCCCCCTGCCGCTGCGCGGCGGCCAGGTACATGCAGAACACCGGGACCGCCGGGCCGCTGATCGTCATCGATGCGGTCACGTCGGCCAGCGGGATGCCGGAGAACAGCACGTCCATGTCGGCAGCGGAGTCAATCGCCACACCGCAGTGGCCAACCTCACCGAGCGAGCGCGGGTCGTCGGAATCCCGGCCCATCAGGGTCGGCATGTCGAATGCCACGGACAAGCCGGCCCCGCCGGCGCCCAGCAGCATCTTGTACCGCTCGTTGGTCTGCCGGGCGTTGCCGAACCCGGAGAACTGGCGGATCGTCCACGCCCGCCCCCGGTACCCGGCCGGGTAGAGGCCCCGGGTGAACGGGTGCTCACCGGGCCAGCCGATCCGCTCGAAGCCCGGCGGCGCGGCACCGGCCGGCGGCCCGTACACGGGATCAACCTCAAGCCCGGACAGCGTGCTGAAGTCCGCGTCGCGGAGCCGCGACTCGTCGAACCGGCGCTGCCAGCGGCGCCTGCCGTCCGCGGCCGGCCCGGCCAGGGCCCCCGGCTGGATCGGGACCTGCGGCTCACCGTGGGCCTGCGGCTCCATAGCGGCCTGCGCCTCCATAGCGGCCTGCGCCTCCATAGCGGCCTGCGCCTGCATAGCGGCCTGCGCCTTCATGACGACTCCCTCCCGGACGCCGGCGAGCGGGTGCCGAGCGAAGCGGTACACAGCGAGCGGGTAGATAGTAGGACGTCCTACTATTCTCGGTTCAGTGTAGCCCGGCCGCCCGGGATGGCCACTCCGGCGGCCGCCTGTCATTCGCCGCGATCACTCCCAACCGGGAGCGGCTGCCAACCGTCTCAGGTAGTACATGGGCGCTGCCGGGGCGCGCCCGCGCCGTCAGGTCGGTCTCACAGTGAAGGTGTGGTAAACCTGTGCAGTCTCAAACCGCCGATCTCACCATGGCCGCCACCGCGGGCGAAGTGCTGACCCTGGTGGCGCCATGGAGCGCGGCGACGGGGGGCGCCAGCCGAGGGGAATCCGTGAGCACGCTCCGCAGCACCGACCGTGCGGCGGCGGAGGAACTCTTCAACGCCTGCTACCCGAGGCTGGCCGGGTGGGTCCGGCGACTGGTGGACGATGACGACACCGCGCACGAGATCGCGTCCGAGGCCTTCACGCGACTGCTCGCCCGGTGGTCGACGCTGGACAACCCGCAGAGTTATCTCCATGATCGCCACGAACCTGGTCCGTGACCACTGGCGCAAGACCGGGCGCGAGCGTAAGGCGATGCGAGCCGTCACCGCCGCAGCACAATTCGACCCGGTGTACCACCCGGGGCAAGACGTGCATGTTCGGGCGCTGCTGCAGGCGCTGCCCGACCGCCTGCGCAGGCCGTTCCTGCTGCACTACTACGCGGGCTTCCCGCTCCGCGACGTGGCTGTGATGCTCGGCCGACCCGAGGGCACCATCAAGGCCGACCTGTTCCAGGCGCGGGCGCGGCTGCGCGCAGCGCTGGGGGAATCTGATGACTGACCCGCACGACGACCTGCACGCCTGGCTGGAAGCCCAGATCCGGCCGCTGCCCCCGCCGCCGGGAACCTTCGAGCTGATCCGCAAGCGGGCCCGGCGCCGCAAAATCACCAGGGCCGCGGGGGCGGCCGCGGGGGCCGTCGCGGCCATCACCCTCATCGCGGCAGTCCCCACGCTCATCATCCCCCGCCTGCAACTGGGCACCGGGTTGGCCCGCAGCAGCGCGGCGACCGGCCAGACGATCCCAGTGAGCTCCAGCCATCCCTCGGCTACCACGTCCACCCCCGTGCCAGCCGTCGGGCTGCCGCCGGTGCCCGCCAACTTCGCGGCCACCTCGGTCACCTTCATCGGCACGCTGACCGGCTGGGTGATCGGCCAGGCAGGAACCCCGGGCCACTGCTTCACGAAAGACTGCACATCCGTCGCACGCACCGATGACGGCGGCGCGACCTGGTACGGAGTGCCCGCGCCGGTAACCGGGGCGCCTGACGGGTCCACCGGGGTGAGCCAGATCCGCTTCCTGGACCGCGATAACGGCTGGGCATTCGGGCCGCAGTTGTACGCCACCCACGACGGCGGCCAGCACTGGGCGAAGATCAGCACCGGCGGGATGCGGGTGACCGCGCTGGAGACGCGCGGTAATCGCGCCTTCGCCGTGTGGGCACGGTGCACCGGGACCGGCTCCGATTTCGCCGCCAACTGCACCAGCTTCGCCGTGTACTCCGCCGCGATGGGCAGCGACCAGTGGGCGCCGGTGCGCGGCGCCTCGGCGGCCGTTAGCCCAGGCGGCCCGGCGGGCTCAGCCTCGCTGCTGCTCACCGGGACCCTCGGGTACCTGCTCACGCCCAGCGGGGCCCTGCTCAGCGGGCCCATCTCGGGCCAGGGCGGCTGGCATCCGCTGGTCGCCGCATCCACCGCATCGGCCGCGAACTCCGCTTCGCCGTCCGCCTCGTCCCTGTGCTCCTCCGGCGCCGCGCAGCCCAACGGCCAGCCCGCCGGCGGCCTGCTTGCCGCCACCAGTCCCACCGGGCTGGTGCTGCTGTGCACCGGCCAGGCCACGGCGGGCACACAGCCCAAGACCGTCTACACCTCCTCCGATAGCGGGACGAAGTGGCAGCTCGCGGGCACCCCCCCGGCGTCGGGCACCGCCACGTCGGTGGCGGGCACACCGTCCGGCTCGCTCCTCATCGCGACCAGCCAGGGCATCGAGGTCTCGGCCGATGGTGGCGCCACCTGGGCTGCTGCTCAGGGCTCGCTGCCGGCAGCCGGTTTCGCCTTCGTGGGGATGACCACCGTGTCCCAGGGCGTCGCCGTGCCCGCCGATCCAAGCCAGGACGCGGTCTGGTTCACCAAGGACGGCGGGCAGACTTGGCAGGAATCTGCGGTCAGATAAATCTGCCCGGGCATGCCTAACGCGGTCCCGCAGCACTCCCCGATCCACGCTGGCGGCCGGGGCTACTGACCGCCGGGCCGGCCCGGCACGAAATCTCCGGCCGCCACCCGGAGCCCGCGGAGCAGGTCAAAAACCTGGCTCAGCTGTGCCGCGTCGTAGCCGGCCACCCCGAACTCCGCCTGCATCAGGTCCGCGGTCGCGTGGGTGACCACCGCACGGCCGACCGCGGTGATCTCAGCGAGCTTTCCCCGGCCGTCCCGCGGGTTCGGCCGGCGGACGACCAGGCCGTGCCGCTCCAGGCGGTCAATGGTGTTGGTGGCGCTGGTCGGGTGCACCATCAGCCGCTGGCCGATCACCCGCATCGGCAGCGCGCCCCGGCTGCTGAAGGTCAGCAGCACCAGTGCCTCATAACGGGCGAAGGTCAGCCCGTGCGGGCGCAGCACGGTGTCCAGCTCAGCGAGCAGGATCTGCTGGGCTCGCATGATCGAGGTGACGGCGGCCATCGCGTCAGCGGGCCCGAACCGCTGCTCCCAGGTCTGCGCCGCACGGGCGATCGGATCGAACGGCAAGTCCAGGGGGTTCGGCACAGGCACACCGTACTCGCGGGTACAGCGCACGGTCAGGCAGTGACGTGTGACTACTGACAGTGACATGTAGATTGCTACACGTTATATTGCCTGCTAGGGGGGCAGGCAATTGCGTAAGCGGGAGGTGGGGTATTCGTCAGGTTATGCCGCGGCGGGAATGGTCCCGGTGCTCGCAGCGGGGGTCGGTGTCCGGCACGGCTGGACCTGGGTGCTCCGCACGGCCAGCTTCCGGATGGATCTACCGCTCACTGGCCGGCCGGCCATCGGCATCGCCATCGGCCGGGACGGCGCGGGATCCGCCGTCATCGACCTGCTGGCCGGGCTCGTCCGGCCAGCCTACGGTGAACTGCGGGTTCTCGGCCAGGACCTGACTACCCCGCAGGGCCGCGCCGCGGTGCAAGGGTCGGTGGGCATCGCGCGCAGGCCGGCCCGGCCGCAGCCCGGCTTCCGGATTCGCGGCCTGGTCGGGCACGCAGCCAGGCTGGCCAGGCTCCCCGGCTGCGACCGCGATGCGCTGGCGGCCGCGATCCTGGACCGGCTCTCCCTGACCCCCTGGGCCGACGTGCCACTGCGCGCCGCGCCCGCGGTGATCGGGTGCCGGGCCCGGCTGGCCGCGGCCGCAGTACACGAACCCGAACTGCTCCTGATCGATGGCCTGCTTGACAATCTCGGCCCCCGCGACACCGCGAGCGTCGCGGCCGGTGTCCGTGACCTGGGCCGGGATACCGCGATCATCGCCATCGGACGGGACAGGGAAGCGCTCGCGCTCGCCTGCGACGAGGTGCTCACGCTCGCCGACGGGGTCATCATCGCCTGATCGCCAGGGCGTGTCTCTGCGGGACACAGCCTAAGCTGCTCTACGTGGACTGGAGCCTTCTGACGTGTGGGGTGCGGGGACATGTCAGCTATGCCCCCGAGGAGCCAGGGCTGCGGGCACGGCTGCACGCCACCTCGGGGTCAGGTGAGTCCTGGCGCTGCCTGCGCTGCGGGGCGTTCGTACCCGGCGAGCCCACCAGCAGCGGCCCGGCGGCGGAGGCATTCGTCGTGCGCCGCGGCAAGGAACTGCGCGGCGCTTTTGTCCTGCGGTTCTTCGCTGTGGAGCGCTTCGCGCGGGCGCTCATCTTCGCCGTGCTCGCCTTCGGCGTATGGCGGTTCAAGTACTCCAAGAGCTCGTTCGAGGAGGCCTTCGACCGCGAACTCCCGGTGGTGCGCACGCTGCTGCGCGGGTTTGGCTACGACGTCAACCATTCCAAGCTCATCGGGCTGATCCAGAGTGCCTTCACGATCAACTCCCGCACGCTGACCTGGCTCGCCATCGGCGCTGCCGCATACGCGCTGGTCGAGCTGATCGAGGGAATCGGGCTGTGGCTGCTGAAGCGCTGGGGCGAGTACTTCGCCATGGTGGTGACCTCGGTCGGCATCCCGTACGAGATCTATGACCTGACCGCGAAGATCACCCCGCTGCGCCTTATCGCCTTCGCGATCAATGTCGCGCTCGTTGTCTACCTGGTGCTTACCAAGCGGCTGTTCGGTGTCCGCGGTGGGAGGAAGGCCTATGAGGCCCGGCTGCGCACCGCGTCGATCATCGACTCCGAGCTGGCCCTGCTGGCCGCCGCCGAGGCGTCGGAGATGACCGCGGCGCGGGCCGCAGACCCAGCAGCGGACGCAGCGGTCCAGGCCGGCGGGACCGGTCCGCCACTCCCCTCCGGCGGGGACGCAGCGGTCCAGGCCGGCGGAACCGGTCCGCCACTCCCCCCGGCCGCGATCACCCCCGGACCAGTCACCCC
>CAYPQM010000073.1:10139-33018 GCA_964412845.1 uncultured Streptosporangiaceae bacterium
ACCAGTCACCCCAGAACCAGTCACGCCGGACCGGGCCGGCCAGGGATCGCCGCAGTAAGTTCGTCTGCGGCGGTGTACGAGTCGATCCCGCCCGAGGCGACGCGCGCGGCCAGCGCGTCGAGCGAGGAATCGCCCGGCAGGCCGCCAATTCGCTGCCGCAGCGTGGCCAGGGCGATCGCGGAGATCTCCTCGCGCGCCCGGGCCTGGCGCCGCCGGTCCCGCTCGCCGGACGAATCCAGCCAGGACCAGTGCGCATCGAGCTTGCCCACCAGGTCGGCGATTCCCTCGCCGGAGGCGGCGGACGTGGCGACGATCGGCGGCTTCCAGTCCCCCGCGCCGCGCTGCGCCATCGCGATCATGGTGCGCAGGTCCCGCACGGCGTCCTGCGCACCTGGCTTGTCGCTCTTATTCACCACGAACAGGTCACCGATCTCCAGGATGCCGGCCTTGGCCGCCTGGATGGCATCGCCCATTCCCGGCGCGACGACCACGAGGGTCGAATCCGCGAGCGAGGCGATCTCGACTTCCGCCTGGCCCACCCCTACGGTCTCGATCAGGACGATGTCGAACCCGGCGGCGTCAAGCACCCGCAGGGCCTGCGGGGTCGTCCGGGACAGCCCGCCAAGATGCCCGCGGGTGGCCATCGACCTGATGAACACGCCGTCATCGGTGGCGTGATCCTGCATCCGGACCCGGTCACCGAGCAGCGCCCCGCCACTGAACGGGGACGTCGGGTCCACGGCGAGCACCGCAACCCGCAGCCCGCGCTCCCGGTAGGCGGCCACCAGGGCGCCGGTGACCGTGGATTTCCCCACCCCGGGCGCACCGGTCAGCCCGGTTACCCGGGCCTGCCCGGTGAACCGGGCCAGCCCCTTCATGACCGGCCGGAGTTGCGGCGACCCGTTCTCGACCAGCGAGATGAGCCTGGCCAGCGCCCGCGGGTCGCCCCTGCGGGCACGGTCGATGGCGTCGGCGGCGTCAAAGGCGCGCGACGGCGAGCGGAGGTCAGCCACGCCTATCCGGCGGCCGGCACGCGCAGCAGCAGCGCGCTGCCCTGGCCACCGCCGCCGCAGAGCGCCGCCGCGCCCAGGCCGCCGCCCCGCCGCGCCAGTTCGTGCACGAGGTGCAGGGCAATCCGGGCGCCGGACGCGCCGATGGGGTGGCCGATCGCGATGGCGCCCCCGTTGACGTTGACCTTCTCCGGTCCGACGGCAAGGTCGCGGATGGACTGGATGACGACGGACGCGAACGCCTCGTTGATCTCGATCAGGTCGAGGTCCCCGACGGTGAGCCCGGCCTTGCCGAGCGCGTGGCTGATAGCGGCGGAGGGCTGTGACTGCAGCCAGTTACCCGGGCCCGCCACGTTGCCGTGCGCCCCGATCTCGGCCAGGACCGGCGCCCCGGCTGCCGCCGCGGCCTCGGCCGACATCACCACGACCGCGCAGGCGCCGTCCGAGATCTGCGATGCGGACCCGGCCGTGATGGTGCCGTCCGCGCCGAATGCCGGGCGCAGCCCGCTCATCGACTCCACCGTGGCATCGGCGCGGACGCCCTCGTCCGTGTCGAAGACCGCCGGTTCGCCACGGCGCTGCGGGATGGAAACATCAGTGATCTCCGCGGCCAGCAGCCCGTCCTTGATGGCGGCGGCGGCCCGCTGGTGCGATCTGGCCGCGAACTCGTCCTGCTCCTGGCGGCCGATTCCCAGGCGGGCGTTGTGGGTGTCGGTGAGTTCGCCCATCGGCAGCCGGTCGAACGCGTCGGTCAGCCCATCCCAGGCCATGGCGTCAAGCATCTCGATGGAGCCGTACTTGTGGCCGGCCCGTGACCCGGGCAGGAGGTGCGGGGCACCAGTCATCGACTCCATGCCCCCCGCAACCAGGACATCGAACTCTCCGGCCCGGATGAGCTGCGCGGCGAGCGCGATCGCGTCCAGCCCGGACAGGCATGCCTTATTAATAGTGGTCGCGGGGACGGTCATCGGTATGCCGCCCGCGAACGCGGCCTGACGCGCGGGCACCTGCCCGGCCCCGGCCTGCAGCACCTGGCCCATGATCACGTACTCGACCTGGTCGCCGGTGAGCCCGGCCCGCTCCAGAGCCGCCTTGATGGCAATGCCGCCCAGTTCCGCGGCGGTGAAGCCCTTCAGTGAGCCGAGCAGCCGCCCGACCGCAGTTCGGGCCCCGCCGGTGATCACCGCATCGCGCATGCCTACCTCCGCTGGCCAGCCGGCCCGGAATGCCCACCGGAGCCGGATGCCTGCCACGATACCCAGGGCCAGGCCCAGGTCCACGAAGTGACCGGCGCTCCATGCCCCGCCGCCCGGGCTTCCCGACAGACCCAGGTCCACGAGGTGACGGCAGCGGTGCCACCGCGCCGACCCGGGTGAGGTGCCCCCGGAGCGGGTTGAAACGGCTGCCGACTGACCGGGATATACCGTATTGTCCGTGTACGCCACTTCCTGCGTAGTTCTCCGGAACGTGACCGCGTCGATGCTCATGTGGCAAAAGTGCAGATTATGGCAAGAGGAAACGAGAAGGTACCCGCTAAGGCCTGCCAGGGGGAGTACGCTCCGAGGCACTGGGCGACCGCTCGCGATTCCGTGTCTGCCGGGCCAGGGCTGATAGCCCAGGCCTCTGGGGCGGGACGCGAGGTATCGTCCACCCCCCCGCACGTCCCCCCCGTCTAACCCAGGATTAAGCCACATGCAGCCTGAAATCGACGCCCAGCTCAGCAACTTCTTCGAGGAAGCCACACCGCGTGAGTTCGCGCGGGTCATGCGGGGATATGACCCGCATCAAGTCGACGAGCATTTCAAGCAACTCGACAGTGAGGTCCGCCAGCACCGGGATCAGGTGGGGGCTCTGCAGCAGGAGCTGTCCGACGCCCACCGCCAGATCCGCGAGCAGGAGCGCCCGACCTATGCCGGGCTCGGTTCGCGCATCGAGCAGTTGCTGCGGCTCGCCGAGGAGCAGGCCACCGAGATCGCCCAGGAGGCCAGGTCAGCCGCGAACGAACTCAACGCGGCGGCCAAGGTTGACGCGGCGGAGGTGCGCGCGGCGGCCGAGAACGAGGCGGCCGAGCTGCGGGCCAACGCCAAGCGGGAGACTGACGACCTGCGGGGCTCGGCCGAGCGTGAAGCTGACGCCATCAAGACCGGTGCGCGCCGTGAGGCTGACGAGCTGACCTCAACCACCGAGCGGGAAGCGGCCAAGCTCCGCGCCACCGCCGATCACGAGGTCGCGGAGAAGCGGGCCGCGATCGAGCGGGACATCGCCAAGCTGCGCACCACGACGGAGCGCGAGGTAGCTCAGCTCAAGGCGTCGGCCAAACGCGAGCGCGACGAGATCCTCACCACGTCCAAGCGGCAGTCGGATGAGATGCGCAGCCAGGCCCAGCGGATCCTCGAGGAGAGCGAAG
Source organism: uncultured Streptosporangiaceae bacterium (assembly GCA_964412845.1). Classification (GTDB taxonomy): domain Bacteria; phylum Actinomycetota; class Actinomycetes; order Streptosporangiales; family Streptosporangiaceae; genus JAWWPY01. The sequence goes on from CAYPQM010000073.1 coordinate 13,557, forward strand.
CGCAGCGGGCCCAGGCGGAGGCGGAATTCGAGATCCAGCTCGCCTCTCGGCGTGAGGAAGCCGAGCGGCAGGAAGCCGAGCGGCTGTCGGCGGCCCAGTCGGCCACCCAGAAGCTGGTCACGGAGGCTGAGCAGCGGGCGGCCACGGCGGAGCAGCGGGCCAGCAAGGCGAGCGCGCAGGCCGAGCAGACCCGGCGCGAGGCCGACCAGCACTCGCGGCAGCTTGTCACCAACGCGAAGAAGAACGCCGACCAGATCGTCGCCCAGGCGAAGGGCCAGGCCGAACAGCTCCTGGCCGACACCAAGAGCGAGATCGAACGGCACCGGGCCTCTGCGCAGCGCGAGGTCGATGACCTGTCGAGGCAGAAGGAGAGCATCTCCACTCACCTCGCTCAGATCAGCCAGCTGCTCGGCACCCAGATGGGCGGTCTTGCCGACGCCCTCACGCCGGGCCGGCAGGCTGTCGGAGTGGGCGCGCAGAAGGCAGTCAGCGCCCCGGCTCAGGCCGCTCCGGCACCCCCCGCGCCACCACGGCGCGAGGAGCCCCGCAACGGCGGCAACGGTGGCAACGGTGGTGGCCAGCAGCGCCCGGCCGCGCCGACCGCGCAGCAGGCGCCCCCCGCCGCGCAGGGCAGCCAGCAGGCGCCCACTGCGGCAGCGGGCAAGCAGCCGGTCCCGGCCAAGGCCAGCAAGGCCAACGAAGCGGAGTGGTGGGAAGACTAGGAACAGTGGCTGACAGGAGGGGCCGGCGCCGACGCGCCGGCCCCTCCTGTTCTGTCAGCCTCTCCTGCTCGCCGGTCCGCCCGGCCCGCTCGCCGGTCAGCTGGTCGCGGTCTGACCTCCATCGATGACCAGCGCCTGCCCGGTCATGTACGACGACGCGTCACTGGCCAGGAAGACAGCGGGGCCGGCCATCTCCTCGGCCCGGCCCCAGCGCTGCATCGGCACCGACGCCACGGTGGCCTTCCCCGCCGCCTCGTCCTGCCACAGGTTCCGGTTGAGTTCGGTGGCGGTCCAGCCGGGGCACAGCGCGTTGACCCGGACGCCGAGCGTCGCCCATTCGACCGCGAGCGACTTGGTGAGCGAGATGAGGCCCGCCTTGGCCGCCCCGTAGGGGGACAGGAAGGGTGATGCGGCCAGTCCGGCCACCGAGGCGACGTTGATGACCGAGCCCTGGCCACGCGCCGTGAGATGACCGCCGATCGCATGACACACATACATGGCGGAGTCCAGGTTGAGCCGCAGCAGCTTGTCCCAGCCAGGCAGCCGGAGGTCGAGGAACGGCACCAGGAAGTTGGACCCGCCCGCGTTGTTCACGACCACGTCCACGTGACCGAGCTGCTCGATGGCCGCCGCGACCGCGGCGGCCACCTCCTCCTGGCGCGTCACGTCCGCCGGGATGACGAAGGCCTGGCGGCCGTGCGCGGCGACCTGCGCCGCGGTCTCGGCCAGGCCATCCGCGCCCCGGGCCACCAGGGCCAGGTCAGCCCCGGCCTCCGCCAGGGCGACCGCGATCACCTGCCCGATCCCCCGGGACGCGCCCGTCACGAAAGCCTTCTTGCCGGTCAGGTCGAAAAGCGGCACGGGTCAGTCCTTCCACTCGGTCGGCAGCGGCCAGGCGGCCGGGTTGACCCGGCGCACGATCGCGTTCAGCACCACGCGGACCGAGGGCTCGCCGACCCACAGGTGCTTGGCGCCGTCGACCGCTACCAGCTCAGCCTGGGGAACCCGCGCGAAGCGCAGCCTGGCCTCGTCCGGGCGCAGGTAGTCATCCAGTTCCGGGATCAGCGCCAGCAGCGGCTTCCCCGTGGCCGCCCATGAGTCCAGATCCTCTTCGGCCGCCCGCTTCTGTGGCGGTGACTGCAGGATGGCCCCTTCCTCGGGCAGCCCGGCCCCCCACTTCAGGGCCAGCTCCGTGCCGAACGACCAGCCCAGCAGCCAGAGCCGGGGCAGGCCCGCGGCAGCGCACCAGGCCACGGCCGCGGCCACGTCGTGGCGCTCCGATTCCCCGCCGTCGTAGTCACCCTCACTCCGTCCATGGGCCGACGAGGTGCCGCGGGTGTTGAACCTGAGCACGGCCAGCCCAGCGAGCGCGGGCAGCCGGTTGGACGCCTTGCGCAGGATGTGACTGTCCATCATCCCGCCCGCGGTAGGCAGCGGGTGCAGGCAGACCAGTGTGGCCGCCGGCGCCTGCTCAACGGGCAATGCCAGTTCCCCGGTCAGGGCCAGGCCGTCCTCAGTGTGCAGGGTGACCCGCTCGCGCCGGGCAGGCAGTACCGTGCTCGCCCTGATCTCGTTCATCCGCATCCCGTCCGCGCCGCGTTCACCTGCCGCGCTTCACCTGCCGTGTCCGTCCCGGGCCGGGCCCGTCCCGGGCCGGGCCGTCACCTGCCGCGCCGGACACCAGGGGCCCGGCGGCTGCGCCGCTCCCAGCACGGCCGGTGCCAGTGCCTGCGCTCGCTCAGCCCGGGGGTCCAGGCTGGCCAGGCAACCAGGTGCGGTGTGCCAGCCGGGATCTCCTGATCGCATCCGGGGCAACGATAACCCTTCACCGCGGCGCCGCCTGGCACCAGCCGCACCACCCAGTCGCCGTCCGGTCCCGACTCGTGGCGCGGCGGGCCGAGCGGATAGCCCGGGCTCTCCGCACCAGCGTCTCCCGTTCCGCCGCGTCCCGTTCCGCCGCCCGGCACACCGCGGCCGCCCCGGCCCGCACCGCCCCGGCCGGTCCCCCCGCGCCCTCTGCGCGGGAGATCGTCCGGCAGGCGGCGGGCCTTACGCGGGCTCATCGCCGCTACAGGCCCGATCCGGCCGGGCGGAAGGCGAGACGGCCGGTCGCGTGCCCGGCGAACGGCGGCACGGGCGCCAACGCCGGGTCGCCGGAGCGCGCGTGCATCGAGGCGGGCACTACGTGCACCATGCCCATCGCGCCGAGGCCGACAACGGCCACGTGATGGATCTCCATGGCGGCGACATTACAGTCGGCTTCCGGCCGGCCCGTTATCGGCCGGTACCGACCGGTGCGCGGTCAGCGTTACGGCTGGGCCCCGCCAGGTGCTCGTGGACGCGGCGTGGTCAGCGTGACGGCGGGCGACGCTGGCTGGCCTCGGCCTCCGCCCGGCGGGCCCGCCGGGCGGACAGGTCCCGTTCCTGGGCGTTGCTGGTCAACGCGGCGGCACGGTCGAACTCAGCCCGCGCCTCGGCTGGCCGCCCCAGCTTCATCAGGAGATCGCCGCGCACACTCGGCAGCAGGTGATAACCCCGCAGCGAAGGCTCAGCGATCAGCGTGTCCACCAGGTCGAGCCCGGCCTGCGGCCCGGAGGCCATGGACACGGCGACCGCCCGGTTCAGCTCGACCACTGGTGAGGGCGTCACGGTGGCGAGGACGCCGTACAGCGCGGCGATGCGCGCCCAGTCCGTGTCCTCCGGCCGGAACGCGCGAGCATGGCAGGCGGCGATGGCGGCCTGCAGCGCATACGGGCCGCGCGCACCGCCGAGTTCCTCCGCCCGGGTGAGCGCGGCCAGGCCACGGTTGATCAGCAACCGGTCCCAGCGCCCCCGGTCCTGGTCCAGCAGCAGGACCGGCTCGCCGGACGGCCCGGCGCGAGCGCGGACCCGGGAGGCCTGAATCTCCATCAGGGCCACCAGGCCGTGCACCTCAGGCTCCTCACGGGTGAGCTGGGCGAGAACGCGGCCGAGCCGCACTGCGTCCGCGCACAGCGCCGGGCGCATCCAGTCGTCACCAGCGGTGGCTGAGTAGCCCTCGTTGAAGATGAGGTAGATGACCTCCAGGACCGAGGAGAGCCGGGCCGGCCGTTCCTCGATCCCCGGCACCTCGAACGGCACCCGGGCCTTGGCCAGCGTCTTCTTGGCCCGGACGATGCGCTGCGCGATCGTCGGCTCCGGTACCAGGTAGGCGCGGGCTATCTCGGCAGTGGTCAGGCCGCCGAGCAGGCGCAGGGTCAGCGCGACCCTGGCCTGCACGGCCAGCACCGGATGACAGGCGGTAAACACGAGCCGGAGCAGATCGTCGTCGATCTCATCGGAGAAGGCGCGATCGAAGTCCGGGGTGACGCTGCCCCCCTCAGCCTCCAGTGCCCGGCCGATCTGGGCGTATTTGCGGTCCAGCTCCCGGTTCCGCCGGAACAGGTCGACAGCCCGCCGCTTGGCCACGGTCATCAGCCAGGCACCCGAATTGCGCGGAACCCCGGATTCTGGCCACTGCTGCAGGGCCGCGACCACGGCGTCCTGGGCCAGTTCCTCGGCCAGGCCGACGTCGTTGGTGTACCGGGCAAGTCCGGCGATGAGCCGCGCGGATTCCATCCGGATGACGGCCTCGATCGCGGCGTGAGTCTCCGAAGCCGTCACGACTACCGATCACACCATCCGCGGACCGGTCAGGGCAAGGCGCGCCGCGCCGTGCGCGCCGCGCCGTGCGCGCCGCGCACTGCCTGCCGGTCACCCGCAGCTGGCGGCTACCCGGACCCGGCCGGCGGAGTCCAGGGTGAGCCCCGCCGGGCTGCTCATGGGCCGTATACCTGGCGGATCGTGGACTCGCCGTTACCCGCGATGCTCAGGAACCGCTTCGTCCACTCGATCGCCTCGTCCTTGTCGCGGACCTCCATCAGCGCCCATCCGCCGATCAGCTCCTTGGCCTCGGTGAACGGCCCGTCGATCACGGTGAACTTCCCGTCGACGTTCGTCACCTTGGTCGCCTCCTCGACCGGCGCGAGGCCACCGGTGGCCAGCAGGACTCCGGCCTTGGTCGCCTCCTCGATGAACTTGCCCATCTCCGTGAACATTTCCGGGCTCGGCGGCGGTACCGGCGCCGATGGGTCGCCTAGCGTGTAGCCAAAGAATCGCATTGCCGTGGTCCCTTCTCCTGGTGCCGGACACCCCTCGCGGCCGCCGGCGTGGTCGGGGCTGACGGTCTCATTCCGCCGTCCCTCTTTCTGCCCAAGCGTCGAACACCCCGGTTCCAGATCGACATGGACCCGGAAGATATTTTCCGCCGCTCACCGCGGCCGCCTGGATGCCGGGGCGGCAGGCCTGCCGGTCTCCTTGCATACAGTGGGACCTCTCCTGTCACGCAATCGAAGGGACGTGCCCGCCCGTGGGCCACACCGCCGCTCAGCAGGCCCGCTCCGGCGGCCTGACGGCAACTGAGCACCAACTGGACAACGGCCTGCGCCTGGTGCTCTCCGAGGACCACCTGACTCCGGTCGCGGCGGTCTGTCTCTGGTATGACGTCGGCTCGCGGTATGAGATCAAGGGCCGGACCGGCCTGGCTCACCTTTTCGAGCACCTGATGTTCGAGGGCTCGGCGCAGGTCAAGGGAAACGGCCACTTCGAGCTGGTCCAAGGGGCCGGCGGCTCCCTCAACGGGACGACGAGTTTCGAGCGCACCAACTACTTCGAGATCATGCCCGCACACCAGCTGGAACTGGCGCTCTGGCTGGAGGCGGACCGGATGGGCTCACTGCTCGCCGCGCTCGACGAGGAGTCCATGGAGAACCAGCGTGACGTGGTCAAGAACGAGCGCCGGCAGCGCTACGACAACGTGCCAAACGGCACCGCGTTCGAGCGGCTGACCGCGCTGGCCTACCCCGAAGGCCACCCGTACCACCACATTCCCATCGGCTCCATGGCCGATCTGGACGCGGCGACGCTGGATGACGCGCGGGCGTTCTTCCGCACGAACTACGCGCCGAACAACGCCGTCCTGGCGGTCGTCGGTGACATCGACCCGGAGCAGACGCGTAGGTGGGTCGAGAAGTATTTCGGCTCCATCCCGCCCTACGCCGGCAAGGTGCCGCCCCGGGACGGCACGCTCCCCGACATCATCGGCACGGAACTGCGTGAGGAGATCCAGGGGGAGGTGCCGGCGCGCGCGCTGATGGCCGCGTACCGGTTGCCACACGACGGCACGCGTGAGTCCGACGCGGCGGAAGTGGCGCTCACCGTCCTCGGCGACGGCATGTCATCCCGGCTGTACAACCGGCTGGTGCGGCGTGACCGCACGGCCGTGTCAGCCGGCTTCGGGCTGCTCCGGCTCGCTGGCGCCCCCTCGCTGGGCTGGCTGGACGTGAAGACGTCCGGCGATGCCGAGATCCCGCAGATCGAGGCGGCCGTCGATGAGGAGCTGGCCCGGCTCGGCGCGGCGGCGCCGAGCGCCGCGGAGATGGAGCGGGCGCAGGCCCTGCTGGAACGCGAATGGCTGGACCGGCTCGGCACAGTGGCCGGCCGGGCCGATGAGCTGTGCCGGTATGCGGTGCTGTTCGGCGACCCGCAGCTCGCGTTCACCGCCGTGAACCGGATCCTCGACATCACCGCTGAGGAGGTCCGTGCGGTGGCCGCGGCGCGGCTGCGCCCGGACAACCGCGCGGTGCTGGTCTACGAGCCGTTGCCCCCCGCAGAGACGGCCGGCGAGGCCGGCGGCCAGGCCAGTGCCGGCGAGAGCGACGAGCAGGACGGAGCGGGGCGGTGACTGAGGCGGTCGTGACCATGGACTTGCACCCGCAGCCTGCCTCCGGGCAGGCGAAGCCCTGGGCGTTCCCGGCCCCCGAGCGCGGCACCCTCGGCAACGGGCTCACCGTGCTGCGCTGTCACCGGCCCGGGCAGCAGGTGGTGGCCGTGGAGATCTGCCTGGACACGCCGCTCGACGCCGAGCCCGCCGGGCTGGATGGTATCGCCACGATCATGGTGCGCGCGCTGTCCCAGGGCACCAGCTCGCACACGGCCGAGGAGTTCGCCGCCGAGCTGGAGCGCTGCGGCGCGACGCTCAACGCACACGCCGACTACCCGGGCGCCCGGGTCTCGCTGGAGGTCCCCGTCTCCCGCCTGTCCCGGGCGCTCACGCTGCTCGCCGGGGCGCTGGACACGCCCACGTTCTCCGGCAGCGAGGTCGAGCGACTGGTACGCAACCGCCTCGACGGGATCCGGCTTGAGCTGGCCAACCCCGGCCAGCGTGCAGTCAAGCAGCTGTCGCAGGAGCTGTTCCCGGCGTCCGCACGGATGTCCCGGCCGCGCCAGGGCACCGAGGACACCGTCAGGCGGATCGACGCGGCAGGCGTGCGCGCGTTCTACGCGGCTCATGTGGGGCCCGCCACGGCGACCGCGGTAGTCGTGGGCGACCTGACGGGTATCGACCTGGATGCGGTGCTCGCCGACACGCTCGGCGGATGGACCGGTGACACCACCGGGCCACGGCCCATGCCGCCGGTGACCGCCGACGACACCGGCCGGGTGGTGATCGTGGACCGGCCCGGGGCCGTCCAGACGCAGTTGCTCATCGGCCGGATCGGCCCGGACCAGCATGACCAGGTATGGCCAGCGCTGATGCTCGGCACGTACTGCCTGGGCGGCACGCTGACCTCCCGGCTGGACCGGGTCCTGCGCGAAGAGAAGGGCTACACCTACGGGGTGCGGGCCTTCGAGCAGGTGCTGCGGTCACCCGCGCCGGACGCTGCGGGCGGTGTGACGGGTGCGTCCCTGCTCGCCATCAGCGGTTCCGTGGACACGGCGTCCACCGGTCCTGCGCTGGGCGACCTGTGGACTGTGCTGCGCACGCTGGCCGCTGACGGGCTGACCGAATCGGAGCGTGACCTGGCGGTGCAGAACCTGGTGGGTGTCGCGCCGCTCGAGTTCGAGACGGCGGCGTCGGTCGCCGACACGCTGGCGGATCAGGTGGAACTGCACCTGCCGGACGACTACCAGGCGCAGTTGTACGCGCGCCTGGCGCAGACCGGCACCGCCGAGGCAACGGCTGCGGTGGTTGCGGCGTTCCCGGTAAACCGCCTGGTCACGATCCTGGTCGGCGACGCGGCGGAGATCGAGGCCGCCGTGCAGGACCTTGGCCTCGGCGAGATCACGGTAGTCACTGGCTGACCCGACGAACATGTTCGTAAGGAACTTGTTTTTAACGAACATGTTCGTTACAGTGTGGTCATGGCACCTGAAGCCCGTCCCATCGTGAGCCGCCGCGAGCGGCCAGCCAAGCCCGCACTGACCCGCGAGGGCATCGTCACCGCTGCGGTGGGGATGATGCAGGCGGAAGGGCTGGAGCGGGTCACGATGCGGCGGCTGGCCCAGGAACTCGACACCGGCGCGGCGTCGCTCTACGTCTATGTCCGCAACACCGCTGAGCTGCACGCCGCCATGCTTGAAGAGTTGCTCAGTCAGGTCGATCTGAGCATGGTCACGGCGGAGGGTGACTGGCAAGAGCGGCTCATCAGGGTCCTCTGGTCTTACACCCGCATCCTTTTCGAGCAGCCGGGCCTGGCCCAGTCGGCGCTGGTGACCAGGCCATCCGGGCCTGCCTACTTCAGCCTGGCCGAGGCGATACTGGCGCTGCTCAGCGCGGGCCAGGTAGCTCCGGACCGGGCTGCGTGGGCGGTGGACCTGCTGCTGCACTTCGCGACCTCCACCGCCGCCGAGCAGGGCACCCGCAAACGGGCGATCGACGCAGGCGACGAGGAAGACGCACTCGTGGCGGCGCTGCTCGGCGCGCCCGCCGACACCTACCCGCACATCACCGCTCTGGGCATGCAGCTCATGTCCGGAGCCGGGCCAGACCGGCTCACCTGGGGTTTCAGCGTCCTGATCAACGGGATTCTGCAGACGCCCCGGCCGGAACCGGGCGCCACACCGGGCGGCTGACCGGGCAGCGCCTGAGGCCCGCATAGACGCGGTCTCGGGCGCCCCGCACCACAACACCTCGAAGCAGCGCCGGCCATCCGCCGGCCCGCCATTGCGGCGACCCCAGAACCTGGCCTTCCCAGGAGAAGCGAGCTGCGCGATGACCACGACAGGCGAAAGCGCGGGCCGGGGCGAGGCTCCGAGCACGCGAGCCATCACATCCGATCCCCGCGGGACGGCACAGCCGCCGCGCACGGCCGACCCGTCGCGATTGACGACCCAGCTGCGCCTGATCCTGGCCATCGTGCTGCTCGCCGACGTACTGGACCTGATGGACTCGACGATCACCAACATCGCCGCACCGACGATCGTCCGCGACATCGGCGGCGGCGAGTCACTGATCAAGTGGCTGGGGGCCAGCTACGCCCTGGCCATGGGTGTCCTGCTCGTGGTGGGCGGCCGGCTCGGTGACCGGTATGGCAAGCGGCGCATGTTCCTGGTCGGCATCGCCGGATTCACCGTCGCCTCGCTCGTCTGCGGCCTGTCCGTCGATCCCGCCATGCTGGTCGCCGGGCGGCTGGTGCAGGGCGGTTTCGGGGCGCTGCTGATCCCCCAGGGCATCGGCATCATGCTCGGCGCGTTCGCCCGCGAGCAACTGCCGCGCGTGTTCAGCGCTTTCGGGCCGGTGATGGGCGCCTCGGCCGTGCTGGGCCCCATCGTCGCGGGCTTCATCATCAGCGCCGATATCGCCGGGCTGACCTGGCGGCCGATATTCCTGATCAACATCGTCCTGGGCACCATCGGGTTCATCGCCGCGCTGCGGCTGCTGCCACATGACGGCCCGGCCAGCGCTGTGCCCATCGACGGCCTCGGCTCAGGACTGCTGGGAGCCAGCATGCTCGGCCTGATCTACGGGCTGATCGAAGGCTCCACTGAGGGCTGGACGGCGCTGCCGGTTCTGTGCCTGGCCGCCGGAGCGGCGGCGTTCGCCGGATTCGGGGTGCGCCAGCGGATGGCTGCTGACCCGCTCATCCTGCCCTCGCTGCTGACCAACCGGGGATTCACCGCCGGCCTGCTGCTCGGCCTGGCGTTCTTCGCCGCAGTCAACGGCCTGGCCTACGTCATCTCGCTGTTCTTCCAGACCGCGCTCGGGCTCACGGCGTCCGCGGCCGCGATCGCGCTGAGCCCGGTCATGGCCGGCATCATCGTCTCATCCCTCGTGGGCCGCCCGCTGGTCGCGAAGCTCGGCCGGATGCTAGTGATCATCGGCCTGGGCGTCACCCTGGCCGGCGCGGCCGGGCTGTGGGCGACGGTCCTGGCCCAAGGCACCGCGGTCAGCGTATGGGCCGTGGCTCCCTCGATCTTCGTGCTCGGCGTCGGCATGGGCGCCTGCTTCAGCAGCATCTATGACGTCGCGGTCGGCGACGTCGCTCCGGCTGAGGCGGGCAGCGCCAGCGGCGCCCTGAGCGCCGTCCAGCAGCTGGCCGCCGCGATCGGCTCCGCGGTGGTCACCACCGTCTACTTCAGCCAGCAGGCCCAGCACGGCGCCGGGCACGCGATGACCGTCAGCGTCGCCGTCGTCGGCTCGATCGCCCTGCTGTGCCTCGGCCTGGTCTGGCTGCTGCCGAAATCAGCCCCGCAGGAACAGCCCTAGGCCAGCACCTAGGCCGCGGCCACCCGCCGCTGGATGTCACGTTGCCGCCACGGCCAGCCGCACGGACCGCCCGGCCGCTACAGTTGGCTTCCGTGCGGCTCGTCATCGCCCGGTGCAGCGTCGATTACGCAGGACGGCTGACCGCTCATCTGCCCTCGGCGCTCCGGTTGCTGATCGTCAAGGCGGACGGCTCAGTGCTCGTCCATGCCGATGGCGGCTCCTACAAGCCGCTGAACTGGATGTCGCCGCCCTGCCGGCTGGAGGAGTCTCCCGGTGCGTGGCGGGTGGTGAGCAAGACGGGCGAGGAACTCCGGATCACCATCGAGGAGATCCGGCATGATTCCAGCTACGAACTCGGCCTTGACCCCGGGCTGCGCAAGGATGGCGTCGAGGCGCACCTGCAGGAACTGCTCGCCGCACAGCCGGCCGTGCTGGGCGAGGGCTGGCGGCTGGTCCGCCGCGAGTACCCCACCGCGATCGGGCCGGTCGACCTGATGTGCCGGGACGCCGACAGTGCCCATGTGGCAGTGGAGATCAAGCGCCGCGGGGACATCGACGGAGTCGAGCAGTTGACCCGCTACCTCGAACTACTCAACCGGGACCCGCTGCTCGCCCCCGTCCGCGGGATCTTCGCCGCTCAGGAGATCAAGCCTCAGGCCCGCGTCCTCGCCGAGGACCGCGGTATCCGCTGTGTCACCCTCGACTACGAGACCATGCGCGGCACCGACGACGGCACCCTCCGGCTGTTCTGAGCACGGCGGCATGTCTGCAGACGGGCCGGACCCGGCGAGCTGCCCCTGGATCCGGCGGCCCAGACCTGGTCGCTTCCCGCGCGGTACCTGATCGTGATCATCGCGTGCCAGGCGCTGATCCCAGGGATGGCCGTCGTCATCTTCTTGCTGCCGCTGACCGGCCATCAGGTCCTGCCGGAGCCGCATTATGCTCCCCATTGCGATAGTGCTCTTGGTCCTCGCGGCTGTGCTGGGGAGCGGCCAGGATTCCGGGGGCCTGGTCCCGTCAGCCCGTGAATGGGTGGTTAACACGCTGAGTGCTCTCTCGATGGCGCTCCTGTTCCCCGCGGGCTTGGCCACGCTCGATCGGTTCTCGGGCGCTGGCGGGGCAGGAACTTCCGACCGCCGGGTCCAGGAGCCGAGAACCCCCTGACACCGGCACCTGGGCCAGGGCCGTCACCGGCCATCAGCACATCTTTTTGCGGCGCGCGGCGACCATGATCATGTCCGGTTCATCCGGGAAATGGTTACCAGCCGGGTGAATAGACAGCCCGCGCGCCGACGGCGGCGGCGCCGCCGGCCCGCCGGACACATCTGCGAATTAGGGTGGTGAAAGGCTGGATCTTCCGGCCGAATCATTCCCCTTTAGTTACTATTCCCATCTATGGGAACTGAAGGCCGTGTCCCGGAGGCCCTTCCGGTACGCACCTCGCGTTACCGCTTCAGCGGGCGTCATCGCAGTCAACACCAGCTCTCGGTGCCGCCGGAGGCCCCGGCCCTGATACTGGCTGTTCCTGGCCCGGAAAGCGCCGCCAGCAACGACATCGCCGCCGGGGTCGCGGCGTCCGCTCGCGCATCCTGCCCGGGCGTGGCGGTGCGTTTTGGCTACCTGCAGGGCGGTGGCCAGCGCCTCGGCACGGTCCTGGCCGAGTTCCGCAGCACCGAGGGCCTGCCGTCCGCCGTGGTAGTTCCCCTGATCATCTGCCCGGACGGCCCGACGGACGCCGCCTTGGGAGCCGTCCTCGCGCAAGGCAACTACCCGGTTATCCTCGCCAAGCCGCTGGGCCCGCACCCGGTGCTGGCCGGGGCATTGCACACCCGCCTCTCTGAGGCGGGCCTGGCCCGGGTAGACCAGATCGGCCAGATGAGCGTCGCCAGCGCCGCCGAGGGGGTGCTCGTGGCTGCCCTGGGCGACGCCGAGGCCCTGTCGGTGGCCGGAACGGTCGCCGTACTGCTGGCCGCCCGGCTGATCCTGCCGGTGGCGGCCGCCTCGCTCAGCGACCCGGCGAGCATCAAGGAGGCGACCGAGCAGTTGCGGGAGGCCGGCGTCAGCAAGATAGCGCTGGCGCCCTGCGTTATCGGGCCCGAGTTCAGCGAGGCCGACCTGGCCGCGGTAGCCGCCGAGGCGGGCCTGGAGAGCGCCCGGTTGCTTGGCGCGCACCCGGCCGTCGGGCAGCTCGCCGCGATGCGTTACGGTGCCGCCCTCCAGGATCCGCAACTGGCGGGCCTGACCGGGTTAACCGGCCTGGCCGAGGTGATTGGCTCAGCGGGCCTGGTCGACTCGACCGGCCTGGCCGACTTAACCGGGCCTCGTCGCTGAGCAGGCCTGACCGGCTCAGCAGCGGCCGCTTACTCCCCCAGGACCGGCGCGTTGACGGCCCGGGCCGGGGCGGCCAGTTCTGGAATCTCCAGCACGGTGATGCCGGCGTCGCTGAGCAGGGCGGCCCCGCCGCCTGGGGCGAAGATCGGCGGTTCCAGCCAGGCGATGACGACGCGGCCGATGCCGGCCGCGATGATCAGCTCGGCACAGGACCGCGGCCTGGACGCGCGGAACCGGCATGGCTCCAGCGAGCTGTACAAGGTGGCCGAGGTCAGCCGCGGATCGCAGAGGTCGAGGCGGGCGAGCGCCACCTCCTCGGCATGATCATGCGGATCCCGCTCCCTGGAATAGCCCCTGGCCATGACAATCCCATCGGCGCTGACCAGCACGGCGCCAACACTGAACGCGGACGGCGACGGGCGGCAGCGCCGGGACAGCTCGATGGCCTCGCCCAGCCAGTGGGCATCGGCGCCACCGACCTCGGCCCCAGGGCCAGGAACGTCGAGGCCCGCCTGGTCAGTCACCGTCGATACCGGGCTGTCCCCGGTCCGCTCGCTGACCGTGCCGGGCCCGTCCGCCCCGGGCCCGGTCCGGGCCCGGGCCATCCCGGTCCCGGCCATCCGTACCAGGCTCGCCTGCGCGAGGACCATCCGGGCCAGGCTCGCCCGGGCCAGTGCCGCCCGGGCCAGTGCCGCCCGGGCCAGTGCCGCCCGGGCCAGCGCCATCCGGGCCAGCGCCATCCCGGCCCGGGCTATCGGCGAGCAGGTAGCGCAGCAGGACCCGGTCGCCGACCGGACGGGCCTCGGCGAGCGTCATCGGGCTCGACGGGCCGTGCGGGTAGCTGCCCGGGTGGGCAAACCGCGGAGCCGCCGGGTCGCCCACGAAGAACGGGGCGATCACCAGCTGGAGCTCGTCGACCAGGCCGCCCGTCAGGAACTGGCTGCCAAGATCGGCGCCGCCCTCGACCATCAGGCGGCGCACCCCCCGGCCGGCCAGGTCGGCCAGGATCTCGGGCAGCGTCGCCGGCTCCCCAGCGTCGATCACCTCGGCGAGCTCGCCCAGCCGGGCCCGGGTGGCCGCCACGGCCGGGCTCGCGCAGTAGACCAGCCGCTCTGGCTCGGCGCCGCCTTCCGGCCACCAGTCGCGGGTGAAGAAACGGGCCGCCGGGTCAAGGTCACCTCTGCTGGTGACCGTCACCCCGGCCGGGTGGCCCGGCAGGCCCCGGCCGACCCTGGCCACCCGGCGCTCCGCCGAGCGGACCAGCAGCCGGGGATCGTCCCGGCGGATAGTGCCCGCGCCCACCATGACCGCGTCAGACGCGGCCCGCTCCCCGTCCACCCGGTCCAGATCCGCGCTGCCGGACAGCACCAGCCGGGCCGCGCCGGTCCCGTCGATGCGGCCGTCCACCGACATGGCGACACTGAGCAGAACATACGGGCGATCGGTCAAGGAAAGACACTTCCTCCTCGGGCGCGGTCACGATGTCGGGCTGATGGTCATGCCAGGCTATCTGGCCTGCTCTCGCGATGGTTTACTGTCACGCGGGGGCCTGCATATCGGAACGTTGGATAAGGCGATGGTGAAGGCCATGGACACCACGGTGTGGACCCGCGGGCAGACCGGCCCCGCGCAGACTTTCGACACAGTGAACCCCGCCACATCCGAGGTGATCGCCACCTTCCCCGCGATGCGGCCCAGCGACGTGGACGCGACCGTCGAGCGCGCGCGGTTCGCGGGGAGCTGGTGGGCAGGCCTGACGTGGAAGGAACGCCAGCGCAGGCTGCTCGCCTGGAAGTCCCACATCACCAGGTACATGCCGCGGCTCGCGGAGCTCGTGCACACCGAGACGGGCAAGCCGCTGGCCGACGCCCAGCTGGAGATCATCCTGGCGATCGTGCACATCGACTGGGCGGCCAAGCACGCCCGCAAGGTGCTCGGCCCGCGCCGGGTCCGCAGCGGGCTCATCGCCATCAACCAGGCCGCCACGGTCGAGTACCAGCCGCTGGGCGTGATCGGCGTCATCGGGCCGTGGAACTACCCGGTGTTCACCCCCATGGGCTCCATCGCCTACGCCCTCGCGGCGGGCAACGCGGTGGTGTTCAAGCCGAGCGAGCTCACGCCCGCGGTGGGCGGCTGGCTGGTCAGCTCGTTCGCCGACGTCGTCCCGGAACAGCCGGTGCTGCAACTGATCACCGGGGCCGCCGAGACCGGCCAGTCGCTGGCCAAGAGCGCCGTTGACAAGATCGCCTTCACCGGCTCGGCCGCCACCGCCAAAAAGGTCATGGCCGCCTGCGCGGAGAACCTGACCCCGATGGTGGCCGAGTGCGGCGGCAAGGACGCCTTCCTGGTCAGCGCGGACGCCGACCTGGACGCGGCCGCCGACGCGGCGGCCTGGGGGGCGCTGTCCAACGCCGGGCAGACATGTGTGGGCGTGGAGCGGGTGTACGTGATGGAGGACGTCTACCACACGTTCCTGGAAAAGCTTTCCGAACGGATCGGCGCCGCGCGGCCCGGCGACGACCGCGAGGCTTCCTACGGCCCGATGACCATGCCGGGCCAGATCGAGATCATCGAGCGGCACATCGCGGATGCACTCGCCCGGGGCGGCCGTCCGGTGATCGGCGGCATGTCCAGCATCCGCAAGCCATATGTCGGCCCGGTGGTGCTCGCCGACGTGCCGGAGGAAAGCCGGGCCATCACCGAGGAAACTTTCGGGCCCACCCTGACCGTGACCAGGGTTCCTGACCTGGAGGAGGGCGTCCGCCTGGCCAACGCCGGCCGCTACGGCCTCGGCGGCACGGTGTTCGCGGGCAACAGGAAACTCGCCATGGAGGCCGCCCGGGCGCTCCGCAGTGGGATGACCGCCATCAACTCGGTGATCGCGTTCGCGTCAGTGCCGGCTCTGCCGTTTGGCGGCAGCGGTGACTCTGGTTTCGGCCGGATTCACGGCGCCGACGGACTCCGTGAGTTCTCCCACCCCAAGGCGATCACCCGGCAGCGGATGCGCCCGCTGGTGAACCTCACCTCGCTGGGCCGCACGGACAAGGACATGCGCCGGACGATCAGCCTGGTCACCTTGCTGCACGGCAAGCGCTACCGCTGACCGGGGTCCGGCCTGCCCGCCGGCCGGGCTAGCGCTGCTCGGCGGGCAGCGGCTCGGCGGCCAGGTCGGGGTCCACCGGCTCCAGCGGCGCCCGGCCGGAGATGAGGTCCGCGGCCCGCTCCGCGATCGCGATGGTCGGCGCGTTGGTGTTGCCCCTGGGGACCACGGGCATGACCGAGGCGTCCACCACCCGCAGCCCCTCGATGCCCCGGACCCGGAGTTCCGGGTCCAGCACGCTGGTCAATTTACTTGCCGCCAAACGGGAGTCCCCACCCATCGCGCAGGTCCCGACGGGGTGGTACAGCGTGCCGAGGTCGCGCCGGATGAACTCACGCAGGTCCGTGTCCGAGCGCACGCCAGGACCGGGTGCCAGTTCCACGGTGCAGAGCTTGGCCATCGCGGCCGCGGCGGCGAATTCCCGGGCCATCCGCACCCCGCTGAGCAGCGGGTCAATGTCGGCGCTGTCTGACAGGTAGGCCGGGTCGATGGCCGGCTTGTGCCGGGGATCGTCGCTGCGCAGCCGCACATAGCCGCGGCTGCCCACGGACACCAGCGTGACGAGCACTGACACGGCCCTGGTCGCCGGGTCGCCGAGGCCGCCCTGGGTGAACGGGGTCGGCAGGACGTGCCACTGGAGGTCGGGCGCCTGAAGCGACGGCATGGACCGGCTGAACCCGCCTGCCTCGGCCACATTCGACGTCAGCGGGCCGGAGTGCAGGTACCGCCAGCGGGCCAGGTTGGCCGGGCCGGCCGCTTCCCACAGGCCCGCGCTGCGCGGGGTGTGCCACATGGTCGTGACGACCGGGTGGTCGGACAGGTTCGCGCCGACCCCGGGACTGTCGGCATGCACCCGGATGCCGTGGGCGATCAGGTGGTCGGCCGGGCCGATACCGGACAGCATCAGCAGTTGCGGGCTGCCGATCGCGCCGGCCGAGAGGATGACCTCGCTTTCGACGCGGGCTTCCTCCTCCTCGCCGCGCAGCAGGTAGCGGACCCCGACGGCCCGGTCGGCCTCAATGATGATCCCGGTCACCCGGGCATCGGTCTGCACCGTCAGGTTGGGCCGCGACATCGCCGGGTGCAGGTAGGCGTCCGCCGCTGACCAGCGCCGTCCGTCGCGCTGGGTGACCTGGTAGAAGCCGCTGCCGTCCTGCGCGGGCCCATTGAAGTCATCGTTCGCGGGCAGCCCGCACTCCTGGGACGCGGCCACGAACGCCTTGGTCAGCGGCGACTTGTGCTTGAGATCCTGGACGCTCAGCGGGCCGCCGGTCCCGTGGTACGCGGACGCGCCGCGGGAGTTGTCCTCGGCCCGCAGGAAGTAGGGCAGCAGGTCGCAGTAGCCCCATCCCGAGCAGCCGTACTCATCCCGCCAGGTGTCGTAGTCGTGGCGGCTGCCCCGGATATAGATCATCGCGTTGATCGACGACGATCCGCCGAGGGTGCGCCCCCGGGGCCAGTAGATGGACCGGCCGTCGGCACGCATCTGGGGGACCGTGTGGAAATCCCAGTCGTAGGCGCTCTGGAACAGCAGGTTCAGCGCCGCCGGGATGTGT
This sequence comes from uncultured Streptosporangiaceae bacterium, assembly GCA_964412845.1. Lineage (GTDB taxonomy): Bacteria > Actinomycetota > Actinomycetes > Streptosporangiales > Streptosporangiaceae > JAWWPY01. Next base: position 30,831 of record CAYPQM010000073.1, read on the forward strand.
ATCTCGTCCGCGTCGTCGGGCGGGCCTGCCTCAAGGAGCAGGACGCGCACCGACGGATTCTCCGTGAGGCGCGAGGCCAGAACGCATCCGGCGCTACCTGCACCGATGATGACATAGTCGTACACGGCACCCTCACGGCCACAGTTTCCGGGACTATGCGACACCCTACTCGCGCGTAGCTGGGGGGTCATGCCATTGCCTGGTGCCAGCGCAGCCCTGCGCTCATTGAAGCCCGGCAGAAAGTAAAGCGCGCTCCCGGCGAAAACGCCGGGAGCGCGCTCCTCCCCTGTGGTCGCCGCCGTGTGCGCTGGCGGGCCCCCGAGAACCGCCTGGCTCCGTGATGCGGTGACCATGCAGGCTCAGAGCTGATGGCTCCTGCCTGCAATTACCCTTCGTGTTCATACGATGCCACACTGTTGCCATTTTGGGAATACCCCAGCTCAGGGTATTGATCAGCGGACCGGTTTAGCCCTGTACCGGGGCCCAGATACATAGCCCGCTACGGTGGATCACATGGCCCGCGACCGCAGAGACCAGCCCGTCGTGCTGTCCCGCATCTACACCCGCACCGGTGACGACGGCACGACAGCGCTGGGCGACATGAGCAGGGTGCCCAAAACCGACCCCCGGCTGGCCGCCTACGCGGACACCGACGAGGCCAATTGCGCGATCGGGACGGCGATCGCGCTGGGAAATCTGTCCAGCGACATGGTGGCGCTGCTGTCCAGAATCCAGAATGAGCTTTTCGATCTGGGTGCCGACCTGTGCAATCCGGTGACGGAGCATCCGCCCTACCCTGCGTTGCGGATAACCGGGGAGTACATCACCACCCTGGAAAAAGCCTGCGATACACATAACGAGGGCCTTCCGGCGCTCCGCAGTTTCATCCTGCCGGGTGGCAGCCCTGGGGCCGCGCTGCTGCACGTGGCGCGGACCATCGTCCGGCGGGCCGAGCGCACCTGCTGGGCGGCGCTGGACGCGGGCGGCGAGTCGGTCAACCCGCTCACCGCGCAGTACCTCAACCGGCTCTCGGACCTGCTGTTCATCCTCGCCCGCCGGGCTAATGAGGCCAGCGGCGACGTGCTGTGGAAGCCCGGCGGGGAACGTTAGGGCGCCTGGCCGACAGTTAGCCGGTCTGCCCCAGGTAGGAGCCCGGCGGGGCGGCCTCCAGCCAGGCGAGGAAACCGGTAAGCGCGGACTCCCCCATGGCGAGTTCCACCGTGTCGGCCGCCTCCCCCGCGCGGCATTCCACCACGACGGCCCCCTCCCCCAGGCTCGCGGCCTCCACCGGATCAGACTTGCGCCGGGAGACGACGTTCAGGGTGCGCCGCTCGAACACCTCATCCGGGGTCAGCAAGACACCAAACACGTGGTACCAGCGCAGTTCATCCTGCTGGTAGGCGGCCACGCCGAGCCGCCAGCCCCCTTCGGGCAGGCGCAGCCCGCACTCCACGGTGCCGCCGCCGCGGTCAAGCAGGATCCTGCGCACCGTGATGCCGGCCGCGAGGAGCAGGGCAAGGATGAGGAAGCCAGCGAAAAGCCAGGCCGCATCGAATGCCAGCGCTCCGCTCACCTCCGGGCCTCCGCGCTGGCCCTAATCAGGACCGCTCGCCCGCGGCCCGGAGCAGCGCCCGGGAGTACTTCACCTCGGTCGGCTCCGGATCTCCCGGAGCAAGGGGGCCGGCCGCTTCCAGCGCCGCGTCGAGTTGCGCCTGCGCGGCGGCGCGGTCCACCCTCGCGCCGATCTCAGCCTGACCGGACAGGATCGATACCCGGTCATCAGCAACGGCGAGGAACCCGCTGCTGACCGCGACCATCACTTCGCTGCTCTGCGCGGCGTCGGCGGCCTCCGGGTCAAGGATCCGCACCACGCTGCCCTCAGCCAGGATGCCGAGCACCGGCGGGTGACCACCGAGCAGGCCCACGTCGCCATCGAGGGTCTTGGCGATCACCATCCGGGCGTTCCCCGACCAGATCTCACCGTCGGGCACGACCAGCCGCACGCTCAAGGTCACCGCGGCACCCCGTTACCTGGTACCCGGCGCATGAGGGATTGCTCGCTCACTTCTTCTCCAGCTCCGCGGCCTTGCGCTCTACGTCCTCGACCCCGCCGCACATGAAGAACGCCTGCTCCGGAACCTGGTCGTACTTGCCCTCGCAGATCGCCTTGAACGAGGAGATCGTCTCG